>JBBAVO010000183.1:0-5729 GCA_040397635.1 Pirellulales bacterium
AACGAGGTGCTCATCTCTTTTCACGGCGTCGAGCAGCCGCTCCGTGTCGGCCGGGCGGCAGCGAGTAAGCTGAAGAGTATCGTGCGCGGGTCGTGTTCCGCGTGATCGCCTCCTCAGTGCCACGTCATGCCAGCCACCACCACTGCCCCCGCAGGCCCCCGCGCCACCGTCGCGCCACTCGCCATCGGCCCGGTGGTCGTCGATCCACCGGTGTTGCAAGCGCCGATGGCGGGCTACACGAATTTCGCCTACAGACAGGTGGTCCGCGAGTGCGGCGGGGCGGGTCTGCTGGCCACCGAGATGATCGCCGCACGCAGCGCCAGCTGGATGGAGACGCACCGCGGCGAGCATCCCGACCGGCTCTGGGGCGTGCGGGAGGAACCCCGGCCACTGGCGGTGCAGATGTGGGACAACGATCCCGACAACCTTGCGCAGGTCGGCCGCCGTCTCGCCAAGGAGTTTTGTGTCAGCGTCGTTGACCTCAATTTCGGCTGCCCTGTTCGCCAGGTCACGGAGAAGGCCCACAGCGGGTCGTGGCTGCTGCGGGATCCAGACCGCGTCGGCACGATCGTGCGACGTGTGGTTGAGGCGTGCGACGGCGTGCCTGTCACGGCGAAGATCCGCCTCGGCTGCGCCGACACCTGCCGCACCGCCATCGAGGTTGCGCAGCGGATCGAGGAGGCTGGAGCCTCGTGCCTGACGGTGCACGGCCGCGTGGCGTCGCAGTTCTTCACCGGCAGGGCCGATTGGGAGGCGATCGCTGAGGTGAAGCGGAGCGTGTCGCGAATGCCGGTCGTGGGGAACGGCGACATCGACTCCGCCGAGACCGCCGTCGCCCGGCTCCGCGAGAGCGGTGTCGATGGCGTGATGATCGCCCGCGAGGCACTCGCGCGACCGTGGATCTTCGCCCAGGTGGCGGCGCTCCTGCGGGGCGAGCCGATGCCGCCCGATCCCACGCTCGATGAGCAGCGGGAACTGGTGCTCCATCACTACGACCTCGTCTGCCAGCGGTTCGGCGTCGAGCGGGGCACGCTGCTGATGCGAAAATTCGCCTGTGCGTATGCGCAGGGGCTGCCGGGCGCCCGCGACTTCCGCGGGAAGGTGTCGCGGGTGACCACCCGAGAAGAGTTTCTCGACGCCATGGCAACGAGCTTCCCGAGGCAGCCTTCTGCCTGACGCCCGGAACACGGGCGATTATTCGC
The DNA here is from genome assembly GCA_040397635.1 of Pirellulales bacterium. Classification (GTDB taxonomy): domain Bacteria; phylum Planctomycetota; class Planctomycetia; order Pirellulales; family UBA1268; genus CAMCQY01. The sequence goes on from JBBAVO010000183.1 coordinate 1,203, forward strand.
AGGCTGACTTGTTAAAAATCAACAAACGCCTAAAGTAAAGGCATGAGCAGTCACCCCGCCCCCGCCGAACACCGTGCCTCCGACGCAGCCGTCATCGAGCTGCTCAGAGTGGACGACAGGCTGGGTGTCGGCGACCTCGCCAAGCGACTGGGCGTGACGGCAACCGCGGTCCGCCAGCGGCTCGACCGGCTGATGCGGGCGGGTCTGGTCGGCCGCACCACTGTTTCCGGAGGGCTTTGCAGCGCTGGAGAGCCCGGCACCAACCGCCTGCGGGGCCGGCCATCGCATGTCTACAGCCTGACCGAAAAGGGCCGGCGGACCGGCGGTGACAATTTTCGTGATCTGGCGCTGGTGCTGTGGCGGGAAATCCGCAGTGTCCGCGAACCGGCCGTCCGCCAGGGCCTGCTCTCGCGGATCGGCGCCGCCATGGCCAGCATGTATCGCGAGGAGGTTTCCGGCGGCACGCCCCGGCAACGCCTGGAAAGCACCGCCAAAATCCTCCAGGAACGTCGTATTTCCTGCGGCGTCGAGCCGGCGTCTGGCCCCGAGAACGGCGGCCTCCCTGTGCTCACAAGCTATGCCTGCCCCTACCCCGAACTGGCCGAGCAGGATCGCGGCATCTGTGCAGCCGAACGACTGATGCTCCAGGATCTCGTGGGCTCGGCTGTGCAACTGACCGAGTGCCGGCTGGACGGCGCCCCCTGCTGCCGATTCACCGTGGGCAGCGACGATGATGCTGCCCGTATTGAGAACGGATCGCAGCCCGCGACCGGTGCCACTTGCATCAAACCAGGCTGAAGCATCGAATGCCGAATATTTTTCCCACCACGACCCCCATCACCACACGTACCGTTCAAACGCGGAGCCTCCGATGACGCAGCCACTGGTCAACCCAACGCCCTGGATCGAGGGTCGGTTCGAGGAAAACATGGTCCTTACCACCGTCGAGCAGGCCATCAACTGGGCTCGGCAGTCGAGCATCTGGCCGATGACCTTCGGTCTCGCCTGTTGTGCCATCGAGATGATGGCCGCCGGTGCCAGTCGCTACGACCTCGACCGGTTCGGCGCCGGTGCCTTCCGGGCCACGCCCCGTCAGGCAGATCTCATGATCGTGGCCGGTACCGTCACCTACAAAATGGCCAGCCGAGTCCGCCGTCTCTACAACCTCATGCCCGATCCGAAGTATGTGATCGCCATGGGTGCCTGCACGACCGGTGGCGGCCCCTACTTCAAATGGGGCTACCATGTCGTCAAGGGTGTCGATCTGGTCGTGCCGGTCGATGTCTACGTGCCCGGCTGCCCGCCGCGTCCGGAAAGCCTGCTCGAAGGTCTGATGCGGATCCAGGATAAGATCCAGGGTCAGCGGATCGCCAAGCGGGTCGGGAGCGCGGGCAAGGTCGATGACGAACTCCCGGTGCCCCACCACTCCGGCTATGTCGTCTCGCCGGTTGCCGACGGCAGCCTTGTGTTCGACCACCAGAAGGTGCAGTCCTGAGCGGCAGCCACCCAGAAACACCCGAAAAGGAAGACTCATGACCGCCCAACCGCAGGAAAAACTCGTCATCTCCGGGCTCCATGCCGCCGTGGAGGGCCAGGAGATCCTCAAGGGGGTTGATCTGGAGATCGGCCGCGGCGAGATCCATGCGTTGATGGGTCCCAACGGCTCCGGCAAGAGCACGCTGGGCTACTGCATTATGGGCCACCCGTCCTATGAAGTAACGGCCGGTTCGATCGAACTGGTGGAAGCCGATGGCACGCGGCACGATCTGCTCGCCATGGAACCCGATCAGCGGGCCCGCGCCGGTGTCTTTCTGGCCTTTCAGCGGCCGATGTCGATCCCCGGCGTGCGACTCGCCGACTTCCTGCGGCATGCGGTGACCAACGTCCGCAATCCCGAACGCAAGGAAGGGCAGGAACTGATGCCGATGCGGGATTTCCGCAGCGAACTCAAGGCGAAGATGGCCGACCTGTCGATCGACACGGAGTTTGCCCGGCGGTACGTCAACGACGGATTTTCCGGCGGCGAGATGAAGCGGGCCGAGATCCTCCAACTCGCCATGCTTCGCCCCAAGTTTGCGATCCTCGACGAGACCGACAGCGGCCTCGATGCCGACGCCGTCCGTCTCGCCAGCCAGAGCATCGCGAGGATCGGCGGCGCCGAGATGGGCATCCTCATCATCACGCACCACGAGCAATTGCTCGAGCACAACATCCCGCTGCGGACGCACGTGATGCTCGGCGGCCGGATCGTCGAATCGGGTGGCCCGGAACTGGCCGCCGAACTGCACAAGAGGGGCTACGAACGGATTCGCGCAGCCTATCCCGAGGCCGCGGCCGCGGAGCAGTCGATGCAGGATGCACTCGGCAGCGAAACCGCCCAGCCCGTCACCGCCTGACACTACCAGACCACCACCACCAGACCGACATCTGAAGGAACCAACTCATGGCCACCGGTTTCAATCAATCAGCGATCGATTCCAGCACGATCGCGATCGGCACGGGCGACGCCATCGGCGAGATCAACAAGTACGATTTTCGCACCGACTCGCCGGCCGTCTTCAAGGCCCGCCGCGGCATCGATGCTGATATCGTCTCGCAGATCTCGGAGATGAAACGGGAACCGGCCTGGATGCGCGACTTCCGGCTCAAGTCGCTCGAGATCTTCAACTCCAAGCCGATGCCCCACTGGGGTGGCGACATCGCCGTCGACTTCCAGGACATCTTCTACTACTTGAAGCCCGCCGAGCAGCAGGGCAAGACCTGGGAAGAAGTTCCCGATGCCATCAAGAAGACCTTCGACCGTCTCGGCATCCCCGAGGCTGAGCGGAAGTTTCTCTCGGGTGTGAAGGCGCAATTCGAAAGCGAGGTGGTCTACGGCTCGCTGCAGGAAGACCTTTCGAAGCAGGGTGTCATCTTCACCGACACCGACACCGCCGTCCGTGAGCATCCCGACCTGCTTCGCGAGTATTTCGGACGGATCATCCCGCCCACCGACAACAAGTTCGCGGCCCTCAACTCGGCCGTCTGGTCGGGTGGTTCGTTCATCTATGTGCCCAAGGGCGTGAAGATCGAGTTTCCGCTGCAGGCCTACTTCCGCATCAACGCCGAGAGCATGGGGCAATTCGAGCGGACGCTGATCATCGTCGACGAGGGCGCCCAGGTGCACTACGTCGAGGGCTGCACCGCGCCGATGTATTCCACGGAGAGCCTCCACTCCGCCGTGGTCGAGATCGTCGTGAAGAAGCACGGCCGCTGCCGCTACACCACGATCCAGAACTGGGCCAACAACATCTACAACCTCGTCACCAAGCGGGCGATGGCCTACGAGGGTGCGATGATGGAGTGGATCGACGGAAACCTCGGCAGCCATCTGACGATGAAATATCCGGCCGTCTACATGATGGAGCCTGGTGCCCGCGGCGAGATCCTCTCGATCGCCTTCGCCTCGGCGGGCCAGCATCAGGACGCCGGCGCGAAACTCGTGCACGCCGCCCCCAACACGTCGGGCCGGATCGTCTCCAAGAGCATCTCCAAGAACGGCGGTCGGGCCAGCTACCGCGGCCTCGTCCGCGTGGAGCCGGGTGCCCGCAAGAGCCGGTCGAGCGTCGTCTGCGACGCCCTGATTCTCGACGACAAGAGCCGTAGCGACACCTATCCCTACATCGAGATCGAGGAGCAGGATGTTTCCATCGGCCACGAGGCGAGCGTCTCGAAGATCGGCGAGGAGCAGCTCTTCTATCTCACCAGCCGCGGCCTCACGGAGGCCGAGGCGAGCACGATGATCGTGGGCGGCTTCATCGAGCCGCTCGTGAAGGAACTGCCGATGGAGTATGCCGTGGAGATGAACCGGCTCATCGAGCTGCAAATGGAAGGCTCGGTGGGGTGATCCGATTCCGATGACCTCCACACCCATGACCACTCCCGCAGCTCCCGCCCTCTCCGCCACGTTCGACCGCGAGTCGCTCGACCAACTGCTGACCGATCAGCATTCGGGCCGTGCTGTTCCCGCTTGGGCGAACGACCGCCGTCTTGCGGCCTTCGAGCGGCTCGAGGCACTCGCTCTCCCCGATCGTCGCGACGAGAACTGGATGCGGACCGACATCCGCCTGTTCAAGCCGAAGGCCTGGGGACCGCGGCGTCGCCCAGGCCCCGAGGCCCCGGTGCCCACCGGCCTGCTTGCCGATTTTCTGGCGGGCGACGCCTCTGGCGGTGAGTCGTTTTTCGACGAGGCACCGCGACCAGGCGGCACCAGCACGCAGCTGGCAGGACGCCTGCTCTCGCTCGACGGCCATGTGCTCCACGAACAGCTCGATCCGGCACTCGCCAGCCGGGGCGTGTTGTTCGGCTCGGCCGATCGGCTGCTCGCTTCACATGGCGACCTCTTCGAGCGGCATTGGTTCTCCGTGATCGACTCACAGTGCGACTGGTTCGCCGCGTTGCACGCGGCGTTTCACACCGCCAGCACCGTGCTTTATGTCCCACCCGGCGTGCGAATCGCCGAGCCGCTGCATGTGCTCTCGGGTCTGA
>JBBAVO010000184.1:0-5668 GCA_040397635.1 Pirellulales bacterium
TCACGGCGGATCGTAGCCGCCCGGATGCCAGGGGTGGCAGCGGCCGATACGGGCGAGGCCGCGGAGGCTGCCGCGGATGGCGCCGTGCTTCTCGACCGACTGCCGGAAGTAGCTGCTACAGGTCGGCTGAAACCGACAATGCCGGCCGAGCAGCGGACTGAGCGTGAGCTTGTAAAGAATGACAAGCCCGATAAGTACCGCCGATGCCGCGCGGTCGCACGCCCGCGCCACACTCTGCCAGATCTCCCGGGGCCGCTTCATGGCTCATCTCCGGCGTCGCGGGGGCTGGCCACCCGCAGACTGCGGGCCGGTGCCCTGTCTCGCCGCGTCGGCCGCCGCCGCATACCCAGGCCGGGCCACGACTCGGGCGGCAAGATCGCGGATCATCTCCTCCACATGCCGCGCTCCGGCGGCCCCCCCAGGCACGGCTCCAGACCGCACCACGATCACATAGTCGTTGCCCGCGGGCAGCTCTGTCCGCACCTGGCGAAACGCCTCCCGCAGCCGCCGCTTCCAGCGATTGCGGACCACCGCGTTGCCGTTCCGACTCGACACGGAGAGCCCCAGCCGCGCCGGCTGCGCGGCACTCACGGCCGGACACGCGTAGAGCACCAGCGGCCCACTCGCCGCACTTCGCCGCACGGCGAACACCCGCGCAAAGTCGCCCGACGACAAGAGCCTCACGGCACGGGGAAAGCCGGCGCTGCCGGCAGATCGAGCCATCACCACCGCAGCTGCGGCCGCGGCGAGGCCGTTCCGGCAGCCGCCTTCGCAGCGTCGAGCAGCCTCGCGACCGCCTCCGGATCAGCCGCCTCGGGCAGCATGATCTGCACCTCGGCGATGAGATCTCCCTTCGCCCCATTCGAGTGCCGCACGCCCATGCCAGCTGCGCGGAGCTTGCGACCGCCCGACGTGTTCGCCGGAATGCGGAGGCTGATCGTGCCCCACGGGGTGGGCACATCCACCTTGGCCCCTTCGATCGCCTCCGCGAGGGAGACCGGCAGCGTGAGTTCGAGCGTGTCGCCATCGCGCCGAAATACGGGATGTGATTCCACGCCCACTTCCAGGAGCAGATCGCCGGCCGCTCCGCCGCCCGAACCAGGCAGCCCCTGTCCCCGGAGCCGCATTCTCGCGCCATCGGGCAGCCCCTGCGGAATCGTCACGCTGATCGTTTCGGCTTTCCCGTCGCGATCGACTCGCACATCGGTCTTGCCGCCTTCGATCGCCAGCTTGAACGGCACCTCGATGCGGGCCGTCAGATCCTCCCCTTCCACCTGGGCAGCCCGCTTGCGGCCACGTCCGGCCCGGCCAGCGGCGCCTCCGCCTCCACCGCCGCCCGCGCCGCGAAACATGTCGGCAAACCCGCCGGCGCCGCCGAAGAGACTTTCCAGATCGATCTCGCCGCCACCGGGAAATCCGCCCGCACCGGGAAAGGGTCCACGGCCTCCGCCACCGCCGGCCCAGCCACCGCCAGGCCCCCCCGCCCCCACGCCCTCGAACGAACTGCCATAGCGGTCATACATCTCCCGCTTGCTCGAGTCGTTGAGCACGTCGAAGGCCGTCTGGACCTTTTTGAACTTCTCCTTCGCCGCGTTGTCGTCGGGATGGAGATCGGGATGGTACTTCCGCGCAAGTTCGCGATACGCCTTGCGAATGTCCTCGGCCGATGCCGACTTCGGCACGCCGAGCGTCTGATAGTGGTCTTCCGCCATCGAATGGGCTCTAGAGAAATGGGCCTCCCGCCATCACGCTCCGGGCGCGAGGCTGAGCCTCAGATTGTAGCAGGCAGCAGGCAAAGTTCAGGGACGCCCCATGGCGGCCACGGCCCCTTCGTCTAGCCCCGCGACTTTCGCGTCTTGCCCGTGGCAGAACGGCCTCGGCCGCCGGTCGGAGAGCCCATCAGGCCGACGGCCCCTCCCTCTCCGCCCGCCAATGCCGGGGCTCCGAACGAATCGGCCTCCGGCAGCCCCTGTTCGAGCATCTGAATCTGGCTTCGCAACGGCATCTCTCCCGGCCCAGGATGCAGCAGATGAAACACGCCGTCCTTATCCAACTGCCGGGCACGCATGTTGTCGGTGAGATACAGGGGGATGATCTCCTTCAAGATTCGCGACGACAGTTCCGGCGCGAGCACCGGAAACATCAGCTCGACCCGCCGGAAGAAGTTTCGTGGCATCCAGTCAGCGCTCGACAGATAGACCTGAGCCTCCTCGTCGGCACCGAAGACGTAGATGCGACTGTGTTCCAGGAAGCGATCGACGATGCTGCGGACACGGATCGTCTCGCTCAACCCCGGCACGCCCGGCCGCAGGCAACAGATGCCCCGCGCGACGATGTCGATCGGCACGCCGGCCTGGCTGGCCCGATAGAGCGCCTCGATCACGGTGTGATCCACGAGCGAGTTGAGCTTGGCGAAGATCCGAGACGGACGGCCGGCGACCGCCCGCTGTGTCTGCTCCTCGATCAATTCCAGGGTCCGCCGATGGAGGTCGTTGGGAGCCACGACCAGCTTCCGCCAGGCATGCCCCTGCGAGTAGCCGGTGAGCAGATTGAACAGAGCCGAAGCATCTTCCGCGATCGCCTCGTCGGCGGTGAAGAGGCCCAGATCGGTGTAGATCGACGCCGTCGTCGGGTTGTAATTGCCCGTGCCAAGGTGCACATAGCGACGGAGCCGCTGCCCCTCGTTTCGCACCACCATCGACACCTTGCAGTGGGTCTTCAGATCGAGGAATCCAAACACGACGTGCACGCCGGCCCGCTCCATCTGCCGCGCCCAACTCACGTTGTTGGCCTCGTCGAAGCGGGCCTTGAGTTCCACCAGTGCCGTCACCTGCTTGCCCGACTCCGCGGCGGTGATCAGCGCCCGCGAGATGGGCGAGTCGCCGCTGGTGCGGTAGAGCGTCTGCTTGATGGCCAGCACACGGGGATCGTTGGCCGCACTCGTCACGAAATCCACGACGGGGTCGAACGATTCGTAAGGATGATGCAGCAGAATGTCGCCCGCGGCGATGGCGGAGAAGATGTCGCCACGACGACGGTCGAGGCCGCGGGGCATCCGCGGGATGAACGGCTTGTCGTGGAGCTTCTCGAAGCCGGGCAGTTTGTAGAGGTCCCAGAGGGCGGTCAGGTCGAGCGGACCGTCGATCCGGTAGACCTCGCTGTAGCCGTCGGCCCTGCCATCATGCAGGTCCTCGGCGTCGATGATCATGTGGGCCAGTGACTCGTCTGCCTTCGAGGCGATCTCGATTCGGACCGCCTGACCGCGTTGCCGCGCCTTGAGGCGATCCTCGATCAGCCGCAGCATGTCGTCCGACTCCTGCTCCAGCAGTTCCAGGTCGCTGTCACGCGTGATGCGGAACGAGGTCCACGACCGCACCTGAAATCCGCCAAACAACTCCGGCAGCCGCGCTGCGACCACGTCTTCGAGCAGCACGAAGCTGGTCCGGCCGGGGGAGGTCGAGGGCACCACGACGATCCGCGGCAGCACCTGCGGCACCTGCACCACGGCAAACAACCGCTTCGGGCCCAGCCCCTCCGCATGTTCGAGCATCACGCCCAGATAGAGGCCGCGATTGTGATAGCGGGGCGACGGATGGGCCGGATCGACCGCCATGGGCGTGAGGATCGGCAGCACCCTCTCCCTGAAAAACCTGTCAACGTGTTCGCGGTGGGAACCCTCCAAGGCATCGTAGCGGAGCAGCTCGAAGCCCTCGGCGGCCATCGCCGGCCCGATGCTCTCCTTGAGGCAGCGATACTGTCTGGCCACAAGATCCTGTGTCCGCTTGGCCACCGCCTTGAGCTGCTCGATCGCGCTGAGACCGTCGGGCGAATAATCCTGCGGGGCACTCTCGCCAAAGGCCTGCTCGCGGACGCCTGCCAACCGGACCATGAAGAATTCGTCGAGGTTCGAACTGAAAATCGCCAGGAATTTCAGCCGCTCCATGAGCGGATTCTCGGTGTTCTCCGCTTCCTCCAGCACACGCAGGTTGAACTCCAACCAGCTCAGCTCGCGGTTGAGGAAACACTCTGGTCCGATTTTCCCGTCCGTCTGATTTTCCCGCATCGCCATCGACTCCCTCAGGCTTGAATGTTTCGCCAAAAGCCGCCGAAAAGACGGCCGAAACCGCTTGACGCGGTCGCTGAACCCGCCGCAGAGTGTACTCTCTGTCGAGGCCTATCTATAGCCACCGCGTTTGACTGAACAGGATTCACACATTCACTCCACCGGCCCGCTCCACCCCGGTGCCGACGCCAGCCCAGAGGCCGTGTTACGGCAGCTCACCTCGGCCCTTTCGCGCCTGCCCAGTTCTTGCCCGCCGCACGGGCGTGGCTGGTCTGCGGCCGCGGCCAGCATTCTCGAAGCCTCCACGGCCAAGCCTGGCAATGTGCATCCGGCCGCCGAGTTTCCAGACCTCACCCATGCGGAACTGGTGGCTGCCGGCCTGGCGATCGCTCCGGCCATGGAACAGGCGGCAGAGGTGCCGCTGGGCCGCACGATCCTCGCGGCCGTGACGGCAGCCAGGTCGGTGACACGGTCCAACGCCAATCTCGGCATCGTGCTGGCAATCGCACCGCTGGCAGCCGTGCCGGATGATCGCCCCGAAAGCCCCGCTGCTGTCGCGGAGGTGCTCGCAGGGCTCACCCCGGCCGATGCAGCCGATGTCTGGCAGGCGATCGAGCTGGCCCAGCCGGGCGGCATGGGGCAGAGCGGGCAACACGACCTGGCAGGGCCGCCGCCAGACGACCTGATGGCGGCGATGAGGCTCGCGGCCCCGCGCGACTCCATCGCGAGGCTCTGGGCAGACGGCTACGACTCGCTTTTCACCGGCCTGGTGGCCGATCTCGACGCGGCGATCGACCGCGGTCTCGCCCTCGACGCTGCGATCGTGCAGGCCTTTCTCGCCCAACTCGCGCGGGAGCCCGATGCGCTCATCGCCCGCAAGCACGGCCTCCCTGTGGCGATCGAGGTGTCGCAGCAGGCCGCCACTGCCCTGGCTCGCCCGCAGATGATCCCCGAGTTCGACCTGTCTCTGAGGTCACCCCGGCGGCTGAATCCCGGCACGACAGCCGACCTCACCGCAGCCGCCCTCTATATTCTTTGTCGCAGCGGTCGCCTGCTCGCTGACGTTTCAACTCCTCCCACTTCCACTCGCCACCGAACATGAACGAACGCTTCACGGTCCGCCTCCGCAAGGCGGTGCATGTCTTCTGTGCCGGCCACTTCATCACGCTCACCGACGACCTCTGCGAAGCGGTGCATGGCCACAACTGGCTGGTGGGCGTCGATGTCGAGGGGCAGCCCGATGCCCACGGCATGGTCGTAGATTTCGTCAAACTGCGTGATCTGCTGTTAGCCATCGTGTCGAGGCTCGACCACCACATGCTCCTGCCCACGCAGAATCGGCTGCTCGACGTGTCCACGGCCCCGGGCCCGCTTGTGAACGGCGTGGCGGGGGCGACCGAGGTGACCGTGCGGTTTCAGAACCGCCGCTGGGTGTTTCCAGCCGACGAGTGCGTGCTGCTGCCGGTGGTAAACGCGACCGCAGAATGGCTGGCCCGCTGGATCGGCCATGAGCTCCTCGCTGCGATGGAATCCGCGGGCAGTCCGATCCGCGGCTGCCTGAAGGTCGAGGTGGACGAGTGCCTCGGCCAGTCGGCCGTGTGGGAA
>JBBAVO010000185.1:0-5618 GCA_040397635.1 Pirellulales bacterium
CTGACTGCGCTCCGGCATCCTGCCTGCGCTGGTCAGCAACGCCGGCTCTCGGGGCGTGGGCAACCCCTCACCGAGTTAAAACAGCCGGCGAAAGCCTTCGGCGATCGACCAGTCTGCCTTGTGGGCATCCGGATCGACGGCCCATTCCCGCCAGGCATTGACGTCGTTGCCGAGGTCGCGGCCACTCACCTGCTTGAGCGATGCCACGGCCCGATATTGAACGGCGGGGTCCTTATCTTCGAGGGCCCCCGCGAGCACGGGAATCGCCTGCTTGTCCTTCAATTCGCCCAGCATCTTCAGGGCCCGCAGCCGCACGTCCAGATCTCCATCGGTCTGGAATCGGGTCGCCAGGAGCTGCACCGCGTCTTCTCCGCCCCGCTTGGCCCAGACATCACAGGCCTTGATCCGCACCGCGTCACTCGGGTCCTGCATCGCGCCTTTGCAGATCGCAGTGGCGGAGGCGGTGTCATAGTCGGCCGCGGTCTCCAGAATCTTGCCGCGGACCCGCGGATCATGCTCTTCGAGCATCATGCGGACGAGGTCTTGCGTGAATTCCAGCCGAGCCTGCTCCGACCCGGACTTCGCCGTCTTGGAACGTTCTGCGAGCTTCTTGATCCGCGTGTCGGCCGTGAAGCCGTATTTTTCCTGGTCGCGGGCGGCCTTCTCCTTGCGCTTCCACGGGCTCCAGCTGGCGCAGCCGGTGACCATCGAGGTCACGAGGAGAACAAGGCAGACCACGCGGCACAGCGGGACAGACGATGAACGCGACGTGAATGCAGTCATGGATCGTCACCACCTGATGAGGAAGTGCCGTTGGGGCGGGCGGTCGGGAGGCGAGACCGTATCGCTCGGGAACCGGCGGAACCAGACCAATGTTGGCACGCCTGGATAACGCTGGCCCGCCTGGACGCTGCCCAACGCTGCCCAAGTTCACCGGAACCGCCGATTCCGGCAGCCTTGCCCAATTCACCTTTCCCCGTCCGCCCAAACCTGTTCGCATGACGTCAGTTCGCCGCCCCCGGAGCCCTCCAGCATGTCCCGCATTCCCAGACTCGTGTTGGGCATGGCCCTGGCGTGGACGCCCGTCGGGAGTGCCCTGGCTGCACCGGGCACCACGGCCGGTGCAGAGACGCGGCCGGTGGAACGGATCACCGTGCAGGTCGATGGCAGCCAGCGGCAGATCGAAGGGGTCGTGGTCGTGGAGGCCCTCGACGGCGGGCTCCTCCTCGAACGCCCGGACGAACGGCTGGAACTGGTGCAGCCGGCCGCCATCCTCTCTCGCACACCGGTGGCCCAGCCCAAGGTGGAGTCGCCACGAGACCTCGGCCGCAGGATCCTCGGCGAACTGCCGCCGGGTTTCGATCTGCTCGTCACCAAACACTACTGCATCTGCTTCGACACCTCGCGGGCCTATGCCCAATGGTGCGCCGCGCTCTTCGAACGGCTTCACGACGCCTTCGCCAATTTCTGGAAGCAGGCGGGCATCGAGATGACGCCGCCGCCGCGACCGCTGCTGGTGGTGATCTTTGCCGACCGTCAGCGGTACGAGGCCTTCGCGGCCCGCGATCTGGGAACCGCCGCCGACCGAGTGGTCGGCTACTACAACCTGATGACCAATCGCGTCACCACGTTCGACCTCACCGGGAGCGCGGGCCTGCCGCGGCCCGCCGGCCAGGCCGCCGCGCGGGCCGGCCTCGAGATTCTCGGCAGCCCGGAGGCCTCCGGCATGGTGGCGACGCTCGTGCATGAGGCCACCCACCAGATGGCCTTCAACGGCGGACTCCACCAGCGGCTGGCACCCGTCCCCCTCTGGCTCAGCGAGGGCGTGGCCACCTACTTCGAAACGCCCGACCTCGCCAGCGACCGCGGCTGGAAGGGAATCGGCAACGTCAACACCACGCGGCTGGAACGGTTTCTTGCCAACCAGCGGGCCGGTGCGCTCGAGCAGATCGTGCTGGGCGACGAGCCATTCCGCCGGCCCGACGAGGCGCTCGACGCCTATGCGCGGGCCTGGGCCCTCACCTTCTTCCTGACCCAGACGCGCAAGGCGGCCTTCGTCGGCTACCTGCGGACGATCTCCCGCAAGGAGCCGCTCGCAGACGACTCCGAGGAGGAACGCCTCGATGATTTTAAGACAGCCTTCGGGGCGTCGCCGGCCGATCTCGAGGAGCCGCTGCTCCGGTACATGACGCGGCTGCGGACCGGGACGCGGTGACACGATCCGGTTTGCGTGGCTGGCGGACCGCTCCGTAAACTGCAGAAGAGCCTTTGGCCAGTCCGCACGCGGGCCCTTCCGTGGCATCGCTGCCCCCGCCGTTGTCCCCGCCGCTCTGGAGAACTACGACATGCGTCCCAAAACGCCCGCGACCGCTTTCTTGGCCTCGAATCACACCCCCGCCCGGTCCGCTGCTGTCCTCCGTGGCACATCACGGCGGTCGTTCCTCGGCGGCACCGTGGCGACCACGTGCGCGGCCGCGGGCACGTCGCCGACCGGCCTGTGTTTCGCCGCAGGCGAACAGCGGCTGCGGATTGGCCTCGTGGGTTGCGGCGGCCGTGGCACCGGGGCCGCCTTGCAGGCCCTTGAAGCCGATCCATCGGTGCGGGTGGTGGCGTTGGGCGACGTGTTCGCTGATCAGGTCGCGTCAGCGGCGGATGTGCTGGGCCGTGCGGGTGGGCGGTTCGACTGTCCGCCGTCGCAACGGTTCGTCGGCCCCGATTCCTACCGCCGGGTGATCGACAGCGGTGTGGACGTGGTGCTGCTGGCCGCGCCGCCGCACACGCGGCCGCTCCACCTGGAGGCGGCCGTGGCCGCCGGAAAGCATGTCTACTGCGAACAGCCCGTGGCCGTCGATGCGGCAGGGGTCGTCCGGGTGGCCGCGGCCGCAGCCCGCAGCCGCGCCGCCGGCCTCGCGGTCGTGTCGGGCTTCTGCTTCCGTCGGGATGACCGCATGGTGGAGATCGTGTCGCGGCTCCACGACGGCGCGATCGGCATGCCCCGCCGGGTGCAGTCCCACTCGGCCATCGGCCTGCCGTGGCGAAAGCCCGCCGAAAGCGGCCGGGCCGCTGGCGAATGGCCGCTCCGCAATTGGATCTCGTTCACCCGGTATTCGGGCGGTCATTTCGTCACGCACCACGTGCAGGCGATCGACCGGGCCGCCTGGATCATGGGCGACGTCGCGCCGCTGACGGCCGAGGGCGTGGCCGGTTCAGCGTGCCCATCCAACGGGGCTCACGACAATGGGGCAACCGGAGCCGTCGGCGACTGCCCGGTGCTGACCGCGGTTCGCTACACCTACGCCGACGGCCGCACGATCGACGCCTCGATCGACCGCCGCGAGCGGACCGGCGACCGGACCGTCGAGATCGTGACCGGCTCGGCTGGGAGCTGCGATCTGGTGCGGGGCACGATCGCCGGACGACGGGGCTCGACGGCGGTGCCGCCGCCAGGAACGAGCCGCTTTTCCGCCGCCATGACGGCGCTGGTTGGGGGCATTGTGTCTGGCCGGGTCGCCAACGACGGCGATACCATGTGTCGCAGCACGCTGATGGCGGTGATGGGACGTATGGCCGCTGAAACAGGTCGCCCCGTGACCTGGAGTGAATTGGTGGGCGGCAACGCTCCCCTTGCCTGACCGCTACAATCGGAGTGGCGTGAATCAGCGCGGCTTCCGGCGACGATGTTGAGCGGGGGTCCGCCGCGCATGAAACCGCTAGGAAGCGGGGAAGCAGTCGCCAATGGCATCCAATAATTCGAGCGTCGTGCAGTCGTTCAGCATCGCGCTGATCGTGTTCGTGATGCTCACGTTCGTGCTGGCCGTCACCACCTACCTCTTTTTCAAGAAGGCCGACGAAAATCTGAAGTTGATGGAGGCCAAGCAGAAGGAGGCCAGCGATGCCAACACCAAGCGACTGGAGGCCGAGAAAAACCGTCTCGAATTGGTGAAGGATGTGCTCGGCTTTCCGGAGGAACTCGGCAATCCGGAGATCCTCAAGCGGAAGCAGGACGCCATCGACGACGCGTTCGGCAAGTATCTGGAGCAGCCAACGTATGACAGCGTGGTGGAGTGGCTCTCCTCGTCGGTTCAAAAACATCACGAGGCGATGAGCAGCCTGCAGGCGGAGAAGGATCGCTTCGCCGCCGAGAAGAAGGAACTTGCCGACCGGCACGAGTCGGAGCTGAAGAAGAAGGAAGAGTCAACCCAAAACGCGGTCGCCAAAATCAAAGACGTGGAGTCGAAACAACAGGCGAGCGAGGCGGCGGCAGCGGCTTCCATCAAGCAGCTCGAACAGGCGCGAGACGCGGCGACTGCCCAGACCAAGCGGCTCAAGCTGGTGGGCGAGAAGATCTCGGAGGCTCGGCCGTATCTTTCGTTGGACCGGCAACAGAAGTGGCCGGCCGACAGCGAAGCGGCCGACGGAGACCGCGACGAGCGCCGGGTGGCGGTGCTGCTCGACGAGATGCGGGATCGCGAACGCACGATCGTCCGGCTCAACCAGATCATCGCCCAGTTGCGGGTGGCGGACCCTGCCCTGCAGACCACCGTGCTTGCCGCCACGCCGAAGGACGACCGCGTGGACGAGTTCGACGGCCGCATCCTCTCCGTCAACGAACTGGACCGCACCGTGCTGGTCTCCGTCGGCCGGACGACTGGCCTGCGGGCCGGGCTCAAGTTCAACGTCTTCGATCCCACCGACCCGCAGCCGCAGATCGGCAGCAAGAAGGCCGTGGTGGAGGTGGTGGCGATCGAGAGCGACTCGCTGGTCCGCTGCCGGGTGCGGCAGGATTCGACGCGTGACCCGATCATTCCGGGAGACGTCGTGGCCACGAGCCTCTGGTCGCCTGGCACGCCACTGGAGGTGGTGATCGTCGGCATCGCGCAGTTTGGCGGCGATCAGGAGGGTGACCGGAGACGGCTTGAACAGCTGGTGGAGCGGGTCGGCGGAACCGTGGCCGACACGGTGAGCCCATCGACGACGATGGTCGTCGATGCCGGAGTGCCGCAGTCGAAGGGCATCGATGCCGAAGGGCAGGTTGCGTCGCGCAAGTTCTGGACCGCCAAGCAAAAGGAGAGGCGGATCAGCCAGATGAAGGCCGCGGAGCAAATGGGGATCAAGGTCACCGCGATCGAGCCGTTCCTCGACATGCTGGGGCTGCAGGTCGAATCGGTGCGTTCGAACCGTCTGCCGGTGCCACTCGATCGGAATGCCGCTCCCGCCCGCACGGAAAACGTCGCTTTCTGAATACACGCGAAACACCGGCATCCTGCCGGTTTTCGCTTGGCCGACTCCGTCGGCTGGTGTTAAGGCAGCCATCCAGGCGGCCAGTCTGGAGACACTGCATGGCCATCCTGGCCGCTCGACGGGCGGATGCCCGTCCTCAGCCAGTCTCTTGGCGACCTCCGGTCGCTGGCGTTGAGGCCGCCATCCAGGCGGCCAGTCTGGAGACCCTGCATGGCCATCCTGCCGCTCGACGGGCGGATGCCCGTCCTCAGCCAGTCTCTTGGCGACCTCCGGTCGCTGGCGTTGAGGCCGCGTTGATGCATCCGTGAGGGGCTGCCCATGTCCCGAGAGCCGGCGTTGCTGACCAGCGCAGGCAGGATGCCGAAGCGCAGTCAGCA
>JBBAVO010000186.1:0-5617 GCA_040397635.1 Pirellulales bacterium
GGCGAATATCTGGGCGTGGAAAAACGGTATTACGAGCCGACCGATCGCGGCTTCGAGCGGGATCTTTCCGAGCGGCTCGCCGAGATCAGACGGCGGCTCAAGGGAGATGCGCCGCCGGGATGAGGTCAACGGGTGGCCTGCCACAATTTGCCGCCTGCCGCGAGAGGGTCTATCCTGCGATCGTCAGCCTTCGTGGGGAGCATGCACGCGTGCGAGTTTGTCTGTTGAGTGTTATCTGTACGTTGTGGCTCGCCGCTCCCGTCCGGTGCGAGGACGCCGGCGTCTCAAGCATCGCCACGCTGCAGTACGGCGACGCCACCGCTGATGACTCGGCCGCGAGCGGCCAGCCTCGGCCGCCGGGCAGCATGCCTGCGGCCTCGCGAATCCGGGGCAGGCTCACCTGGATGTCGCCCCGGCCTGCCGATGGTCACCACTGCGTCGTGCAGGACGACTCGTCGGGTATCTGGGTGAACGTCAAGGTGGCCCGGGAGCGGGACGTCTGGCGTGGAGACGAGGATGTGCTCGCAGGCCTCCTGCCGGGCATGCTGGTCGAGGTCGAGGGGTTCGTCGATCGAGACGTCTTCTCCCCGATGATGATTCCGCAATCAGTGGCCGTCGTCTCCGAGGAACTGTCGCTTCCTGGAGCGACGCCGGCGGTGATGGACCGGATACTCAACGGCGCCGACAACTGCCAGCGGGTCGAGATCGAAGGAATCCTGCAGGGATTTCGCAAGGCATCCGGTCGGTGGATTCTCGTCATGGAGACAGGCGGCCATCGGTGGCTGGTCACCGTGCCCGACACCATGCTCCAGCCCGATCCCGCCCATCTCGTCGACGGCAGCCTGCGACTGCGGGGCGTGACGGCGGCGCGGTTCACCACCCGCGGCGAGTTTGTGTCGCTCATGCTCCTTGTTGGCAATGCCACCGACATCGACGTGATCGAGCAGCCGCGGGCGTCGGCGTTTGCGTCGCCCAAGCTGCCAGTGGCACGCCTGGCCCGCTTCCAGCGGGATCCTCCCAGCGGCCACCGGGTGCGGACGGAGGGGGTCGTGACCCATGCCCAGCCCGGCGAGTTTTTCTATCTCCAGGACGGGGCGTTTGGCGTGCGGGTGGAGACCCCATCCGACGAACTGCTTCAGCCGGGCGAACTCGTCGAGGTGGCGGGTTTCATCGACCGCCGACGGGTGCAGGTAGGCGTTTCACAGGCCGCTGGGCTGGTCGAGGCCGTTGTTCGCCGCAACGGCAGCGGCGTTCCTCCCCAGCCGGTGTCTATCTCGCCCGATGAGATTGTGGCCGTCAATGCCAAGGCCTTGCGGAATGGCCTCATCGCAGAGCCCGGCGATTACGACGGCTGCCTGGTCACCTTCAAGGGCCGCCTCGTGGAGGTCCGCCGCGGCGTCATGGGGGGCGTTCTGCTCATCTCCAGTGGGAAATCAACGGTCAACGCCGCGCTGCATGGAAGCACCTTCGAACTATTGAAAACACTCGAGCCGGGCAGCGATCTGCAGGTTACCGGCATCGTGCAGGTGGACCTGAAGCCGGAGCAGGGCTCCCGCCCGATCTGGCTGCTGCCGGCCGTGGAGCGGATGGATCTGTTTGTGCGGTCGGTGGACGACGTGCAGGTGCTGACGCGGCCCTCGTGGTGGACGCCGCGACGCCTGATCGGGGCACTGGCTGCAACGGCCGGCGTCCTTGCGGGGTCGCTCGGCTGGGTATGGCTTCTGCGTCGTCGCGTGTCGAAGACGGTGGCCAGCCTGGCGGCGGAAATGCAGACCAGGCACGAGGCCGCCGTTGAGTTCAACGCCACGATTCGAGAACGTAACCGCCTCGCCGCCAATCTCCACGACACGCTGCTGCAGACGATGTCGGCGATCGGCATGCAGTTGCAGTCGTGCGAACTGAGCGGGCGCGACGGCGGCAAGCCTGCGGCCAACCATCTCGGGCTGGCACGACGGATGGTCGATCACGCGGTCGGCGAACTCAGGGAATCGGTCTGGGCATTGCGGAGTTTCCCACTCAAGGGGCAGTCACTCCCGGAGGCAGTTCGCTCGCTCGCCGCCCACCTTGAGGAGGGCTGTGAGACGCGGATCACCGTGACGATGAACGGTCCGGAGACCGCCGTCTCTGATTTTGTCGCCGGCAATCTGCTGCTCGTGGTTCAAGAGGCGGTCCACAACGCCCTCCAGCATGCGGAGCCGGCTACGATCGAGGTCGTGCTGTCGTTCGATCCGGCCGATGATGTGATCGACGTATCGGTACGGGATGATGGAAAGGGGTTTGCACCCGGCACTCAGGCGGGGCCTCTCCAGGGCCATTTCGGCATGCAGGGCATGCGGGAACGAGTGGAACGGCTCGGTGGCACCCTGCGAGTCGAGAGCGCGCCGGGGCGGGGCACGACCATCCACGCCCGGGTCAAGAACCTGGCGTACGATCGGCAAATCGAGGCGGAGTGATCAAAGACTGCGGATTGCCGAAAACGCCAGTGGTTGCCACAGGCGGAGGAGTCATAGTGGCGGTCGATGCATCTGTCCGCACAGACCGGGAACCACATGTCCGGGAATCCCTTGGGGAAAAAGCCGATGCTTGCCGGGGTTGATAAAGTCCAAGACACCCGCGACCAGACCGTTCAGGCCGCCCAGTCGAGGGTGATTCGCCTGCTCCTCGTGGACGACCATCCGGTGATGCGGGCGGCATTGGCAAACCTGCTCAGCTTCGAGAAAGACTTCCAGATCGTGGGAGAGGCCGACGACGGCGCGTCGGCCCTGCGACTGTGGCGTGAGAAGCAGCCTGATATCTGCCTGCTCGACGTGACCATGGCCGGCATGGATGGCTTCGAAACCCTCCGCCGGATTCAGGCCATCACGCCCGCCGCCCGCGTGCTGATGCTCACGTCGTCCGACTCGGCAGAAGACATGGAGCAGGCTGTGGAGGCTGGTGCTCAGGGCTATCTCACCAAAAACGTCATCTATTCCGAACTGGTTGCCGCGATCCGCGAGGTGCACGCCGGTGGCAGGCCGATCGCCAAACGGCTCCGATCCGGTGGCGGCGAGGCGAACGCCGGCCTGCTGACGCGTCGAGAACTCGAAGTGCTCGGGCTCCTGAGGCAGGGGTTTACCAATCTCGAAATCGGGAACCTACTCGGATTTTCCGAGCGGACTGCCCGCTCGCATGTCGGGGCGATCAAGGAAAAGCTCCACTGCGCCCATCGGGCCGAGGCGGTGGCCAAGGGGTTTGAGCTGGGGTTGCTGAAATTCGCCCCCTCGGCCGGCCGCGGCAAGCAATAACAACCTGCCGGACAATGGCGACGGACGTGCAGGCATCCGTGGCGGCGGGACCAGAGGTCTGCCCCAGGCATTTTGCCGAATCCGCCAATGGCGGTGACTGAAATCGGGCAATACTCTCGAAGGGATTGATCGGGGGAGGTCCGGTCCGCCCTGTTCCTGTCATGTACGAACGCCCTCACTCGTGCGTACTGCACCCTGCTGATCGCGAAACACACTCCATTTCTTGATTCCCAGCATCTCAATCGGAGGTTTCCCATGACACCCCTGTTTTCGTTTGTCCTTCCGCAGGGGCGGCGAGCCTTCACGCTCGTGGAACTGCTCGTCGTGATCGCCATCATCGGCACGCTCGTGGGGCTACTCTTGCCAGCCGTGCAATCAGCCCGGGAGGCGGCGCGGATGTCGAGCTGCAAGAACAACATGAAGCAGATGGGACTGGCAGCGCTCAACGTCGAGTCGGTGAAGAAGGCGTATCCCACGGCGGGCATTGTCACCTATGGCTTTGGCGATGGCGCAAGCAGCTATTGGCCCGCGATCAGGACTGCGGACAGCTACGGCACGCCCCTCCTCAACCATTTCTGGCAGATGCTGCCATACCTCGAGGAAAAGGCCACCTACCAGCTGCGGTTCACGGGGACTGGCTACAAAGACGGCACCACGTCGGGGCTGAACGCGCAGCGGATCGCGAGCTACCGTTGTGCGAGCCGGGGGCAGGATCGATTTGGCTACTCCACCACGTGGCCGAGCACGGGCCCCATTGCCTACCACGACTACGCAGCTTTCTCCACGAGTGGCCAGGCCGCCAATAACAGTAATTGGGCTACCAAGGACCAGGCGGGCTGTGATGCGGCGTGGGGGGGCATCATCTCGCCTGGCGGTTTCAGCACCAATGGCAGCGGTGTGACGTCGGCGTTCTTCCAGGCTGCGACGCCGATCACGGCCGGCAAGATCAACGATGGCACGTCGAACACTCTGATGTTCGCCGAGAAGCAGGTGGCCACGGATCGCTACGCGGATCCTCTTGTCAATACCGGGTATGGCGACCTCCCCTACAACCAGGTGGAGTACGGCTGGACCGCCACGCAAAGGACGGTGAATGGTGCCACATACGTTCCCACTCAGGACAATCCCAGCACGACACCGCCACCGGGTCGATCGGAAGCGAAGGACCGCAGCTTTGGCTCGGCGCATCCGATGGGGTACAACGCCGTGATGGGGGATGGCAGCGTCCAGACGATTACCTACAACGCGAGTTCCACGGTGCTGGTCAACCTCGGCAAGCGTGCGGATGGCGCTGGTCGCTCGGCCGATATCCAATGAGCAACCAGCCACTGCATCTCGACATCCCTGATTCCAACGCCGCGAGGAGTATCATGAAGCGATCGTCTCCGTTCGCTGCTGTCTGCGTACTCGTGCTCAGCGGGTTCGTCTGCTCGGCCGGCTGTGGCAGCGGCAACCCGCAGGCGGCTGCTAAGGCGGTCGTACGGCGGTACAATGACACCAACGGCAAGCGGCTGGCGAACTTCTACGGCCAGTATCAATCGGAGTTTCTCTCGGGGCCGAAAGACGAGCCGACGCTCAAGAAGTTCATCGCGGGCAGGTCGCCCGCGGCGCTCGAGGAAATGGGAGTGAAACCTGAGGGCGTGGACGGGCTGTTCGTCTCCGAGCGGGACAAGCAGCCATTCTTCATCCGCTACGGGCTGAAGCGGCCGACCGGTGGACGGCAGGTGCTCGTGTGTGAGACCCAGGGCGTGGGCGGCAAGTCGCTGGTGATCTTCAGTGGTCCGAAGGAGGTCGAGGTGCCGGTGGCTGAACTCGAGTCCTACAAGAAGGGTGAGAAGGACGAGAAGCCAGAATGAGCGGGTTGGCGCTCAGCGGGCGATCGCGATCGTGCCCAGCGGATACCATCCGTCGTTGGTGCGGCCTTTGATTGCCAGACGCACGACGGGAGTATCGTGCTTCTCGCCGATAACGCCGATTGCGAGCGAATGGTCTCCCGGCGGGAGGTCGGCGGGGATCGTGATGACATCGGTCACGGCATGCGTGTCGCCCGGCGGCAGATCTGGCACGTTGTCTGGAAAATCGGCGGTGAAGAGTTCGATTGATCCTGGCATCCAGGCGTTGACCGTGGTCGTGCCGACAACGACGCGTGTGTCGCCGTCTGGGCCGGTGAGCCGATAGGCCACCCGGTAGGGCCGGTAGCAGGGGGCGGAGCCGACGTTCTGCCACTGCATCGACAGGTTGAGTGGGCCACCGGCACTCACCTGCGCCGGGTGGGCAAACTCCTTGAGCACGAAGCGGTAGCCGAGGCGGCTGAGGAAGCGATCCAGCTCCGC
>JBBAVO010000187.1:0-5589 GCA_040397635.1 Pirellulales bacterium
GACGGCGAGATCTCCTGCAAGATCGACGAGGACGTCCGCGGCCGCGACGTGTTCATCGTGCAGCCCACCTGCCCGCCGGTGGACGAAAACCTGATGGAGCTGCTCGTCATGATCGACAGCTTCAAGCGGGCCAGTTCCTACCGGCTCACGGCCGTGATCCCCTACTTCGGCTACGCCCGCCAGGACCGCAAAGACGCCGGCCGGGTGCCGATCACCGCCAAGCTCGTCGCCAACCTCATCACGCGGGCGGGCGCCGACCGGGTGCTTGCCATGGACCTCCATGCGGCCCAGATCCAAGGCTTTTTCGACGTGCCCGTGGACCACCTCTACGCGGCCCCCGTCCTCAACAACCACCTCCAGTCGCTCGATCTGCCGCACGACGAACTGGTGGTCGTGAGCGCTGATGCGGGGGGCATTAAGCGGGCGGTGGGCCATGCTAACCACCTCGGCGCGCCGCTGGCAATCGTTGACAAGCGGCGGCTGACCGCCGACACGACCAAGAGCACGAACATCATCGGCGCCGATGTTTCCGGCAAGATCGCGCTGATGTTCGACGACATGATCAGCACCGCCGGCTCGATCTGCTCGGCAGCCGAGGTGGTCCACCGGCATGGCGCGAAGGCCATCTATGCGGCGGCCACCCACGGCCTGCTCGTCGGGCCCGCGATCGAGCGGCTCAAGGCGGCCCCCTTTGCCGGAATCATCATCACCGATTCCATCCCCCTGCCGCAGGAAAAGTCGCTTCCGAACATCACCGTCCTTTCGGTCGCCAGCCTCCTCGGCCAGGCGATCAAGCGAATTCACCGCAACGAGTCGGTGAGCATGATGTTCCAATGACCCGGCGCCTGGCCTAACGTCCGCCGGCGACCGTCGCCAGCCTGTCCGGTGGGCTCCTCGGTGGGCTCCTCGGTGGGCTCTTGGCGGAAGGCGGGAAAAGACCAGAAAATGCCCCACCGGCGGTGTCAAATCGCTTGGATACCCGGGAGAGAGTGAACTCGTCTTGCGGAACGGCCCGGTCATGGCAAAATGGGCCCCTTCCCGAGAGGAGTTCCCATGAGCGATTCAGTAGAAGTCAAGCTCCGTAAAGAGACCGGCACCCGCGCGAGCCGCAAACTGCGACGCGAGGGGCTTGTGCCCGCCGTACTCTACGGCCACGGAGAGAAATGCGTCGATCTTGTTGCTACCCGCGAGGCCGTGCAGGCTGCGGTCCGGCACGGGAGCCGCGTCGTCGAGTTGAAGGGGGCCGTCAAGACTGGCGCCCTGATCCGCGAACTGCAGTGGGACACATTCGGCGTTGAGCCGGTCCATGTCGATTTCCTGCGGGTCAGTGCCACTGACCGCGTCAAGGTGAAGGTGCCCGTTGATCTCAAGGGTGAGTGCCCCGGCCAGCGGGCCGGCGGCGTGGTGAGCCTGATCCTGCACGAAATCGAACTCGAGTGCACCGCCGATGCAGTGCCCGAAAAGATTCACGTTGCGATTGGCAAACTCCAACTCGGTGGCACGATCAAGGTGCACGATCTTGAACTGCCTGCTGGCGCGAAGGCCGTTGCCGACGCGGACGAGGCTGTCGTGACCTGCGCCGTCCCGGCGGACAAGGCCGAGGAGGCTGCGGCGGGCGGCGTCGAACCCGAACTGATTGGCCGCAAGGCGGCCGAGGAAGGAGAGGCCGAAGCGGAGAAGTCGTGACATTGGCTGCGTGAACCGCGGCCGATACCACCCGGCACCCACACGTGAAACTCCTGACTTGAAACTTTTGGTTGGCTTAGGCAACCCGGGACGCAGCTACGAGGGCACCCGCCACAACGTCGGCTTCGACGTCTTGGGGATTCTGGCCCAACGGGCCGGTTCACCCGTGCGGCGATCACGGTTTCAGGGCGAGACGGCCCAGGCGACGCTGCGGGGCTCTTCCGTCCTCTTGCTGTGGCCACTGACATGGATGAATCTCAGTGGTACGAGCGTGCTGGCAGCACGAGACTTCTACAAAATAGACGATAAAGACATTCTGGTGATCTGCGATGATTTTCAGCTTCCCACCGACACGATCCGGCTGCGGCCCAGTGGATCGGCCGGCGGCCAAAACGGTCTCTCAGACGTTCTCGCCCGCTTGGGCAGCACGTCGATCCCTCGCCTGCGGGTGGGCATCGGCCCCATGCCTGCTGGCTGGAAATCGGCCGATTTCGTCCTCGGAAAGTTTGCCAAATCGGAGCGGGAGGCGGTCGATGGCCTGCTGGAGCGGGCTGCCGATGCTGCCGAGGAATGGTCAGCACTGGGCATCCAGGCGGCCATGAACAGGTACAACTGACAGCCGACGCACCGATCCCCTGCCCGATGCTCTGACACCCTACGATTCACAAATTCCACCCCCACGACCCCTGACTTTGGAGCGCACACGACATGCCGGTATATGAGGGAATGTTCATTCTCGATCCGACCAAATACTCCCGTGACCCCGCTGGCTCGGCCCAGCAGGTTTCGGACATCATCACGCAGCATGGCGGCACGATCCTGGCCGCCCGCCTGTGGGACGAGCGGAAACTCGCCTACCCCATCAAGGGGCACAAGAAGGGCATCTACTGGCTGACCTACTTCAGCATGGAAGGCGGCCACCTGACGGCGCTCGAGCGGCAGTGCGAGATCACGGACGACATCATCCGGAAACTGGTGCTGCGGATCGACCCGCGGATCGCAGACGCCCTCGTGCAGCACGCATTGGCGGGCGACACGGCGCCGCGACGGTCCCCTGCTCCTGTGGCCGCAGGCCCCGTGCCCACGGGCCCCGCAGATGCCGAGGCGGCCGAGGCAGAGTAACGGCCGCGGAGTGGCCAGCCAGGCCTTCAACTGCCCTGGACGCTGGTTACCACGCGGACGCTTGCACTGCCAGCAGAGAATGGTTATTCTGCCATGACTATTGTACAGCCGTTCAGCTATACAGGATATTCCAGCAAAGGAGGCGTGCGTCATGGCGAGCTTTAACAAAGTGATTCTGCTTGGCAACGTGACACGGGACCCCGAACTCCGCTATATCGCGAACGGAACCGCGGTCACCGACATCGGGCTGGCGGTCAACGATCGTCGCAAGACGGCAACGGGCGAATGGGTCGAGGAAACCACCTTCGTGGACGTTACGCTCTGGGGACGCACAGCCGAGATCGCCGGGGAATACGTCACCAAGGGGTCGCCGCTTCTGATCGACGGCCGACTCAAGCTCGACACTTGGGAGAAGGACGGCAAGAAAAACTCCAAGCTGAGGGTGGTCTGTGATCGGATGCAGCTGCTGGGGGCTCGTTCTGGCGAGGGTGGCCGTCCTGGCGGCGAGGGCCGATCCGGCGACGCCCCCCGTGGCAAGGGCCGGCCAGCGGGCCCCGGCCGCAGTGGCCCGACAGGTTCCCCTGCCGATGAATACGACCAGAGCGGCGGGTATGATGTCGGAGGCGACATGTCTGGCCGCGACATGGGCGCCAGCGTCGAGAGTCGTGGTGGAGAAGACGACATCCCGTTCTGAGACCGTTCGTTAGCCTTGGACCACACACCGCTCTGACACCATGTCGGAATCCGTTCTCGCACTCGTTTTCACCAATCCTTATTTTCCTTCAACTTCCAACCTTCAACGTCCAATCTGACAGGAGTTCTGTGATGCCCGTACGAGACGTGCCAACAATCCGTGTGCCCGCCCAGTCGCGACTTCCCAAAGGTCCGCGTGGCGGCATTGAACTGCTGCTCGTCCACAACGTCGAGCATCTCGGCAAGCAGGGCGAGGTGGTCGAGGTGAAGCGGGGCTTTGCCTACAACTACCTCATCCCGCAGGGCTTGGCGACCGTTGCAACCGAGCATCACAAGCGGATGGTGGAGAAGCACCGTGCCAAGCTCGACGAGATCGCCCGCGAGCGTCTGGCTGGCCTGCGCAACCTGCTTGCCGAACTCGTGCGGACGAGCGTCACGATCGAGGCCAACGCCAACGACGAGGGCCATCTCTACGGCTCTGTTGGCGCGACTGAGATTTCCCGCTCGCTGAAGCAGCAGGATCTGATGGTCACGCCCGACCAGATCATCCTGCAGGGACCGTTGAAGGAAGTGGGCCTCTACACCGTCCGCGTCCGGCTCGCTGCCGAAGTGGAGGGCGATCTGAAGGTGTGGGTGGTGCCGTCGAGCAGCGAGACCGCCGCGAAGTAGTTCGCCGGGCTCTTGTCAGGCCATAACCAGGGAGGCTGTCATGGCTGCATCGCGCGATGCCGCGGCGAGGGATTCGTCGAGACGAGAGTTTTCTGACAAACCGTCTGCCGGACAGCGGTCGCCCGATCGGAGGCGGCGGCGTGGCGATGACGGGGCTGGCGGTGGCGCGGCAACGAATGCCCTTCTCGACTCGCGGGAACGGCCGGCGAACGTCGATGCTGAACGGGCCGTGCTCGGTAGCATCCTGCTCAAGCCCGATGTCTGCGACGACATTGCTCTCCTTGTTCGGCCCGATGACTTTGCCGACGAGGCCCATCAGGTGCTCTACAGGCACCTGCTGGAACTGCATGACTCGGGCAAGCGGATCGACACGACGATCGTGCTGGAACGGCTTCGCACGCAGGGCGACCTCGACCGCATCGGCGGTTCTCCTGCCATTGTGGAAATTCTGGAGTCGGTGCCGCACGCCGCCCACGCCAGCCACTATGCCCAGATCGTTCGCGACAAGGCGATGCTCCGCTCGCTGATCGATGCGAGCACCGACATTCTGCGAGACGCCTACGACGCCTCCGACGAGCCCCGTGAACTGGTGGCGCGGGCCGAGGCGAAGATCTTCCAGATTCTCGAGCACCGCAGTTCGGCGGAAGCGAAGCCGATTGAGGAGGTGCTGGAAGAGGTGATGATCCGCATGGATGCGCGGATGAAGCACGAACATGCCCTCGGCGGCGTGGAGACCGGCTTCACCGACCTCGACTCGCTCTGTGGTGGCCTCCACAACTCGGAACTGATCATCCTGGCGGCCCGCCCGAGTATGGGGAAAACCGCCTTTGCCATGAATATTGCCGAGAACGTGGCGATCGGCGCCAAGCAGCCTGCCCTGTTCGTGAGCCTTGAAATGGCCTGCCTTGAACTGGCGGATCGCCTGCTCTGCTCGGCGGCGCAGGTCAACGGCCATCGACTCCGCAACGGCACCATCTCGCAGGAAGATCGTCGGCGACTGGTGCAGAAGTCGGCCGAGATCAGCTCGTCGCCGCTCTACATCGACGACACTCCTGGCCGCACCCTCACCGAGATTGCCGCGGTGGCCCGGCGGCTCAAGCGGAAGCAGGGACTGTCGCTGATCGTGATCGACTATCTCCAGCTCATCGAACCCGACAATCCTCGGGATCCGCGACAGGAACAAGTGGCGAAGATCGCCCGCCGCCTCAAGACGATGTCACGCGAACTCGATGTGCCGGTGCTCTGCCTGGCGCAGCTCAACCGGCAGGCGGAACAGTCTCGCGACAACCGTCCGCGGCTTAACCACCTGCGTGAATCGGGCGCCATCGAGCAGGACGCGGACGTCGTGATGTTCGTGCACCGCGAGGAGTATTACCAGACGACCGACGAGGATCGGGAGCGGGTCAAGGGGCAGGCGGA
>JBBAVO010000188.1:0-4313 GCA_040397635.1 Pirellulales bacterium
CTCCCATGCCCTTCTGCGACGACTCCTTCCTGCTCTCCTGCGATGTGGCGCGGTCCCTCTATCACGAAGTCGCGGCGACACAGCCGATCATCGACTACCACTGCCACTTAAGCCCGCGCGACATCGCGGAGGACCGGCGGTTTGAAAATCTCCAGGCCATCTGGCTCGACGGCGACCACTACAAGTGGCGGGCCATGCGGGCCAACGGCATCGCCGAAGACCGCATCACCGGTGCCGCCAGCCCACGGGAAAAGTTTCAGGCGTGGGCCGAGACCGTGCCACACACGCTCCGCAATCCCCTCTTCCACTGGACCCATCTGGAGCTGCGCCGCCACTTTCATATCGACGACCTGCTCGACGAGACAACCGCCGAAAGAATCTGGACCGAGGCCAACCGGCAGCTGGCCACCGGCGACCTCACCGCCCGGGGCATTCTCCGACAGATGAAGGTCGAGGTGGTCGGCACGACCGACGACCCCGCCGACAGCCTCCAGTGGCATGAGAAAATCGCCCGCGACGGCTTCGCGACGAAGGTCGTGCCCACCTTCCGCCCCGACGCGGCGACCAAGGTGCACGAACCGCATCGCGTCCAGGCCTGGGCCCGCCGGCTCTCCGACGCAGCGGGCATCGGCGCCGACACGTTCGCCGGGCTGATCGCCGCGATCGACAAACGGCATGCCGATTTCGCCGCGGCCGGCGGCCGGGCCACCGACCATGGCCTGCTCCGCCTGCCCGACACCGACTGCACCGAGGCCGAGGCCGCGACGATCTGGCACCGTGCCATGGCTGGCAACGCCGCCACGCCAGAGGAGGCCGAACAATTCTCTCTCTTCCTTCTGCTCCATGTCGCCCGGCTCAACCATGCCAAGGACTGGGCGCTGCAACTCCACCTCGGTCCGTTTCGTGATCCCAACCCGCGGCTGGCCGCGGCGCTCGGTTCCGACGCGGGCTGCGACACGATCGGCGACACACCGCAGGGGCCGGGCCTGGTCCGCTTCCTCGGCCGGCTCTCCGCCGAGAACACACTGCCGCGGACGATCCTCTACAACATCAACCCCGCCGACAACGCCCTCTTCGCCGCCCTTCCCGGCTCGTTTCAGGACGGCACGCTCCCCGGCAAAATCCAGTGGGGCAGCGGCTGGTGGTTCATGGATCAGGAACGCGGCATGCGGGATCAGCTCAACATGCTCTCCGACCTGGCATTGCTCTCCCGGTTCGTCGGCATGGTGACCGATTCGCGGTCGTTCCTCTCCTATCCGCGGCACGAATATTTCCGACGAATTCTTTGCGACTTGATCGGCACCGACATCGCCAGTGGCCGGCTTCCCGACGATCACGCCTGGCGACGGGACAGGGTCGTGCCGCTGCTCGAGAATGTTTGTGCCAACAACGCCCGCAGCTATTTCGGATTTGATCGCAGCTGAAGACCATGTCCACACCCTCCCGACACCTGTCCCTCACGCGGCAACTGGTGCTGCCCGTGGTGGGGCTCGTGCTGGCGGCGGTGCTGGCCAACGTCGGCTTTTCGGCCTGGCTGGCCGCGCGGCGGTCGGCCGCGGCAACGCGGGCTGCCCAGCAGCAGGTGGCCGATGCCCTGCAAGCTTCGCGGGTATCGCTCTCGCAAGCCGTGCTCGACGCCCTGCACCGTCTGACCGGCAGCCATTTTTTGGTCTGGGATGAATCGGCCCGCCGCATCGGACTCTCCACGCTGCCTCCGGAGACGCTCGCAGCAGTTGACGGCGACGCGGTAGCCGCTGCGATCCGCGCAGGCAGCGGCACCTTCGAAGGCCAGCGATACCGACTGGGCACGGTCCGCAGCGAGGGCGTGCGGCCGGAGACGGTGCTCGTGCTCACGCCGGAGCGATCGTTCATCGCCCGCACAGTCGAGGCGGTCTGGCCCGTGCTGGCGGTGGCCGCCGGGACGCTCGCGGTGCTCGTGCCGCTGGGACTGCGAACGACGGGCCGGCTCGCGGCGCGGATTACCGCCGTCGAACGGCATGTGGCACGGATCGCGGAGGGGGAGTTTGGTCATACGCTTGTCGCCAGCCACGCCGACCCGGCCGCCGGCGACGAGATCAGCCGGCTCGTGGACGGCGTCAACCACATGAGCCTGCAGTTGGAACAGCTCCGCGGTTCGCTCGTTGCGGGCGAGCGGCAGCGGCTCCTCGGCCAACTGGCGGCCGGATTCGCGCATGAACTTCGCAACGCCGTCACCGGCGCCCGGCTGGCGATCGACCTGCACCGCCGCCGCTGCCCGGCGGGAGTGGGCAGCGCCCCGCCGGACGACAGCCTCACCGTCGCCGCTCGGCAACTCGACATCCTCGAGGAAGAGGTTCGTGGCCTGCTCGCCCTGGCGAAAGCGCCGGCCCACCAGAAGCAGCCGCCGGAGCCGGTCTCCATCGACCGGTTGTTGGCGGAAGTCCGCGACCTCACGGCGCCGCGGTGCGACCATGCCGGCGTGCGGATGCATTGCCAACTGCGCACGAACCTGTCGATCATCGGCCGCCACGACGCCCTGCGAGCGGCGCTGGTGAATCTCGCGCTCAACGGCATCGACGCCGCCGGCCGCAGCGGCGACGTCTGGCTCTCCGCCTCTGCGGCCGGTTCGCAGATCATGCTGGCCGTTGAGGATTCGGGAACTGGCCCGGAGGAGAGTGTGCGGGACTCGATGCAGGAGCCGTTTGTCACCTCGAAGCCGGAAGGGATCGGTCTCGGACTCGCCGTCGCACGGGCCGTCGCCGAAGAGCACGGCGGTGTGCTCGCCTGGGAAAGAACCCATGGCCGCACGCGATTTGCGATTTCGCTGCCGGCGCAGACACTAAAATGTGGCGGCTCCTGAATGCAGCCTGCGGCACGCGCCGCCCGCCCCGGCCCAGCCGCACCGACATACGCCCCATGAGCCGCATCCTCATCATCGACGACGAGCCCGCCATCGGCTGGAGCCTGCGCGAGATCCTCTCCGACGAGGGTCACTCGGTGGAGGTGGCAGCGAGTGTCGAGGCTGGGCTCGAGGCCTGCGGCCGTTTCTTGCCCGAGGCGATGCTGCTCGATGTCCGTCTCCCAGGACGCGACGGGCTCTCCGCGATCCCTGAGCTGCGCGGCATCGTCCCACACGCACCCGTTGTGGTGATGACGGCCTTCGGCGATCTCGACACGGCCGTGCGGGCGGTGAACGCGGGGGCTTTTGACTACCTCGTGAAGCCATTCGATCTGGAGAGCGTGTCGCGGATCGTCGCACAGGCGCTGGCTGAGCGGGAGCAACTGGCTGAGCGGGAACAACTGGCCGAGCGGGAGCAAAGAGCCCAGAGGGCAGCGGACGTGGCGAACCCGGCGGCGGCGGTCACCAACACCACGCTGCTGGTCGGTTCATCGCTGCCGATGCAGGAGGTCTTCAAACAGATCTCGCTGGTTGCGCCGACCGATCTCCCAGTGCTCATCACCGGCGAGACCGGCACCGGCAAGGATCTGGCCGCCCGCGCCATCCACGCCCACGGTCCACGGCGGCACCGGCCGTTTGTGGCCACCAGTCTCGGTGCGCTGTCGCCCAGCGTGATCGAGAGCGAACTCTTCGGTCATGTCCGCGGCGCTTTCACCGGCGCCACCTCCGATCGGCCTGGCCTGTTTGCGCTAGCAGAAGGCGGCACGCTCTTTCTCGACGAGATCGGCGAGGCGCCGATCGACCTGCAGGTGAAACTGCTGCGAGCCCTGGAGAACCATGAAGTGACGCCGGTGGGGGCTGCCGCACCGCGCACGCTCGATGTCCGCGTGATCGCCGCGACCAACCGCGACCTCGTGGCGGCGATCGCCGCGGGGTCGTTTCGCGAGGACCTCTACCATCGGCTTCATGTGTTTCCGATTCAGATGCCACCCCTGGCGGCACGCGGGGATGACATCGCCGCACTCGCGTCGCACTTTCTCGTGCGGCAGGCCGCCGGACGGCCGACGCCGACCATGTCGGAGGCGTTTCGCGACGCCCTCCGCGGCCGGCCCTGGCCGGGCAACATCCGCGAACTCAAGCACGCGGTCGAATACGCCGCCGTGGTCGCCCGCGGCGGCACGCTGCGACCGGAGCACCTGCCCGCCCA
Organism: Pirellulales bacterium; assembly: GCA_040397635.1. Classification (GTDB taxonomy): domain Bacteria; phylum Planctomycetota; class Planctomycetia; order Pirellulales; family UBA1268; genus CAMCQY01. Next base: position 4,086 of record JBBAVO010000188.1, read on the forward strand.
GCCATCCGCCTCGGCCAGCCAGCCAGCCGGCCAACCCGCAGGCGTCGCAGCGGCCGATGCGCAGGTGGTGGCCGCCGTCGGAGCATGGGTGGACGCCGCCCTCGCCACCGGCTCCACGACCGCCGGTCCTCTCCACGAACCGCTCATCGATCTCGTCGAAACCACGCTTGTGCAGAAGGTCGTCGCTGCCGCCGGCGGCAACCGCACCGCCGCCGCCAAGCTGCTCGG
>JBBAVO010000188.1:4413-5581 GCA_040397635.1 Pirellulales bacterium
AGCGAACGGAGGTGTTCGGGAAGGACGCCCGGCACGCCATTTGCTCGCTGTCCCATCTATGCCCCACAGACATCCTCCTTCCGGCTTCACCCTCGTCGAGCTGCTCGTCGTGATCGCCATCATCGGCACGCTCGTCGGCCTGCTCCTGCCGGCGGTGCAGTCAGCCCGTGAAGCGGCCCGTCGCAGCGCCTGCAGCAACAACGTCCGCCAACTGGCGATGGCAGCGCACAACTACCAGTCAGCCAGAGGTTTCTTTCCGCCAAGCATGCTCCATATGCCGGGAACCACCTTCACGAGTAACAACGGCTCCTGGGCAATTCATGGCCGCATCCTTCCCTATCTCGAGGAAGGCGCCACGGCCGTGAAGGTGAACCTTGAGCAGGCTTGGGACGACGGCTTCATCCCGGTCGATCTCACCAAGAACTGGGGGACGGTGAAGGACGCCCGCATCGGCCCATTCTTCTGCCCGAGTGAAACGAATCTCGTCTTCCGCACCAAGACCCGCAGTGGCGCTGAAGTCCCCTATGTCTTCCCTCATACCTACGGTTTCAACTTCGGCACCTGGTTCATCTACGACCCGGTGACCGGCCAGGGGGGCGACGGGTCCTTCCATCCCAACTCCCGGTTCACGCCGGCGAAATTCACCGACGGCCTGAGCAAGACGTTCTGCATCGCGGAGGTGAAAGCCTTCACGCCCTACGTCCGCAACACGAGTGATCCGAGCGGCAGCTACCCGGCACAGTCACCCCCGTCCGATGCTGCTGCTGTCGTCGGGCTCGCCAGCGGCATGTCGGCTGGCGACACCAAGCTCGGCGCGACCACCAACGACAACACTGGCCACACCGAATGGCCCGACGGCCGTGTGCACCACAGTGGATTCACGACCACGCTCGCGCCCAACACTCGTGTGCCGTTCGTCACGGGTGGGACGACCTACGACTTTGACTTGAACTCCCGGCAGGAAGGGAGCAGCGCCACGGCCAAGACCTACGCCGCCATCACCGCCCGCAGCCACCACGGAGGCATCGTGACCGCCGCCATGATGGATGGATCGGTGACGGCGATCGCGGATGGTATCGACTTGCCCGTCTGGCGGGCGCTCTCCACGCGGGCTGGCGGTGAGGTGCAGCAACTCCCTTGACGGAAAATAGGGACGGGAGCGAATTTT
>JBBAVO010000189.1:0-3380 GCA_040397635.1 Pirellulales bacterium
CTGCCGAGCGTCTTGTGGCAGCAGTGTTCGCTCCAGGTCTGCGCGATGGTCTCCAGTTCGATCTCGAGGGGGTCGCGGCCAAGGCTCTGGAAGTGGTCGTGAACCGCGTGGAGTTCGGCGGCCGAGAGGGCGAGGCACCGTTCGCGGCTGAGCCTGTCGAGCGCCGCGTCGTCGAGGCCCGTGAGGTGGACCGTCTCTTGCGCGAACGTCCACGGCCGGCCGCCGGCCAGCGTGCGGTGCGGCAGTGGGCCGATCACGACATCGTGGATCGCCTCGCTGGCCAGGAGTTTCCAGGCCAGACGATCGGCCTCCGCCGTGCCGAGGGCGGGCAGCCAGTATTTTCGCACGCTGCGAACGGCCGACGGTCGCAGGCCCAGCAGGCCGCAGGCTTCGAGGGCGGTTTCGGCCGCCGGATCGGTGACGCCTGCGCGGGGCAGCACATGGAGCACGGTCGGCAGACCGGCGGCGGCTGTGGTCAGCACCGCGTCGCCCGCCTCCGCCACGGTAAAGGTTTCGGTGACCGGATCGGCGAGCACCGCGGCGGCGAGCCGCTCGACGTCGGCCCGCGACAGATCGCCCTCGATCAGCCAGCCGGTCGCGGTCGTGGCCCGCGTGCAGCCCGCGACGCCCAGTTCGGCAGCGCCGGCGACGACCGCCCGCGCGGCGTGGTCGCCGGCAGCGTCACGGAGATGGATGTCAACTTCCCACAGCATCGCGGTCTTCCTTGGCACGCGTGAGCAAAGACACGAGTCGGCGACGGTCGCTCGATTGAAGCGCGTCGAGAATCTTTTCTGTCATACCGGCGATCCGCGACAGCGCCTTGGCCACTGGCGCCGCATTGTCGAGGAGGATGTCGGCCCAGAGTTCGGGATCACCCGCGGCGATCCGGGTGGTATCCCGCCAGCCGCCGGCTGTGAACTGCCGTGCCTCGGCCGGCGTGGCCGCGGCGATGGCAGCGGCCATCACGTGCGGCGCGTGGCTCGTGATGGCGAGAACGCGGTCGTGGTCGCGAGGGGGCATCGTGTAGACGGTGGAGCCGAGAGCCGACCAGAAGCCGCACACCTCGTCCACATCGGCGGCCGGCGTGGCCGCGGCCGGCGTGACGATCGTCACCCTTCCGGTGAAGAGGTTCGGATCGGCGGCGGTTGGCCCGCGGCGGTGGCTGCCTGCCACGGGATGGGCTCCGACAAAGCGGCCGCGGCGTGCACGGCGACGCTTCTCCCAGGCGGCGACGATGCGGGCCTTCGTGCTGCCCGCGTCTGTCAGCGGCGTGCCAGGTCGCACGGCGGCATCGACCTCGTCGAGAATCCAAGGGATCGATGCCACACCCGTCGCCACCACGACCAGATCGGCGGCTGCGACCGCGGAGCCGATGTCGGTGGCGGCTTCGTCGATGGCGTGAAGCCGTTTCGCCTCGGCCAGCGAAGTGGCTGACCTGCCCACGCCAATCACGCGGCCGACGAGTTTCCTCGCCTTCAGGGCCAGCCCGATCGAGCCCCCGATCATGCCCACGCCCACGATGGCGACGGTCGGCCAGTGTGCTTTCGGGGCTTTCATGGGGCGTGGGGGTGGCGGGAACGGAGGCCGAACGGACGCAGGACGACTTTTTAGCAGATGCGGGAGACGGGGCCAGCCACCATCCCCGTAGCGGCACGTTTTCAACTCGTCCGTCCCACCTGTGCGTTTTTCGCCATGTGTTGCCCCGCCGATCCCCGGCTTCCCGTTTTGCTGCGTGGCCACGAGTTTTTAACTTGTGGAATCGATACCGCGGTAACGGACAAGTTAAAAACTTGCCGCCACGGGGAAGGCGGGCAACGGACAAGTTGAAAACTTGCCGCCACGAGGGAGAGGGGGGCACGGACAAGTTAAAAACGTGCCACCACGGGACCGAACAAAAACATAAACTCCTGGGCATGTTCACACGCCGTGAGATGCCGCGGGCGATGGTTGCCGACATGCTCGGCCGACTCGCCGTTGCACTTGGGGCGGGGATCGACATGCGGCGGGCGTGGCAGATGGAGGTGGCCCGCATTCCCGCCGCGTGGCGGCCGCAGATGGAGCAGGTGGCGAGGGTGATTGCCGAGGGGAATCCGTTGGCCGAATCGCTCGCCGCTGCTGGCGACACATTTTCGCCGCTCGTCCGCGGCATGGTGGCCGTCGGCGACCGCACCGGCCACGAGGCGGAGACGCTCCGCGAACTCGCAAGCGTGCTCCAGCGCGGCATCCGCACGACGCGGGAATTGCGTCACAGCCTGACGGGCCCGGCGTTTCAACTCGCCGTGGCGATCGTGGTCGTCGGGTTTCTCATCTTCATGGCGGGCATGATGCCGCACGACATCCTGCGGATCGGACTCCGCGGCACACGCGGCTTGGTCATCTACCTTGCGTCTCTCGCCGGCGTCGCTGTGGTCGGCTGGCTGCTCTTCGGTCAGGCGGTGGACAATTGGCGGCGGCACGGCATCGTGCGGCTGATCGTCGATCGCATCCCCGTGATCGGGCCGGCATCCCGCGCCGCCGAAGCGGCCACCTGGTGTCGCGCGGCCTCGCTGGCAAGCGGCGTGGGCCTCGACGCCGGCCGACTGCTCACGCTGGCATCAAGCGTGGCGCCGGGGCTTGCGGTCGATGCGGCTGCGGTCGAGGAGCGACTGCGGACGGGGGCGACGCTGGCGCTGGCGCTCGACCAGACGCGGCGGTTTCCCCTGCGGGTGCTCGAAGTGATCGCCGTTGGCGAGGCCACGGGCAACACCCCCGAGGTGCTCGACCGACTCGCCGGTCAACTCGACGACGAGGCTCGGGCTGGATTCGAGGCCGCCGCCAAGGGGGCCGGTTTTCTCGTCTGGGCTACCGTGGCAGGCCTGATCGTCCTGATCGTGTTTCGCATTTTTTCGTCCTACGTCGGGGCGATCCAGAACGCCGCCGGCGGGCTGTGATGCGGAAAAGTGGCTGTCACAGTGCTCTTCCCGTGGCCACGAGTTTTTAACTTGTGGAATCGATGCCGGGGCAACGGACAAGTTAAAAACTTGCCGCCACGGGGGAGGCGGCGCCGGACAAGTTAAAAACTTGCCGCCACGGGGGGCAGCACATCCCGTGCCGCGTGGCATGGTGGCTGTCACCTTTTTCCCAACCCCTGCCGATAGACTTCTCTAGAGAGGCATTCTTCAGCAGGTTATGCCATGCGAGTTCATCCCCGAATCGTCGCCGCGGTGCTCATCATGACGGCGTCGCTGCAAGGCGTTGTCCTTGGCGACGAGCCTGCCTCTTCTGCAGGGGCAGCGGCCGAGACCACGGCCGAGACCACGGCCGAGACCACGGCCGAGAAACGCCTGAGCCCGCAGGAGCTGATGGCGGCTCGCGGCTTCGTGCGGTACCGCGGCATGTGG
>JBBAVO010000189.1:3480-5549 GCA_040397635.1 Pirellulales bacterium
GAGCCCGCAGGAGCTGATGGCGGCTCGCGGCTTCGTGCGGTACCGCGGCATGTGGCGGACGGTGCAGGAGATCGAGCTGATCGAGCGGGCCGACCGCGTGAACCTCGCGCAGAAGGAATGGACGATCCGGCTCGAACGGCTGCGGAAGCGGCTCGATGATCCCCGGCAGGCCGAGGCCGCTGTCGAAGAGATCCGCGAGATCGCCGATCCGTTTGCGGTGCCGGCCCTGGCCGCGGCGGTCGGCAAGGAGCGGATGCCCCGCGTACGGGCCGACTATGTCGAGGCCCTGTCGCACATCCGGGGGTCGGAAGCGATGGCGACGCTGGTCTCCGTGGCCGTCGATCACGCCGACCCCGAGACGAGGATCCTCGCCGCCGAGCGGCTGGTGGAGATCAGCCCCGGGATGGCCGCGCAGGCGATCGCGGGGGCGCTCGGCGGTGCTGACAACGCCCGGATCAACCGCGCCGCCGAGGCCCTCGGTCGGCTCGGCTCGGCATCGGCTGTCGGACCGCTGATCGACGTGCTCGAGACCGAACACATGATGGTGGTCGGAGGGGGGGCGGCCGAGGGATCGACGACTGCAACGTTCACGCCCTCCGGCGGCGGGCTCTCGATGGGAGGAGGCCCGAAACGGCAGAAGACCCGCGTGCAGAACCAGCGGGTGCTCGAGGCGCTCGTGAAGCTCACCGGCAAAAACTTTGACTGGAACACCGCAGCCTGGCGGGCGTGGCAGGCCAACCGGCAGGTGCCCCCCGATTTCGATCCCAGGCGGGGATGACTCCTCAGGCGGCGCGGTCGGCGACCAGAGGCGGCGAGGGGCGGCGTCGCTTCGGGAACCATTCCGCGTCGAGCACGAGCGTGGCCACGCGGTTTTCAAGGTTCGGGCGGAAGATCACGAGCAGCAGCACCGGCAGAAACCAGGCCATGAACAGGCCGCCGTTGTGTGCCTTCCAGAACTGGCTGCCGAGCAAGACCGCCGCGGTGCAGCTCATCAGCGTGCCGAGGTTCTTGGGGGCCGGCCAGATGGCGAGGGTGGAGATCATGGCGACGAATGCGGCCAGCACCGGCAGCCGAAAGACGGCGTCGTTGAATGGCAGCGCCCAGAATCCTTCCAGCGAGACCTCATTGGGGAAGATCCAGCCGAACATCTGCCGGAGTTGGCCCACAAAGATCGTGGAGTCGGGGGATGTGAACCAGAGGCCGAAGACGAGCGCCAGGAGCGCCGCGCCGATCCCGAGCGCGAACCTGCGGATGCCACGCTGCCAGTAGAAGCCGCACCAGAGGGGCAGCAGGAAGACCGGATAGTAGATCGTGCCGGTCGCCAGGCCGATGAGGGCCCCCGAGACGAACGGCCGGCGGTAGGCCGCGATCGCCCACACGATCAGGGCCCCAGGCAGCGCGTGGTCCACGCGGCCGGTCATGATCGCCGTGTAGGGGAGTAGCAGGTAGAGCACGGCCGCGGCAATTCCCAGGCGGACGGCCCCAAAATGCCGCCATCCGATGACAACCATGCCCGCCACGATGGCGAGCTGCGACAGGATCGCCATCACGCGGGCGGTGGTCTCGTAGACGACGCGGCTGTTGACCTCACGGTTCTCGCCCGCATCGACTGCGTCAGGATCGGCTGAAAAGAGCCGTTGCGTCGAGATCTGCGGCAAGAGGAAGAGGAGCGGGTAGCCAGGGCCGAGCCTTGAGAGCTGATCGGCATCAACCTCCGCCTCGCGGGCATTGAGCCGCGCCGCCGCTGCGGCACCGGCGAGATCGTCCCGTTGCGGCCGCGTGGTGATCACGTTGGCCAGCAGGAAGACGAGCAGTGAGATACCCAGGAACACGAGGCCGCCGACCGTCAGGTTTGGGTCGAGGAGCGGCCGGCGGACCATCAATGAGTCAAACAGCATCCGCACGAGGAAGATGCCCGAGACGGTGAAGATCCAGATATAGCCGAGCTGCTGGGCGGCGGCGCTCGCCTTGTAGCCGCCATACTCGACTGCGAGCAGGCCCGGCGCAAGGAGGATGAGCCCGACCAGGTCGAGATTCCGCATGCTCCAGACGCGGTTGAACTTGAAAAA
>JBBAVO010000190.1:0-5544 GCA_040397635.1 Pirellulales bacterium
TTCGACGGCCATGCGGATGGCCCGGGCAGCGGCCTTGAAGACCGCTTCGGCGATGTGGTGGCCGTTGCGGCCGTGGTGCAGGATGGCGTGGAAGTTAACGCCGGCAGTGGCCGCGAAGCTCTCCCAGAAGACCTCGACCAGTTGCGCGTCGAACGTGCCGATCGTCGGCACCGGGAAGTCAACGGCATACACCATCGCCATCCGTCCGCCGAGGTCCACTGCCACCGTGGCAAGCGACTCGTCCATCGGAATGATCGCGTGGCCGTAGCGGCGGATGCCACGGCGGTCGCCGAGGCAGTCTTTCACCGCCGTGCCCAGGGCCCGGCCGACGTCTTCGACGGTGTGGTGCCCGTCAACGTGCAGGTCGCCCGTGCACCGCACGGAGAGGTCGATGAGTGAATGCCCGGCCAACAGCGTGAGCATGTGGTCGAAGAAGCCGAGGCCGGTCTGGATGTCGGCCTTGCCAGTGCCGTCGAGGTCGATCGACAGCACGATGTCGGTTTCTGCGGTCTTACGGGAAACGGTGGCGGTGCGTGGCATGGGGTTCGTGGTGGTGATTCGGGGCGTCGTACGGGGAGGCGGTCAGATCGTCTTGATGCAGGCGAGGAAGGCGTCGATCTCCTCGTCGGTGCCGACGGTGATCCGGAGGCCGTCGCCCCAGCCGGCATAGTGCATGAAGCGGATCAGGATGCCTTGGGCCTTGAGGGCCTCGTAGATCGGTTTGTGCGGCCGCTCGGGGTGCGTGCACCAGACGAAGTTGGCCTGACTCTCCTGGGCGTGGTAGCCGAGCGACCGCATCGTGTCGGTGAGCCGGCGGCGGGTGGCGATGATCCGTGCTCGGTTGTCGGCCAGCCACGCCTGATCGTCGATCGCGGCAGTGGCCGCGGCGATCGAGAGCGTATCGCAGTTGTAGGAGTCCTTCACCTTCTGCAATTCTGCGATGACGTGCGGCTGGGCGACGGCGAAGCCGAAGCGGAGTCCGGCCAGGGCGTAGGACTTGCTGAAGCTCCGCGTGACGATCACGCGGGGGTTTTGCCGCACGAGGTCGAGGCAGTTGGCGTCGGCAAAGTCACCGTAGGCTTCATCGACAACGACGGCGCAGGCGAGCCTGTCGGCGAGCGCGGCAACCCGCGCCGGCGGCAGCAGCGTGCCGGAGGGGCTGTTCGGATTGGCGATGATGGCCAGCTTGATCGGATCGCCGGCCGTGGTGCTGGCCGCAGCGAAGCGGTCGTCCAGCGACCAGTCGGCGTTGTAGTGAAATTCGTCGCAGTGGGCTCCCTGGATGCCGGCGAGCGTGCGGTAGAGGATGTAGCTGGGATAGGGCATCCGCAGCCATTCCCCCGCTCCAACGAAGGTGCGGACCAGAATCGTGAGCAGGTCGTCGCTGCCGTTGCCGCAGAGGATCCAGTCGGGCGAGACGCCCAGCACCTCGGCCGCCCGCATCCGGAAGACGGTGGCGAGCGGATCGGGATACTTCGCGAGCGTGCGGCCGGCGGTGGTGGCGACGATCGCCCGGGCCACCGCGGGCGACGGCGGGTAGGGATTCTCGTTGGTGTTGAGCTTGATCCACTTGCCTCCCTGCGGCTGCTCACCGGGGACATAGCCGGAGAGAGCCGCGATGTCGGACCGGACAAGGGCGGCGGCGGTAGGCGTGGCTGGAGTGCTGATGTTCGGCATGAGAAAAGTCTACCTTACGCCATTCGGACACAGGTCCCTGCATGGCAGCGCGGGCCTGAGGGCCGGCGCAACCGGCAGAATCGATACCTCGGATACGTCGTCAGCCGCCCAGCCGGGCTTCCACGCTGCGGCGGTGGGCTGTGAGGCCCTCGGTGTCGGCGAGCGTCGTGATATCGGCCGCCAGCGCCGCAAGATCGGCCTCGGCGAGCTGGATCACGCTCCCGCTGCGGAGAAATTCGTTGGCCGAGAGGCCGCCGGCGAACCGCGCCGTGCCGCCGGTGGGCAGCACATGCGACGGACCGGCCGCATAGTCGCCCGCCGCCACGGGGCTGTAGGGCCCCAGAAACACAGCGCCGGCATGCCGGATGTGCGCGAGCGTGGCCTGCGGGTCGGCCGTGTCGATCGAGAGGTGCTCGGCCGCCAGTGCATCGGCGAGTCGGGCCGCTTCGTCGTCATCACGGGTCAGCACGATCGCCCCAAATCGCTCGAGGCTGTCGCGGGTGAGGTCGCTCCGCTCGAGCACCGCCAGCCGCCGCTCGAGTGCCTCGGCCACACGGTCGGCGACCGCAGCACTCGGGGTGAGCAGGATCGCGGACCCAGGGGAATGCTCCGCCTGGGCAAGCATGTCGGCGGCGATGTGTTCGGGATTCGCCGCCGCATCGGCGACGATCACGATCTCGCTGGGGCCGGCGATCGAATCGATCGAGACATCGCCGTAGACATGCTCCTTCGCGAGCGCCACGAAGAGATTGCCGGGGCCGACGATCTTGTCCACCCGCGTGAGCCCCTCCACGCCATAGGCCATCGCGGCCACCGCCTGGGCACCTCCGGCCCGCATCACGGTGGTCACGCCCAGTTCGTGGCAGGTCGCCAGCACATGCACATTTTCCGAGCCGAATTTCGTGGGCGGAGCGACGACGACGATCTCCTTCACACCGGCAACCCGAGCCGGCACGACCGTCATCAGGAGCGTCGAGGGATAGGCCGCAGCACCACCGGGCACGCAGACACCCACGCGATCGAGCGGCAGATACCGCTGCCGCAGGAAGCCGCCACCGGGCAACGGCACCTCGACGTCGCGGGCCAGGAGTGCCTCTTGAAACCGTTCGACGTTTGCCTTGATTCGCCGCACGGCGGCGAGGAAGCCTGGCTCGGCGGCCGCATGGGCAGCGGCGAGTGCAGCCGGATTAACGAAGAGGGACTCAGGCGTGACGGCTGCGTTGTCGATCCGCCGCGTGTAGTCGAGCAGGGCCGCGAGCCCCTTGGACTTCACCTCGCCGCAGATTCGTTCGACCACCTGCCGCGGCGTGAGGGGCTCGCCGAAGACGTCGATGGTCCGCTGCCGACCGGTCGGGCTCACCAATTCGCCCTGCGAAGCGAGCGTGGTCCGGAGGGCATCAAGCCGCTGCCGCCCGTCGGCGGAGTTCAGATCGATCCGCTCACACGACTGCCGCGACGAAGGTGTCGGATTGGATATGGGTGCCATCATGCAGCCAGCATAGCCAAATTTTCCGCGATAGGGAGGTTTGCCGCGACAGGGATGTTTGCCGCAAAGCGGAAGACTCGCGGGCCGAGGAGCCTGCGATCAAGCGGCCGCTGCCCCACTTACCTGGCGGCAATCGCGTGGACCTGCCCCTGCCACTGCTGCGACCAACGGGCGGCGATCCAGTTGGCCCCGGCTGGGACCACTGGACCATCAGCGGCCGGCTGCTTCGGGAAGATCCGGGCCAACAGGCCGGTGCTCCGCGAGACGAGCGTCATGGGGCCCACGTCGGGCTGGTCGGGCCTGTCACCAAACACCGGATCAGGGGGGAGCCGCTGCTGGGCCGCCACCGCAGCCGCCGCATCGCGGCCCAGACGTGCATCGATCGCCACAGCACGATCGACCGCCTTCTCAGCATCAGCGGTTCGCTCGAGGGCGGTCAGCACGATCGCCTGCCGCAGGAATGTGTCGGCCTGATCGGGAGCGATCGTGGCAGCCCGCTTGTAGGCATCGAGGGCCGCGGCGAGTTTGGCGGGCTCCTCCACGGCCGTTCGCAGGTGCCGGTCGCCGACGGCAACGAGGCGGGCGGCCCGCAGCCGGGCCACGCCATTGCTCGCCCGTACGGCAACTGCTGCCGCGGGAGCTGCCGCTGCCGCTCGTCCCAAGACAAGCTGCGGGGCCGGCGGCGCGACAGTTCCACCAGCAGACACTCTGGTGGGCGTCCGCGCGGACAGTCCCATGAATGGCAGCACCCCCGCCGGCCCATAGACCGGAGCGATCGACCCGCCATAGGGCGACACGACGATCGGCGAATAGCCCCAGCCGCCGTAGCCATACGAGTAGGGATAATAGGTGCACGGGAAGCCGTAGCCCCCCCAACCACCATAGAAGCGTGGGCCGAGGAAGGGGCCGCACCACCGTGGGCCGATCACATAACTCCTGACCGAGCCGGAGTAGAAGCCGCCGTTCCAGCCCCCATAGCCACCCCATCCGCCATAGCAGACACGGGGCGCAAACACGGGCCCGCACCAAGGCCGGAAGCCCGCGCCGTAGAAGCCGCCACGCCAGCGGCCAAACCAGGCCGAGGCGGTCTGCGGCTGGCACCACGCCAGCGCCATGACGACGATCAGAACCGTCACCTGAAACCAGCGAGATTGCCGCTTCATCTGATGCTCCGTGAAGTGAACCACGCGAAGGCCGCCACACAATTACCGATTCTATGCAACAGCAACACTTTCTGGCGAGCATTCGGCAGCCTCTGACAAACCAACAGGGGCAGCGGAACGCGATTCGGTTGAGCCGCTCTGGCAGGATGGGTAATCTCCCTGCCGAGGCATGCATGCATCCACGAGTGAAATTTGGCATCAAACTCGGGCTCACCCGCGAGATGGCAACCCGTCTCGCGGGCCTGCGCACCCCCGAACGGATTCAGGACTTCGTCAGCGCGATCCGCTGGAACCGGGAGGCTGACGGTCCCACCGCCCTGTCGGTCGTGGAAGTGCTCCGGCAAGGAAGGGCCCACTGTATCGAGGGCGCATTCGTCGCGGCCACCGCTCTCTGGCTCAGCGGCCATCCACCGCTGCTGATCGATCTGGGCGCCGCACGGGGCGATGTCGACCACGTGATGGCTCTGTTTCGCCGCGGCGGCCACTGGGGCGCGATCTCGAAGAGCAACAGCCCGTTTCTCCGGTACCGCGACCCGATCTATCGCAGCCTACGAGAACTCGCGCTGTCGTTTTTTCCGCAGTACGTCAAACACCGCCGCAAAACCCTCCGCACCTATTCCGTACCGGTCGACCTGCGCCGCCACGATCCCGCCCTCTGGGTGACCCGCGCCGGCTTCTGCCACGAACTGGTCGACGCACTCACCGGCGCCCGTCATTTCGACATCCTGCCAGTTGGCGGACCGTCGAGATTGCGGCCGATCGACGAGATCGAGGCCCGCGCCAACACGCTGCACGATTTTCCAAGATAGAGTGAGGCGGCCGGGCGCCGCTGCCCACCCGGAGTCCCCCGGCTTCCGCCGGGGGCTTTTACGGAATCCGATGCACCCGTGAGGGGCTGCCCATGCCCCGAGAGCCGGCGTTGCTGACAAGCGCAGGCAGGATGCCGAAGCGCAGTCAGCATCGAGTGAGCGAAGGCAGGATGCCGTAGCGAACGTCCGGCGACGGGGCATGGGCAGCCCCGAACCCGTCACATCGCCGCCTGGCCGAGCAGCGTGCGGAGCGATGTGATCGCGATCTCGCCAAACTGACGCGGCGGCACCCGCCACAAGCGTGGATTCTGCAGTTCGACGCTGACGGCGCCGGCGTAGCCGATCTCGCCAAGCCGTCGGATGAGTTCGTCGGGGGGCGAGGAGCCCTCGCCGGGCAGGATGCGGTCGG
>JBBAVO010000191.1:0-5533 GCA_040397635.1 Pirellulales bacterium
CGCTCCGGCATCCTGCCTGCGCTGGTCAGCAACGCCGGCTCTCGGGGCACGGGCAGCCCCTCACGCTACCGGCTGTGCATGTCGCACGACACGCCGCCGGCGGCCGGCACGTAGCACATCCGGGCGTAGTCCATCACCATGCGGTGCGCACTAAACCGCCAGGCCAGTGAACTAATCGAGTTCATCATCATCCTGATCCAGGCCCGCGGCAGGCCGTCGCTGTCGCGATCGTAGAAGAGCGGGATCACCTCTTCTTCCAGCACTTTGTAGAGCGCCTCGCCATCGCGGCGGTCGGTGATCTCGTCATTGGCGTGCGTCTCACCGCGGCCGATGGCGAAGCCGTTGCGGCCGTCAAAAGCCTCCGCCCACCAGCCATCGAGGATGGAGCAGTTGAGCCCGCCGTTGTAGACCACCTTCTGGCCGCTGGTGCCCGAGGCTTCGAGTGGCCGCCGCGGGTTGTTGAGCCATACGTCCACACCCTGAATGAGGTGCCGGCAGACATTGATGTCGTAATCTTCAATGAAGACGACGCGGCCTGCGAACCGACTGTCGTTCCGCAGGTTGGCGATCTTGCGAATCAACGCCTTGCCGGGCTCGTCCGCCGGATGCGACTTGCCCGCGTAAATGATCTGAATCGGACGGTCGGGATTGCTGATCAACCCATGGAGCCGATCGAGGTCTGCGAGCACGAGATCGGCCCGTTTGTAGGTGGCGAACCGCCGCGCGAATCCGATCGTGAGGATGTTGGGATCGAGCACCGCGCGTGCTGCCTCAACCGCCTCGTCGGACTCGCCGCGTCGGCGACACTGCCGCGCCAGCCGCCGCCTCACGAACTGCAACAGCAGGTTCTTGAGGGCGTAGTGCGTCTCCCAGAGTTCGCCCGGATCGCACTCGTGAATCTTCTGCCAGACGTCGGGCTCGCCCATGCGGCGAATCCAGTTCGCAGGGAAGATGCGGTCGTAGAGTTGCAGCATCTGCCAGGAGAGCCAGCTCGGCACGTGCACGCCGTTGGTGATGTGGCCGATCGGCACCTCTTCCTCGACCCGCCACGGCCACAGGCCCGACCACATCTTGCGGCTCACGTGGCCGTGCAACGCGCTGACGGCATTCGCCCGCCGCGACATCTTCAGCCCCAGCACCGTCATGCAGAACGGCTCGCTGTGGTTATTGGGATCGACCCGTCCCAGCCCCATCAGCTGGTCGTGAGAGATCCCGAGAGAGTCCCGCATCGGGCCGAGGTATTCCTCGATCAGGCCGCCGTCAAAACGGTCGTGGCCGGCGGGCACGGGCGTGTGCGTCGTGAACACGGTCTGGCGGGCCACCCGGCGGACCGCGTCGTCGAAGGAGTAGCCATCACGCTCCATCCGTCCACGGACTGCCTCCAGCGTGGCGAAGACCGAGTGCCCTTCGTTGAGATGGTAGACGCCGGGCACGATCCCCATCGCCCGGATCGCCCGCACACCGCCGACGCCGAGCACGAGTTCCTGCCGAATCCGCAGCCGCGAATCCCCACCATAGAGACGGCTCGTCAGTTCGCGGTCCTCGGGGTTGTTCACCTCCACGTCGGAGTCGAGCAGGAACAGGTTGATGCGGCCCACCGCCATCTTCCAGACCTTGGCGAAGATCGGTCCCGAGCGAGTGTCGATCTGCACGGTGATCGGCTTGCCATCGGCCCCGAGCGCCGGCTCGATCGGCAGCGCCTCGGTTCGCGACTGCAGGTATTCCTCGTGCTGGTAGCCGTCGATGTCGAGTTGCTGCTTGAAGTAGCCCTGATCATAGAACAGGCCCACCGCGATCAGCGGGATGCCCAGGCCGCTGGCGCTCTTGATGTGGTCGCCAGAGAGCACGCCCAGGCCACCCGAATAAATCGGCACCGATTCGTGGATGCCGAACTCAGCGGAGAAATAGACCACCGGCTTCGAGCCGAGCACGCCGGCATGGACGTTGCTCCAGGTCGAATCGCCGGCCATGTATTCCTTGAGCCGGCGGTACGCCTGATTGATCCGGCTGTAGAGCACGAGTTCCGCGGCGCGGGCCTCCAGCCGCTCCGGCGTGAACTCAGCCAGCAGCGCGATCGGGTTGTGGTCGAGTTGCCGCCACCGGATCGGATCGAGCTCCCGGAACAGATTGGTCACTTCCGGATGCCAGCTCCACCAGAGGTTGCGGGCCAGGGCCATGCACTTCTCGTAGAGCTTCTCGGGGGAAAGCTCGTCGAGCCTCGGCGGTGCATGCAGGCCGAGGCTGGTACCGCCGTTCGCGGGGACGCTGCCTCTGGCTGCACTGGGGGCGCGGGATTCTTCGGCCTGGCTCATGGTGTGGCTCCGGACGTGAAGTGGAGATGGAGGGGGAGAACCTGCCAGAAGGAGCCGCAGTATAGCGGGCGGCGATTTTCATTCGACCCCCGCCCTGCATAATGGCGGCATGTTCACTCCCGGCTGTCGCCATCCCGACCCCGCTGCACTCTCGGCCCTCTGCAAAACGTTGGCCGGCCTCGCGCAGGAGACCGCCGCCATCGGGCCGTGGCGGAGCGGGGCCTTCGCATCGCTGGCCCGGTCGGGGGCGTTGGCGGGATTCATCCCCGCCGACTGCGGCGGCACGGCCGCCACGGAGCCCGCGGTCCTCGAAATGCTTGCCGCACTCTCGGCCCGCTGTCTGACGACCGCGCTTGCCCTCACCCAGTGGGCCAGCGCCTGCCGGATCATCGCTGGCGGCGAGCCGGCCCTGCGATCGGCCCGGCTGCCTGCCCTGGCCCGTGGCGACACGCCGACCACGGTGGGCATCTCGCAGCTCTCGACGAGCCGCCGCCACCAGGGCACGCCGGCGCTGGTTGCAGCCCGCAGCAACGGCACCTGGCGGCTCACGGGCCTCTGTCCCTGGGTTACCGGCGCCGACTCGAGCGACACAATCGTCACCGGTGCCCTCACCGAGACCGGCGTACAGTTTTTCTTCGTGGTGCCTACCGCCGCGCAGGGCCTCGACATCGCGCCGCCCCTGCAGATGCTCGCCCTGTCCGGAAGCCGGACGTCGAGCGTGGTCTTCCAGGATGTCGAGCCGGCAGACGTCATCGCGCCAGCCGAGGCCGGCGTGCGGACAGGCGGCCTGGCGACGACGGCGCTGGCAGTGGGCTCCACGCGGGCGGCCATCGCCATTCTCGACGAAGAGGCCCACGGGCGACCGGCGCTCGAGCCGGTGGCCGCCGGCCTGCGGGCCGAAGTGGATGAACTCTGGCGGCAGCTCGACGAGGCCGCGGAGGGTGGCATCGGACCGGCCGATCGTGATCGGCTGCGGGCCCACGCCAATGGGCTCGTCGTGCGGGCCGCACAGGCGGCGCTGACGGCATCGAAGGGCGCAGGCTTCGTGACTGGCCATCCCGCCGAGCGGCTCGTCCGCGAGTCGATGTTTTTTCTGGTGTGGAGCTGCCCGCAGTCGGTCACATCCGCCGTGATGTGCGAACTGGCCGGAATTGGTGACTCCTAGCGTTATCCATTGGAGACCGTAATGAAGACCGTTCTCACTCACGCACTTCTCTCGGCCGCTATCGCTGGCCTACTCCTGCACGCCGGGTCGGCAACGGCGCAGCTCCCCCGCTTTGAGGAACTCAGCAGCCTCCCGTTCGCGGAAAACCGGCCCACGCCGGAGACGGCGCAGACGCTGCGTGATGAACTGCTGTTCCAGCGGGCGACGCAGACGTATCTATGGGCCCTGCCGCTCGTCAACACGCTCGGCATGAAGGTTGGCTCGGAAAAGGTCTTCGGTGCTGGCTTCAACGTCTTGCCGGTCTGGAAGAGACGCCTCGACGCCAAGACGCTGGTGACAACCCCCAACTCCGATGTCATCTATGCCATGGGCTACGTTGACCTCGGCACAGACGGCTTGCTCGTATTTGAGGCGCCGCCCAACCTGCAGGGTATCCTGCTCGATGCCTGGCAGCGGCCGATCCCGGTCGATGGCGGGAGGTTCTTCGGAGACGTCGGCCTGCCGGGACCAGATGCCGGCAAGGGTGGAAAGTTTCTGCTGCTGCCCCCCGGCTTCAAGGACGCAGTGCCGGAAGGCTATTTCGTCTACCGGTCGCCGACCAACACCGTGTTCGTCTTCCTGCGGGCGTTCTATCAAGACCCGAAGAACCTCGCGCCGGCCGTTGCGCTCATCGAGCAGTCGAAGATCTATCCACTCAACGGCAAGGAAACCGCCAGGCCGATGCAGTTTCCCGATGCCTCCGGCGTGCCGGTCGACATGCTGCCGATTCGTGACGGCAGCGCCTTCGACGAACTCAAGAAACTGGTGGAGAGCGAGGGCACCAGCCTTGCGGACTCCGATGGGCTCGGCATGCTCGCATCGATCGGCATTGCCAAGGGCAAGCCTTTCGAACCTGACGCAAAGACGCGACAGATTCTCGAACATGCTGCGAAGACGGCCTATAAGATGAGCCGCGTCATCGGTTTCGAGGATGTGGTCGCCGGTCGCTCCCTGCGGATCTATCCCGACCGCCGGTGGATCAACCCGATGGCCGACGCCACCCCGGAGCATCTCGGCGGGCCTTTCGACCTCGGCTGGCGCAGGGTGGCCGGGGGCTATCTCGATCTCGACGCCCGGATCTGGTTTTTCACCAACTACTATTCGGTCAGTCCGGGCATGCTGTCGCAGACGCCAGGCCGGGGCGCCAAATACATGATCGCCTTCGTCGATGGCAGCGGTTCGAACCTGTCGGGCGGCAGCAGCTACCGTCTCCTTCTGCCAGCAGACATCCCTGCCGCCAACTTCTGGTCAGTCACGCTCTACGAGGCCGAAAATGGCTCGGGGCTCGCCAACGGCCAGCCATTCCCATCGCTCGGCTCGCGCGACATGCCGGTGCAAAATGCCGACGGCAGCACAGACCTCCACCTCGGGCCCACGGCTCCCGCCGGCAAGGAACGGAACTGGCTCGCGACGGTGCCCGGCAAGGGGTACTTTGCCGTGCTCCGACTCTACGGCCCGACCGCAGCGGCCATCGACAAGAGTTGGAAGCCCGGCGACATCGAGAAGGTGCAGTGATTACCCAACGACAATTGCCAGACCACTCCGCGAGGAAACGCGCATGCTGACCATACCCAAAGGAATCGCTCTCACCGCCGCGCTCATCAGCGGCCTGACGTTGCCGACGGCCCACGGCCAGCTCCTCCCCTCCACCGGAACCGTCGCATCGCGATTCGGCCCGCTCGAACTGGAGAACGGCTACCCCACCGATGCCACCGTTGTGAAAGTGTTCGACGACATCGACTTTCAGCGGGCCTGTCAGGCCTACCTCTGGGCCCTGCCGCTGATGGCGATGCAGCAATGGCAGAGCGAGCACCTCAGCAAGTTCGGCGCCGGCAAGCTCGACTACGTTGACTACCTCACCTTTCAGGACAAGCTCGGCCTTCTCACGGCCAACGCCACGACCCCCTACATCATGGCGTTTCCGAATCTGAAGGAGACCGGCCCGCTGGTGTTCGAGGTGCCCGCCGGCCCGACGGCGGGCGGCTTCACCGATTTCTGGCAGCGGCCCATCACCGAT
>JBBAVO010000192.1:0-5501 GCA_040397635.1 Pirellulales bacterium
CGGCCAGCCTTGGCGTCGCCCTTGCTCGGCTCGGCCGCGATGGCGTCGCTCAGGCCCGCATACAGGCCGACGCCCAGCGACAGCCTTGCGGCACGCTCGATGAACTGACGCCGGCTCCAACCGTCCAACATGGATGCCACTTCTCGCATGATTCACCTCGCCTCGCGTTAACCCGTTGATCGCATGTGATCACCTGTGATCACGTTGACACCGTACCGCACCCGCTCCATGCACCTCAACACGCCATTGTCACTGCACGAACATGAACTCTCGCGTATTGACCAGCGACCAGACGACATTGCCGTAGCCGGCTGGTCCGTCGTTCCGCACCTGGGCCGTCGCCGTGGCCAACTCCTCGGCATCGGGCTCGCGATTCAGGATCGTCAGAAACACCACCTTGACCCCGTCGGAAATCGACTTCTTCTTGACGATGTTGTTGTAGATCGTGGAGTTCTTCTCCAGGAGCATGTGGGTAATCTGGCCGTTGAACATGAAGAGCACCTGCGGCACCGAACCCATGGTCGAGGAGGCCGAAATCAGCTCGCGGTCCGACTGCCCGAACGTCCGCAGGAAGTGGTTCGGCGGCAGCGGGGCGGGCAGTTCCGAGGCTCTCGCCAGGAGGTTGCCCTTGTACTTGAACTTCTCCTGGGTCTTGTTCCGGAGCTGGTCGAATTCGCCGACCTTCTTCAACGACACCATAATGTCAGGCGCACTCGCCTTGTTGAGATCGACAGCCACCGCGTCCTTGTAGATGTCAGCCGGCGGCTCCCTGTAATCAGCCGCCGCCACCGCGAGCGTCACGAACGAATCCCAGGCCTGCTCGGCAGTCATCCGCCGCAGGGCCGGGCCCGGAAAGTGATACGGAGCGCCCAGCGGCACTTCGTCTGTACAGGCCTGACGCTGGTAGGTCTCGGTATTGAAGAGAATGCGGAGATACTCCTTCATGTCGAAATTCAGCTCCCGCATCTCCGACTCGAGGAATTTCATCAGTTCCGGATTCTCGGCCACCGTCGAATCCATCATGTCGTCAACCGGCTCTATCTGGCCGGCCCCAAACACCTGCTTCCAGAGCCGATTGGCGATCGTGATCGCAAAACGCGGGTTGTCCTTCGACGTGAGCCAGCGGGCAAAGACCTGTCGCGGCGTCTCGCCGGGCTGCGGTTTGATGTCGGAACCGAACAGCGCCTTCGGCTCGACCACGTCCCCGGGCTTGGCATCGCTGTAGGCATAGTCCTTGGGAAGCTGGATCTTCCGACCCACGTCGTCAAACACGACCTTGGTGAGCGACCGCATCTGGGCATCGAACTGATACGACCGCTGACGCCGATCCTCCTCCTCCTGCTCGATCGCCGCATACTCCTCCTTGAGCCGGTCACCAGGCTTGTCGGACCAGAACCGCTTGTCGTTGGCATTGGTGCGGGTCTGCGTGCCGTAGACGTAGGCGGCGGCCTGATAGAACTGCTTCTGCGTCCACTTGTCGAAGGGATGGTTGTGGCACTGCGCACAGCCGATCCGCGTGCCGAGGAAAATCCGGATCGTGTTGTTGACGTTGTCCAGCGGCATGCCCGGATCCCGCTGGAGATACCCGGTTGCCGGATTTTCCCACGGCAGGCCGTCCGACGCGAGCATGGCATGCACCATCTCGTCCCAGTGCGTGTTCTTCGCCAGCGACTCCTTGATCCACTGCCGGTAGGGCTCGCCGCGGACGTCCTCGCTCGGACGGTCCTTGTACCGCAGGACGTCGGCCCAGTAGTTGAAGAAATGGCTGGCGTAGTCGTCGCTCCCGAGCAGCTGGTCGATCAGTTGCGTGCGCTTGTCCGACTCGCGCGAGACGAGAAACTTCGTTGTCTCCTGATAGGTCGGAATCCGACCGGCAATGTCGAGATAGATCCGCCGCACGAACGTCGCGTCGTCCGCAGGGGGCATGGGCGTGATCTTGTGCTTGGCATAGTTCGCGGCGATGAACCCGTCGATCTTCTTCGCTGACGCGAGCGCGGCCGCATGCCGGGCGGGATCGACCGGGGCCGACTCGACGTCGAATCGGGGCGGCTGTGCAGAGGGATCGTCAGGCTTCTTCTTGCCACTGGCCACGTCGTCGAGTTCCTTGGCCTTGGCCAGATCGGCCTTGATTGCCGCGAGCCCCTCGCCGTCGGCCGGCGCGAGCTTCTTGCGGGCCTGGGCCCGTCCGGCATACGCCCCTGAGAGCTTGGCGTTGAGCGCGATGGCCTCGCTGAAGTCGGCGACGGCCGGCTCATAGGCCTTGTTCGCGAGATTGGCCTGTCCGCGGGCTGCGTAGGCGTCGGCAGACTTCGGATCGAGCCGGATCGCCTCGCTCAGGGCTGCGATCGCCTGTTCGGCATCCTTCTTCTGAAGCCAGAGGAGGCCCCGCTGCAGGCGGGCACGGGCCAGCTTCGGCGCCGCGGCGATGGCGGCCTCGACGTCGGCCACCGCCCGATCAGCGTCGCCGCCGATGGCCGCCAGCAGCGACCTGTCGCACAACGCCTCGGGGAGCTTGGGATCGAGTTCGAGCGCCTTGGAGACGTCGGCGGCAGCCTTGGCAACCTCCTTGCCCCCCTTGGCGATGCGGGCGGCTGCCCGTCGCTCGTAGGCGATGGCGAGCTTCGGATCGAGTTCAATCGCCTTGTTTTGATCCCAGATCACGTTGTCGTAGCGGCCTAGTCCACCGTGGGCAAACCCTCGATGGCTGACCGACTCCGCCGATTTCGGGTCGATCTGGATTGCCCTATCGAAACTCCGAATGGCCTTGTCGTAGTCGTGTCGGGCGAGATAGGCCCGCCCACGATTGAAGTGAGCGTCGAAGCTGTTGTTCTGCTCCAGGATGGCAAAGTAGCAGCTGTCGATGGCCGGCAGGTATTTTCCCTGGACATACTGCACCTTCGATCGCTGCACATGGGCGTCGGCCCGCAGCGCGATGAGGGCGGGATCGCGGCCCGCCTTTCCGGTAACCTCGTCAAAATCCTTGATGGCGGCATCGAATTGCTCCTTGCCCGCGCGGGCGATGCCACGGGCAATCAGGGCGGCGGGAGACTTGGCATCCGCCGCGAGCGCCTTCTCAGCCGTCGCGAGCGCCTCGTCCCACTGCTTGGCAGCCGACTGGGTTCGGGATTGCTCGGCGAGCGACTGAGCCTGTGCCTGCTGCGGGGAGCCCGCCGTGGCTGCCTCGAGACCGCTGGCCTGGGGCGGCTGCCAAAAGAGCACGATAGTGAGCACGATGGTGAGCACGCAAAGCTCGCCGATTCGCCGGCTGTCTCGGCCAATACCATTCGCCATGGTTGTTCCTCCTCGCGATCGCAGAACACCGCCCTCGGAGAGAGTTTACCAGTATTTCTCGGGGCGAATCAAGCTGGAAGCCCGCCGCCAGCACGGGGCTCTATCCGGGGGCTGGACGAGCGGGAATGTCGAGCCGCTGATCCAACCCGAGGAGCCTTTCTCGAAGCGGCCCGTAGGCGATGCCCTGCACCGGCACCTGCTCCTTTACAGCCATAGCCGCCGCCACTCCGGCCGACTCGCCGAGGATCATCCAAACGGGCTCCATGCGGATCGACGTCATGGCGATGTGGCTGGCGGACAGACAGACCGGCACGAGCAGGTTTTCACATTCTTTCCTGTGCGGCACGATCGCGCGGTAGGGAATCTTGTAGATGCCGCGGTTGGCCTCCTCCAGATAGAGCATGGAATAGTAGCCGCCCATCAGGGCGATCTTGCCGTCGAGCGGAACCATCGCATACGGCCACTCGTCCACGCCATAGGAGGCCAGCCCCACCGCATCATCGATATCGGCACGCCCCTCCATGTCCTTCTGCGTGACCACATAGGCAGACCGCATTCTTCGCGCCTCGCGGACATAAAGCTGGTGTGGATACCCGGCCGTATCGTCAAAGATGCCGGGCTGCAGGCCGATCGACAACGCCTGGTCCCGCCACTTCGCCGTCACGGCCGGGTCGGTCCGCATGAAGTGTGTGAGACCCCGCACGTAATCCTGTTGCCGCTTCCAGATACGGGCCCGCGTCGCATAGTCGCCGTCGGGATACTCGGCGTTGCTGCCAAAGACCGTGGCCACCCAGAGGGCCCGCGACAGGTTGCCGATGCCGATCTGAAAGACACTCCCTTTCGCCTCCTCGAACTCTCCCAGCTTCCGCATCCGCCGGCCGGTGAACATGTCGACGTTCTGCTGGAATCCGCGGCGATAGAGCTCGAACGTTCGCGGGTCGTAGTCGTCGGGTGGATCGAGCGGCAGGCTGCCGGCCTCCTTGCTGAACTTCCAGCGGAAGCCGTAGCCCATCGTGAGCCGATCGGCTTCTCCTTCCGGCTTGATCTCGATCTGCTGCAGCAGCGGCACGAGGCCGCTCTGCGGGTCGCCCGGCGTGAGATAGGGATCGATGTCGTAGACGGCCAGCGGCGGCTGCACACCTGCCAGCGATTCACCGAACTCGCCGCGGGACTCCCGGCCAAAGACAGAGGACACGCCAGCCCGCGCCATCAGATCGCCCTCGTAGGAGCAATCGATGAACACCTTCGCGGCCACCCGCCGCGCCACCGGCGCCTGCGGCTCAGGCGTCGGGCAGCCCAGCCGGTCGGGCGGGGCATGATCGAGCGTGATGCTGCAGATGACGGCGCCGTCGCTTTCCACCGCCGTCACCCGATGCTCGAAGACCACCGGAATGCGGTGCTCGGCGAGCAGGTCGCGAAAAAAGTCGCGGTACTGGGCGTCGTTGAAGCCCCGCTTGAGAATGCCGCGGGCCGTACCCCCGACAGCCTCCCCGCGGCCCCAGTCAACATGGCTCAGGCCACCGCCCGTCATGCCGCCGAGCCATCGCGATGGCTCGATCACGACGACCCGCGCACCCTCCCGCGTCGCGGCCACCGCCGCCATGATGCCGCTGGCTGTGGCACCGTAGACGCAGACATCCACGGCATCACGGTCATCACCACGGGCCCCGGCCGGCGACAGGCTGCCAAGTGAAAAGCCTCCAGCCAGCAGCGTGCCGGCCTGTCGTAGGCAGTCCCGACGAGTCGTCTCCATCGCGTTGCTCCTTCTTTCCGTCACTCTTTCCGTCACTCTGCTCGTGACTGTTCGTAACCCATGTCGTATCCCGTAGCTCGACCGTCGCCGACATCGATCTGCCTGTCGTAGTCCCTCGTGGGTACAACCGCACGCACCGTGGTGCCGCTTCCCGGCTGGCTGTCAATCGACAAGGTGCCCCCCAGCCGTTCGACGCGTTCCCGCATGCCGGAGAGCCCAAAGTGCCCCTGATCCGGCCCCAGCTGGCTGCCCGGCGTGAAGCCCCGGCCGTCGTCGCGGACGGCTAGGTCGATCGTGCCTGCCGCCGCGTCACCCGCGGCCACGACCTCGATCTGCCGGGCACCGGCATGGTGCACGGCGTTGTGGAGTGCCTCCTGCGCGACCAAGAGCAGGTTGCCGGCCACGAACTGCGGCACGTCGTTGGCTATGCCTACAACACGCACCGCGATCTGCTCGG
>JBBAVO010000193.1:0-5478 GCA_040397635.1 Pirellulales bacterium
AGCAGGTGCTGATCGCGAAGACGATGAAGCCGGCCGACTCGGAGGTCTTCCAGTATTACGACTTCATCATGAAGCTCGCCGACAAGTACCGCAAACTTGGCATCCGGACCAATGCCGACACGCCGGAGCAGGTGCGTCACGCGATCGCCTTCGGTGCCGAGGGCATCGGCCTGACGCGGACCGAGCACATGTTCTTCGAGGGTGACAGGATCGACGCGATGCGGGAGATGATTCTCGCCGAGAACGAGGACGCCCGCCGCAAGGCGCTCGCCAAGCTGCTTCCCTACCAGCGGGAAGACTTCGAAGGCATCTTTAAGGCGCTCGATGGCCGACCGGCCACGATCCGTTTCCTCGACCCGCCGCTGCATGAATTCGTGCCGCACGACGAGAAGGCCCAGGCCGACCTCGCCAAGAAGCTGAAGATGCCCGTCGATACCGTCAAGGCCCGGGTGCACGCCCTTCACGAGTTCAACCCGATGCTCGGCCACCGCGGCTGCCGCCTCGGTGTCAGCTATCCCGAGATCTCTGAGATGCAGGCCCGCGCGGTCTTCGAGGCCGCGGCGAAGGTGCAGAAGGCCGGCATCAAGGTGAAGCCCGAGATCATGATCCCGCTCGTCGGCTTCAAGAAGGAGCTCGACAATCAGGTGGAGATCGTGCATCGGGTCGCCGAGCAGGTGCAGAAGGAGACCGGACAGAAGATCAAGTATCTCGTGGGCACGATGATCGAGATCCCGCGTGGCGCCCTCACGGCCGACGAGATCGCCGAGACGGCCGAGTTCTTCTCCTTCGGCACCAACGACCTCACGCAGACCTGTCTTGGCATGAGCCGTGACGACATGGGGTCGTTCCTGCAGAAGTACACCGATGAAGGCATCTTCAAGGCGAACCCGTTCGCGTCGATCGATGCCACCGGCGTGGGCCAGTTGATTCAGATCGCCGTCGAGCGCGGCCGCAAGACGCGGAAAGACATCAAGCTCGGCATCTGCGGCGAGCACGGTGGCGATCCCCACTCGGTGCTGTTCTGCCACCATGTCGGGCTCGACTACGTGAGCTGCTCACCGTTCCGCCTGCCGGTCGCCCGGCTGGCCGCGGCCCAGGCAGCGCTCGGCAAGACGTACTGAATACACGCGAAACATCGGCATCCTGCCGCCCGGACGGGCGGCAGGATGCCGGCACGACGCGTCCTCGACCCGTGGCCACGAGTTTTTAACTTGTGGAATCCGTGCCGGGGGACACGGACAAGTTGAAAACTTGCCGCCACGAGGGCTTTCGGCTATGCCATCCCCATGCCGCTCTCGCCCGAAGCCCTGACGCTCGCGCCGATCCTCCTGCTCGTGATCGTGCTGTGGGTGACCGAGGCCCTGCCGCTGGCGGTCACGTCGCTGCTCGGGGCCGTGCTCTGCGTGGTGGCCGGCGTAGCGCCGGCGAAGGAGGTGTTTCGCCCTTTCGCTGATCCCCTGATCTTCCTCTTCATTGGGTCGTTCCTATTGGCCGAGGGCATCCGGCAGCACCGCCTCGACCGTCGGCTTGCCTACCGGGTGCTCTCCGTGCCGTGGATCGGCGAGCGGCCGACGCGGATTCTCGCCGCTGTGGCGCTCGTGTCGGTGCTCATCAGCGCCTTCATTTCCAACACGGTTACGGCGGCGATGATGATGGCGATCGTGACGGGCATCCTCGGCGCCGTGGAGGCAGCCGCCGCCGGTCACGGCAGGTCACCAGCACCCACTTTTGCCACAAGCCTCTTTCTCTGCGTGGCGTTCGCGGCGTCGATCGGCGGTTTGGCCACGCCGATCGGCACGCCCACCAACCTCATCGGCCTTGCCTTCATCCGTGATCAGGTCGGCGTGCACGTCTCTTTTCTTGGTTGGTGTGCGATTGCCATACCGCTCGTGGCCGTCATGACAACGGTGGCCGTCACGGTGCTCTCGAGGCTCTTTCCGGCTGGAGTGGAGCGGCTCGAGGGGGTCGGCAGCTATGTCGCGGCCGAGCGGAGCCGGCTCGGCAGGTGGACGACCGGACAGAAGTCGGTGGCCGCGGCATTTGCCATCACGGTCTTTCTGTGGGTGCTACCGGGCTTTTTGTTGATTCTGCTGGGGGCGTCGCATCCGGTCTGTAGCTGGTTCTCGAAGCGGCTGCCGGAGGGGGTCGTGGCGCTTATCGGCGCCATTCTCCTCTTTCTCTTGCCAGGCAATCGTGACGCGGACGGTCGCCTACAGCGGGCGCTCGAGTGGCGGGAGGCCCGCATCGATTGGGATATCGTGCTCTTGTATGGCGGCGGCATGGCGCTGGGAGAGCTCTGTTTTTCCACGGGGCTCGCTGGTGCCATCGGCCAGTCGATCACAGGATGGATCCCCGTCGGCGACTGGAGCGGGACCGTGCTTGTGGCCGTGGCGACCGTCGTGGCGGTGGTGACGAGCGAATTCACGAGCAACACCGCCAGCGCGAACATGGTCGTGCCGGTCGTGATCGCGTTGGCCCGGGCCACGGGCGTCGATCCGCTGATGGCGGCGCTCGCCGCCACCTTTGCGTCGAGCCTCGGCTTCATGATGCCGGTGAGCACCCCCTGCAATGCGATCGTCTATGGCTCCGGCCGGGTGCCATTGCGATCGATGATGGCCAGCGGTGCCATTATCGATGTGGTTGGAGCGATCACAGTCACGGCCGCGATGCTGCTGGCATCGCGATTATGAGAGGGCTCTACTCAAAAATACCGTGGTCCGGCCGGTGCATGCCTTCCGGCCGGACCACGTCAGGGGGATCGTCTTCCGCTGCCACGCAGGGTTCGCGGCGATCGGGGCTTTGGGACTCGGACGGCGGCGGTCCGTCGGTCGCGCTAGAAGCCTCCCTGGATCGCCGCGCCACACTGGTGGCAGCGGGGTTGCGCCGGCGGGACGGGCGACGGCAGATAACCCTCCCGGCACATCGAATGGAGCCGCGGAAAGTGCGGCGGCAGCGTCACGCAGGGGCTGTGCTTCCATTGCAGCTGCTGGAAGGGGTGCGCCTGGTAGACGTTCGAGCCTCGGCAGCATGCCTGCGGCGCGCCGCACTGGTTGCTCCGCACGTTGCCATGCCATGGCGGCTGCTGCCATGACTGCTGTGGCTGGCCGCCGCGGCACCCGCAGTCGCCCTGCTGGCCGGGGGCCACCGACTCCGTCACCACGGTCGCCTCAGCCGGCTGGGTGTCGTCGAACTGGGCGGCCGTCGCAGTCAGGGGCGACGAGGCCGCGGCCAGGACGGCGACGGCGAACAGCAGTGGGCGAACACTACGCACGAATCAGGCTCTCCGAGATGGCGTCTGTCAGATTCCACGATCCACGAAAGATGTTTCGTCTGGAGAGGTCTGCCTGGATGAGAGAACAGGCAAACGGGTGGGGCCGTATGATCTGAAACGAAGATGATGCCGACCGCTTGACACCGACTTGCACAAGGGTAGTATGTGCAAAAGGATTGCATTTTGGGCATGCACGCCCCTCCATAGTCCTCCCCAACCCCCCTGCACCTTCCACCGGAGCTACGGATATGACACTCTCCCGCCGTGCGTTCACGCTGGTCGAACTCCTGGTCGTGATCGCGATCATCGGCACGCTGGTCGGCCTCCTCTTGCCGGCCGTGCAGCAGGCCCGCGAGGCGGCCCGCCGGGCCCAGTGCACCAACAACCTCAAGCAGACCGGTCTCGCCCTGCAGAATTATCACGAGGCTCGGCGGCAACTGCCGGAGGGCTGGCTGTGTAATACCGACCGGTCCGATCCACATCATGCAGAGGAGGGTGTCGGCTGGGGCTGGGCATCTCGGATTCTGCCCTACGTGGAGGAAAGTGCGATCTCCAAGAGCATCGACATCAAGATTCCGATCGCCTCCGCATCGTCAACGGTTCTCGGCGCTGTCATCCCAGGGTTCCTCTGCCCGTCCGACGCGGGCGCTGGCAGGCCGACGTTCAATCCCGGTGAGGAGGAAGGCGCCGACAACGACCACGAGCACCCCGATCAGACGCCAGGCGCGGCCACGTATGCCCGGTCCAATTACGTCGGCATGTTCGGAACCAACTCATGGGAGGCTCACGAAGAGGAGGATCACGGAGAGGGCGAAGAGGAGCATCATGAGGAAGGCGAGCCGTATGACGGCAACGGCATGTTTTTCGCGAACAGCCGGATGCCCTTCCGGCACGTTACCGACGGGTTGAGCAAGACGATCATGGTGGGGGAACGCGACTCACGAATCGGAGGAAGCCTTTGGTTCGGCATGGTGGAGGGGCTTGCTGAGCCGATCGGACGCGCGGTGGCCCATGGACATCATGCCCCCAACGGCAACCCCGCTGAGCAGCATTTCGGCGACCTGTCGAGTCGCCATCTGGGTGGGGCCAACGTCGTGTTCGCCGATGGTCACTGTGACTTCATCGCCGAAACGGTCGATGTCACCGTGTTCCAGAAACTCTGCACCCGCAAGGGCGGCGAGTGACCGTCAGTCGAGGGCCACGTCCTCGACGCGATAGCTTTCCAGCGAATCCCTCGTGGCAATCACGATGAAGCCCTCGTTGCCGTCGCGGTAGCCACCGATCCCCGCGAGGGGTGCGCCGTGGCGGTAGCGATCGACGACACGGCCGTCGGCCCAGGCCACCGTCACGGAGCCGTCGGGAGCGGCGATGAGCCACTGCCGCCGCGGCGTGCCGAGCAGATCGGCCCAGGCCACCGGCTCGATCGGGCCATCGCGGTGCACGCCGTCGGGCAGATCGAGTTCCCAGAACTGGTCAGGGAGCGGGCCGAGTCCCACCGCCATGTTCTTGCCCATGCTGGGGCTGGCCAGTCCCAGCAAGGCCCATCCGCCATTGGGTGCCACAGGCGCCGCGAAGAGTGACGCGACCGCAGGGCTCGCTGACCAATCCGGCAGCTTCCGGCCCTCCCCAGCCCCTTCCACGGGCCGCGCCTCCGCGCCCCTGCCCTCCATCGTCACGGGCACGAGCCTGCCGTGGCCATTCACGCAGACGAGCCCGCGGCTTTCGTTCTGTCGGGGTGCGTCGGGCACGACGTCGAGCACCGTGTCGAACGAACGTTCCCGCCACAGCCGATGGCCGGCGAGGCTGGCGGCCTGCACGCCGACGGTGCCGTAATAGCCGACAACGATTTCCGGTGCGCCATCATCATTGAGGTCGATGAGTTGCGCGGTCCGAATCCCGGCATGCGATGGACTTTCCCAGCCGGGATAGGCGGCGTGGAGCTTCCACGCCTCGTCAAACACGAAGACCTGCTGCCCGCCGCGGTTGCCACCGAGCCACCAGCGCTTGCCGGCCGAATCAACGGCCGTCCGCAGGAAGCCGACGGCGGCATCGGCTGGTAGATCGAGTTCGTGTCGGGCGAGTTCGCGGCCGCTTGGATCGAGTACGACCACGGTCCGCCAGCCGTCGAGGGCGACGATCTTGGTGGCACCGCCATCATCGAAGCAGGCCACGTTCCCTGGCATGGCCACGCCCTCGGCCCGCCAGGC
>JBBAVO010000194.1:0-5451 GCA_040397635.1 Pirellulales bacterium
CCGGGAAACCTGGCATCCTGCCACGCAATCGTGGAGCGGGAGCCGGGATCGGCGGTGCAACTCGCTGAAACCCCTATTCCACTGCTTGCGCTGCGGGCTTGGATGAGGGCGGGGCTGGCCATGTCCTGAGAGCCGGCGTTGTTGACCAGCGCAGGCAGGATGCCGGAGCGCAGTCAGCATCGAGTGAGCGGAGGCAGGATGCCGGAGCGAACGTCCGGCACTCGGGGCGTGGTCAGCCCCGCCCGGCGGCGCAACCACATCCCCTACACCAGCCCGAACCGCTTCCGCAGAAACCACTCAGTGCACATAAAGGCCGCCAACAGCAGGAACATCGGCCACTTGTCCCAGGCCGCAAACGACCATTCCTCCGTGGTCTCGAACGCCGCCGGCTTCTTGGCGATCTCGTCGAAGATGCCGGGCAGTTCCTCGGGCAGTCGCACGCCGCCGCCAGTCGCCTCGGCAAGCTGCCGCATGAGAAGCGGATTGGCCCGCGGGTTGGCAAGCTCGAGATCCTGCCGCACCACCGTGAATCGGGCGGCGCGTTCCCGCGGCGTCGGATCCCCGGCCCGGGATGTCGTCACGACCAGCTTCCAATCACCGGGATCAGCGAGATCGGCGACCGTACCGGTGAATGTGTCGCCCCGCCGCGCGATGCGGACTGGCCGCGGCTGACCGGTCGGCGAAACAGCGACCGCCTCGACCGCCACATCGGTCACCGCCGTGCCATCGGGCTTCGTCAGGCCAGCATCGAATGCGAGCGGCACGCCGGGGGAAATCCGCCGCTGTGCGAGACGGATCCAGAGCGCGTCCTGATCGGCGTCATCCTGTTTTGCGAGCCAGAGGACCATCTGCCGCCAGAAGCGACGGTGTTGCTCGACTGCGCCCTGCATCGCCCATCGCCAGGTTGAATCAGCCGCGAAGGCGAGCACGCGACCGTCGCCGTATTCGCGTCCCACCAGCAGCGGCCGGCCGTCCGCCGTGACAGCCAACGGTTTGGCAGCAGGCACGAGCCGGCCGAGATCGTTCGCGCCCTCGAGCGGCGGCAGCGATTGCCACGCCGCTCGCGACTCCTGTTCGCTCTTCCCCTGCCGGAGGATCGACACGCCGCCGAAGCGGGCGTCGGGTAGCATCTGCAGAGGTCCCTTGAAATGAAGGCTTTCCCGCACCGGTTCGTCAAACGCCTGCCGTGCAAGACGATCGGGCTCGAATGGCAGCGCTGGTGCGAGAGCGGAACTGCCCCAGCCGCCGGCCTCGAACGCATGGAAGCCGCCGAGCAGACCGATGCCGGCGCCGGCCTGCACCTTGCGGAGGATCTTCTGCAGATCGTCGCGCCGCAGGGCCGCAGAGTCGAGATCGCCGATGAGAAAGACATTGTAATCGCCCGACAGTTGCCGACTGAGATCGATCGGCCAGGCCTCGCGGCGGCCGGAATCGATCCACCGGAAGTCCACCTGCATGTCGGGGCTGGCCGCGAGCACGCGTCGCACGAACCGCTGCTCAACCCGCAGGCTTCCTTCGAGGTAGAGCACACGCAGGCCTCCATCGACCACTTCCACAAACGTGGAGAGCTCGTTGTTGGTGACCACCACTTCCCCCTCCTGCCTCTCGACGACGAGCGACACCTTTCGTTCCCCGAGGCTCTGCGGGGACCAGGTGAGGCGCACCGGCTCCTCAATTTCCGCAGCTCCCTTCACAGTGGTGCGGGCCACCTCCTCCATCGTGCCAGCGTCGTTCTCGGCCATCAGCTTCACCACGGCATCGCGGTCTGCCAGCCCCTCCAGCCGCACGCGGCCGGCAACCTCCAACTGGTTCTTGAGGTAAACCGTGTCGCCCACCGAAAGGTTCACGATCGCAGCATCGCGGCCCTGTCCCGCGCCTCGCTGCTGCCCGAACGTGACGCTCCAGAGGGGCACGCCGGCGTCGCCGATGGCGCGGGCGGCCGACTGCGGCGGCTCATCCCGCGGCGGATAGGCATGCTGACCGCCGTCGCTGAGAACGATCACGCCGGCGAGTTGGCGGCTGGCTCCGGCGCGAGCGGTCTCGGCAATGGCTGCTCCAATCGCCGTCTGATCCGAGGTCTTTCCGGCCTGCCATGCGGAGAGCGGAAACAGATTGCCTTCGGCCGCTGCCACGGGCCGAAGTTCACGATCGAAGACATAGGTCGCGATGTCGAAATCGCCGTTCTCCACCAGCGCATCGGCCGCCGGTCGCGCGGCCTGGAGCGCCGCGGTCAATTCATCCCAGCGGGTTTTGCCGTTGGGACCGTCCGCCACGGTCATGCTCTTCGAGGCGTCGGCCAGCACCACCACCGTGCCCTGCTCCCGCGCCTGCCGCGTCGAGACGAACGACGGCCTCAGCATGCAGAGCACGAGTGCCAGGAACCCGCCGAGTCGCAGCAGCATGAGCGCCAACAAGCGACCGCCGGACACGCGTGAGCGATCGGGCGGCACGGCCAGCAGCACGGCCAGCAACCCGATCGCGACCAGGGCCACGAGGAGCCATGAGCCGACGGGGTCGAAGTGCACCGCCACCCGCTGCACCGACGTGACTGCGATCATGCTCCGGCCTCCTGCTCGACCTCGTCCGGCAGGGGCGGCGGCTCACCGGCCGGCCTGCCGGCTCGTGCCGCAGCCCGCGTTCTTCCTGCCCCAGACTTCACAGCGTCTGCAGCCGCCTCTCCAGCCGCCGCCGCAAACTCTGCCGCCGCGCTCGCACCGGCTGCGACCTCCTCGCGCGGCGCATAGAAGCGGTTGGCCACGATCCAGTCGGCCGCCATCACCGCAGCGGCGAGCAGAATGATCCAACCGAACAGTTCAGCGCCGACACGCTCCAGGTTGACGTCTCGCACCAGCTCCGCCTCCGTGCGGGCGAGACGCTGGTTCTGCCCCCACACCGCGGCCAGACCGTCGGCACGGAGGCGGGTGAAATCCGTGGCCGACGGATCGAGGTTGGCACTGAACCCGGTCGCCACGCCCCCCGCCGCACCACCGGCACGGACCGAATAGTTGCCCGGGACCTGCGTGGCGGTGACGGTGATCGCCCCGCGGGCCTGATCGACGGCGACAGGAAACTCGTCCCCGCTTGGCGGCTTGACGAACGCCGCGGGCGTGTCATGCCGGGCCACGTGCAGGCTCGCCGGCCGACCGGCCACGACATTCAGATCATCGGCCGTGTCGATCGACCGCAGCAGCGTCTCGTTGGCAAGCATCACGAAGGGCCAGGGCTCGAAGCCGGTGGCAAGGGTATTCCATGCGTCGGAATCATCGGCTGCCTGCGAGACCGGCGTGGTGACGGTCACCACCATCCCCTGCCCGAGCTTGTGTTCGATCACCGCGGGCAGTCCGTTGCGGTAGGCCGCCACGACCTGGGCCGTCGCATCTCCAGCAGCCGCACCTGAACCAGCAGCCGCACCTGAACCAGCAGCCGCATCGGGAGCCAGTGCGAACTCCCAGTGTCGTGCCACCGGGAAATCCTGCCACGGCACGGCATCACCAACCCTGCGGAAGGCCGCGAGCATGGGGTGATCGAGCGCCGCGGGCGCCAGGTAGTTGTCGCCACCGGCCGCCCGCCAGACCCGCACGATGCCGCCGCCGAGCACCCGCTGCGAGGATTCGCTATTGAACCTCGCCGCATCGCCAGCCTTGGGGCCGAGCCAGACCACCAGCCCGCGGCCCGTAGCCACCCACTGGCTGAGCAGATCCCAAGTCGCCGGCGGCAGCGGCGGCGGATCGACCAGGACGATGCCACGAAAGTCGTCCCATGCCAGCGATGCCAACTCAGACACGTCGGTCACCGTGACCTCGAAGGCCGCCTTGCCCGCCTTGGCAAGCGCCACCGGTGCGATCGCCTGCGATAGAAACAGTCCCGTACGCGATGCCGGCGATGGTGCTGCCACGAGCACGCGGGCCGCGGCGCCGACTTCGACGGTGAAGCACCAGGCATTGTCAGCCTCGAGATCATCGGTGCCATCAATCACCACGCGGCCTTGGCGGATGCCCGGCTCCAGCCCCGTGATATCGAAATCAAGTTGGCCCCCCGCGCCCTCCTTCCACGCGCCCGGCTTGACGGACCGCCGTACGGGTCGGCCGTCGGCTCCGATCATCTCAACCGCCACCGCTCGGCCAGCATCGGAGCCGACACGGCTGGTCACCACCGTGAGTCCGAGCGCGGCGCCGGCGGGAATCCTGTCACTGGAGAGTTCGACCGCGTCGATCGCATAGTTACGGGCTGCCGTGGCTCCCACGTCAACGACGAGCAGGCTCGTGTCGGGATGCGATGCGGCGATGTCGAGCGGCGGGGCATTGTCCCAGGCGCCACGTGAGCAGTCGGTAAACAGATAGATCTCGCGCCGAGGAATCCCTGAGCCCGCCAGCAGCCGAAGCGCGGCCGCGAGCGACTGCGAGAGCGAGGCCGCAGGCGTGGTGGCGGCGAGCCGATCGATCCGGGCCGCGGCCGCCGCGATCGTGGGGGAAAACGCTGCCATACCGCCAGACGTATCGAGCACGGCAACCTTGCTCCCCGCCGGCAGTTTCTGGAAGAGCACTCTGGCCATGGCTGCGGCCTGCTCCAGCCGCGTACGATTCCCTTCCCGCAGGAGCATCCGCGGCGCGGTATCGAAGATGAATGCCGCCGCCACCGGCCCTTCGCCGTCGGCCAGCCAGCCTGCACCGCGGAGCACCGGGCGGGCCAGAGCGAGTGCCAGCATGGCCAACGCCGCCATCCTCAGGAGGAGCAGCAGCAGGTGACTGAGCCGCAGGCGCCGGCGGTTGGCAGCCGCCTTCTGTCGAAGAAACCGCAGCGCCGGAAACTCCCGCTTCACCGGCTTTTGCCGCATGATGAGATGGAGCACCAGCGGTACGGCAACGAGTGCCGCGCCACCCAGCAGCATCGGAGTGAGAAACGAGAGGCCCATGTTCGCCTGTCACTAAAATCGGTTGCGGCGGCTGGAGAGATATCCCAGCAGGGCTCGGTCGAACTGCATGCTCGTGTCGAGCGGCACGTAATCGATGCCGGCGTGAAAGCAGGTCTTACGGTAGTCCTCTCGAAACGCCTCGACGCCCGCGACATACTGTTTGCGGGCCGCGTCGGCATCGACCACCAGGCGGTCGAGCGACTCAGGCTCTGTGAACTCCACCATCCCCTCAAACGGAAAGCGAACCTCGGCCTCATCGAGCACGTGAAAGAGGATCACGTCGTGCCCCCGATGCCGCAGCCGCAGGAGGGCGTCGCGAACCGGCTCCGGATCCGCCAGCAGATCGCTGAACACCATCACGAGCGAGCGGTGCCGAAGCATCGCAGCCACCTGCACCAGGCTACGGGCGATGTCGGTCTTCCCGGAGGGCTTCACCTTCGCGAGCACCGACAGCACCTGCGCGATCTGCGACCGCTTCGAGCGGGCCGGCAGGCTGGCGTGGAGCTTCTCGTCGAAGACCATCAGGCCGCAGGGATCCT
>JBBAVO010000195.1:0-5438 GCA_040397635.1 Pirellulales bacterium
ACTCGTTGTGGAAGACCACGTCGTAGCCCTTCGACCAGTCGGGCTTCGAATAGATGGAAACCTTGTGATCGGTGGTCGTGCCACCCTCGTGGATCACGGTGCAGTTGATCCGGGCCCGCGACGCCATCCCCTGCGTGATCACCTTCTTCTGTCCGTCGTAGTCATGGCAGCAGCCCCCGGTGATGTAGAGCACCTCGAGCGGCTTGCCCGCCTCGGCGGCCCGCCCAATGACAGCCGAAACGCCGGCCCAAAGGCACGAGAGACCGATCACCCAGCGACACATGATGGCAGAACCGGTCACGATAGGAGTTCCTTCTGAAAAACGGTCTGAAAACGGACAGCCGGGACGACGCTTCAGAAGGCTATGCTCAACCTAGGGCGGAACGGTGTCAAGCGGATGGCCGGTTCGCCGTTTCGGTTGTGAGAGTTGTCCCCTGCGGTTAAGCTCAACGTTAGGCGTTGGGGTTAGGCGATTCCCTTTATTTCTCGGATGTTCTCATGCTCTCATTGGAACAAGAAGTACGATCGCAGCCCCGTTCATCGACAGGTTGCCGCGGCTTCACGCTGGTCGAACTCCTCGTGGTGATCGCCATCATCGGCACGCTCGTCGGCCTGCTCCTGCCGGCGGTGCAGGCGGCCCGCGAAGCGGCCAGGCGCAGCACGTGCCAAAGCAACATCAAGCAACTGGCACTCGCGGTCCTCAATCATGAGTCGGCGAAGAAATGCTTTCCGTACGGCCGAGGTGGTCCGATCAGTTCCAACACCAATAGCGGCGTTCCCTACACCGATTCGAAACCTGCCTACGGCGACACCGTCGATGGCGTGACCTATCCCGGAGCCGGGCGGCTCAGCACCTACGTGCCGCTCCTTCCGTATCTGGAGGAGGCGTCCACGTACAGCAAGATCGGCCTGACGCCGGTCAACATCGGCGATAGTTCTGCCACGAGTCCCTACGTCAGAAGAATTTCGCAGATCCTTTGCCCGTCGGATCCGCCCACGAATGATATTTCTGCGAAGGGCCAATCGAACTATGTCTTCTCCTACGGTGACAAGTGCGACGGCTTGGGAGACGACGCCACGGTGAGCCTGACGGCGGTGGTCAGCCCGAGCGGCAACGCCCCCAAGGCGATGGGCCAGCGGGGGCTATTCGGCCTCAACAGCGGCACGAGGAGCGGCAAGATCACCGACGGCCTCTCCAGCACGATCGCCATCTCGGAATGCACACGGCCCACCGGCAGCGGCAACACGGCCACCAACGGCGCGGATGCCAACACGAATTGGAGCACCAACAACCCCTCCGGATGCAAGTCGAACTACCTTGGCAACGGTGGCTGGAGTGGCAGCGCCGCGGGCGCGATCATCAGTCGGGATCGCTCCATGGGCAGTTGCTGGGCCGACGGCCGATTCGGGTACAACGGTTTCAACACGATCCTGCAGCCCAACTACGGCGCGTGCAATGCTTACACGTTCACTGGCACCCAGCCGCCGCGGAGCCGGCACGGCGGTGGCGTGCTGGCTGCCTTTGCCGACGGCTCGGTGACGTTCATCAGCGAGAATATCGACGCCGGTAACCCGGCAGCCGCATGGCCCTCGAAACCGACGTCGCCGAGCCCGTACGGCGTGTGGGGGCAACTTGGCACCATGACCGGCGGCGAGTCGGTCCGTCAGCCGTGAGCCACATGAGCATCGATCGCGCTGTCGAACACCGCATGCAGCCAATGGAAAACGTCATGATCAATCATCGGCCCGCTCCCGCGGTGTGTTCATCCATGCGAGTAATAGCCCCGCGGGCCGTCCTTGTGGTCTTCATGCTGACGCTGGCATTCCTGCCACTGGCGGGCGGCTGTTCGCGGTATCGCGAAGACGAGTGGAGCAAACAGTGGCCGCAACGGGTGCCGGCCGGTGGCATGGTCGAATTCGATGGCAAGCCGGTCGAAGATGCTACGGTTGTGTTCGTGACCCGTAGCGCGGACGGCAAAAAGGAATACGCAGCCCTCGCCCAGACTGATGCAGCAGGAAAGTTCCGACTCAAGACATTTCGTCCAAACGACGGCGCGATCCCGGGAAAACACCTCGTGGGGATAGAGAAAACAGCGGCAGTAGTCACAAACCCGGTTAGAGGCCTGGCCCCGGAAGACCAGCCGAAGGTGGTGAAAAACGTCCTACCGGAAAAATACCGCGTCTACAGCTCGTCGGGGCTCGAGGCCGAGGTCACCGAGAAGGGACCAAACGAATTCGTCTTCCGACTGGACAACGCCAGTCCGGCGCCGAAAGCCGGCCTCTGACCGCCGGGTATAAAAAGCGGAAGCAGCTCTTTTCAAACACTCACGCCGCTGGTGATCGGGGTGGACTCTCGGCATCGAGCATGCGGCCATCCAGCCACACGCGCACGCCCTCCTTGCTGGCATATTCGGCGGTCTGAGGAGAGATCTTCTCGCAGGCCACCAGTCCGACGGCGGGCAGGCCGGCCTTCACCAGGCAGGCGGTCCGCCGCGCGGCCCGCATCACATCGTCTTCGTTAGCGGTGTAGGAAATCTCGCCGACGAGGTAGACGGAGCTGCCGTTGAGCGTGCCGGTCGCCACCACATCGGACCGGAGGAAATCGTCCACGGCCACCTCCCCCACCGTGGGCTCGATCGCGTCGATCAACTCGGCTGCTTCGATGACCTTGGCCTTGCGGAGGAGCCTGCCGAGATACGACGGCAGACGGTCGCGGAACTTCAGTTCGAGAAGATCGCCCTCGTGCCGGTCGCTGCGGATGACGAGTTGGGTGACGATCTCGATGAGCTGCTCGAGCTTGGTCTCTGTACGGGCCTGAGCCTCAGCGAGCTTTTGCACCGTCTCCTCGAGACGGTCAAGCCGAGCTTCTGTACGGGCCTGAGCCTCAGCGAGTCCTTCGACCCTGGCCTCTGTACGGGCCTGGGCCCCGGCAAGTCCCTCGACCCTGGCCTCGGTGCGGGCCTGGGCCTCGGCAAGTCCCTCGACCCTGGCCTCGGTGCGGGCCTGAGCATCCGCGAGGTTTTGAACCGTCTGTTCGAGACGGACGAGCCGATCCTCGCTGCGGGCCTGGGACTCGGCCAGCCTTGCGAGAGCAGCCTCGAGCCGAGCGGTGTTGGCATCGGCCGATTCCCGAAGAATTCGGAAATCCTCCTTCGTCGCGGTGTTCTTGGCGTCTTCGATCATCGTTCCGATCGTTTCCGCGAAGCTCTTCGCGCGTTCCTCACCGAGAACCGTCCGAAACTGCTCGTAGATGGCCAATGTGTTCATGACTGCAACCATGGTAACTCCTGCATTGTAGCCGCTGGCATGTGTCGCGCCGCTCCAGCGCGAGACAGCACAAATGATAAACATATGTATAGTTTTCTGGGCCGGACTGTCAAGCGGTGGCTGCGGCGGATAAAAAAGGGGCTGCAGTGGTGCGTCGCCTTTTTTCCCACCTCGCACGAGCCTCCCATGTCCATACAGTTCACGTTCCCGATCTTCACCGGCAACCGTGTCACTGTTTCGATCCTTGTCGCCATCATGGCGGCCCTCCTGAGCGGAGCGGCCCTCGCCGCAGAGTGGCATGTGTCGCCGAGCGGCAACGACGCCTGGTCGGGCTCGCTCGCCGAGCCAAACGCTGGCCGGACCGACGGCCCCGTCGCCACGCTCGAGCGGGCCCGCAACGCGATCCGCGAACGCCGCAAGGCCGGCCTCGCGGAGCCGATCACCGTCTTCATCCACGGAGGCAACTATTCCCTCGCGAAGACGTTCACGCTTTCCAAGGAAGACTCGGGCACCGCGGATGCCCCGGTCGTCTGGCGGGCCTACGGCAATGACAAGCCGGTGCTGATCGGCGGTGCGGTCATCAGCGGCTGGCAACCGGTGGCTGACGACCTGAGCAGCGGCGGCAGGCTCCTGAAGGCCGACCTCACCACGCAGGGCCTCGACAAGGCGAAGTTCTCTCAGCTCATCTTCGCGGGCAGGCGGCAGCACCTTGCCCGCTGGCCGAACTTCGACCCCGGCAATCCCTACGGTGGCGGCTGGGCCTACGTCGATGGCAAGGTCCTGCCGATGTATGCCGACATTCAGGGCGAGAGCAAACGGGAGTTCGTGCAGAAGCCCGATGACGTGCGGACATGGGCCAAGCCGACCGACGGCGAGGTCTTGATTTTCCCGCGGTACAACTGGTGGAACAACATCGTCCGGATCTATGAACTGGGCGCCGAAAATGACGCCAAATCGCGGAAGATCACGCTGACCGCCGACTGCTCCTACGCCATCCGTCCCGGCGACCGGTACTTCGTGCAGGGCATGCGGGAGGAACTCGACGCGCCCGGCGAGTGGTACCACGACCGCGAGGCCAACACGCTCTTCTTTCTGCCGCCGGAGCCGCTCGCCGACCGGCCCGTCTCCGTGCCAACGCTCGCCACGATCATGAGCCTCGGGCCAGACACCGAGCACGTGACGATCCGCGGGCTGACATTCGAATGCTGCGAGGGCACGGCCGTCACGGTCAAAAACGCCCGGCACTGCCGCGTGGCGGGTTGCACCATCCGCAACGTCGGCAACTATTCCGGCAGCGGCGTGTCGATCGATGGCGGCAGCGACAACGCCGTCGTGGGCTGCGACATCTCGGAGACCGGGTCGAACGGTATCTCGATCTCGGGGGGCGACAGAATCACGCTCACCCCCGCCCGCAACAGCGCGGAAAACAACTACCTGCACCACGTGGGCGTGTTCTACAAGCAGGGTGTAGGCGTCGCCCTCAGCGGTGTCGGCAACCGCGCGGCCCACAACCTGATCCACGACGCCCCTCGCATGGGCATCATGTTCAGCGGCAACAACCTCGAGATCGAGTTCAACCACATCCGCCACGTGAACCTCGAGACGGAAGACACGGGCGCCGTTTATACCGGCGGCCGCGACTGGATTTCCTCCCGCGGCACGGTCATCCGCCACAACTTCTTCCACGACATCCTCGGCTACGGCCGCGAGGGGGAGAAGTGGGTGAGCCCGCACTTCGCCTGGGGCGTCTACCTCGACGACAACGCCGGCGGCGTCGACGTGATCGGCAACATCGTGGCCCGGTGCTCAAAGGCGGGCCTCCATCTCCACAACGGCCGCGATAACCAGATCGAGAACAACGTCTTCATCGACTGCGGGCCGCAGCAGATCGAATACAGCGGCTGGACCGGCGACAACAAATTCTGGACGAACCACTTCCCCACGATGGTGAAGGGCTACGAGAGCGTCGCGGGGCAGCCGGCCTGGCAGTCGATGCGCAACATGAAGACGCATCCCAAGGACGCGGTGCTGCCCGACGGCCTCATCATGACGGGTAACGCGTTTCTGCGCAACATCGTCGACTACCGCGACCCGAAGTCGAAGCTGTTTTCGTTTCGCAACCTGCCCTTCGACCACTACAAGTCTGACGACAACGTCCTCTGGCACCACGG
>JBBAVO010000196.1:0-5435 GCA_040397635.1 Pirellulales bacterium
ACGGGCCAGGAATATGGCGGCGGCTTCAACTGGTATGTGAACCAGTCGCGTCAGGCCCGGTTCACGCTCGAGGCGCTCCATTTGAACCGCAACCCGGCACAGAACATTCTCTATCCCTACCGAGCCGGCTCCACGGGCACGGCCATCCAGACGCAATTCATGGTGGCGTTTTAGCCTCACGCCCCCATACGAGCCCTCGGCAGAAGCCGGGGGATTCCGGGTGTGAACCTCGCCTCGCGTGCCATGCCCGGATTTCCGCCCGTTTTTGCCAAAAACAAGCCTTTTCGCGTTTTTTGATTACGCTGGAAGGGCCATGACGACAGCCCGGCACATATGGTCGATCCTGCTTCCGCAGCAACGCCGCGCCGGGATGGTGCTCTTTGCCCTGGTGCTGATGGGCACCGCGCTGGAGACGTTCAGCGTCGGCCTGGTCGTGCCCGCACTGGCATTCATGACCCGCGGGAATGAAGCACCCTCTCCCCGGTTGGCCTCCTGGCTCGAGTGGCTGGGCCATCCGTCGTCCAACCAGCTGATTCTGCTGGTGCTCCTCGTGCTCCTGGGGGTCTACGCGGTCAAGTCGGCCTTTCTGCTCTTCGTGGCCTACTGGCAATCGCGGTTTGTGACCGCCACCCAGGCGAGCACGAGCCGCCGGCTGTTTGCCATCTACCTGGCGCAGCCGTGGACGTTTCATCTGCAGCGGCACTCGGCGGAACTGATGCGGACCATCAACGAATCGAACGAGTTCTCGCACATCTGCGGGGTCTTCCTGATGACCGTCTCCGAGGCGCTCGTGCTCAGCGGACTGGTCGGGCTCCTCCTCTGGTTCGAGCCCACCGGCGCGATCGTCGTGGCGGGCATGCTCGGGGCCGCCGCATGGCTGTTCAACACGCTGGCGCGGCCCAGAGCCCGCCGCTGGGCCAACGCCCAGCGACACCACGCGAAAATGATCATCAAGCACGTGCAGCAGGGCCTCGGCGGAGCAAAGGACGTGAAGATCCGTGGCTGCGAGCAGGAGTTCCTGGACCAGTTCCGTCACCACTCCGATGGACAAGCCCGGATGGCGGCCCTGCAATCGCTGGTGCAACAGGTGCCACGGCTCTGGTTCGAACTGCTCGCCGTCGCGGCCCTCCTGCTTCTCACGGCCGTCATGGTGTGGCAGGGCACGCCCTCCGAGCGGTTGCTTCCGATGCTGGGGCTGTTTGCCACGGTGGCGTTCCGCATGCTCCCCTCGGTCAACCACATGACCGCCGCGATCCACCGGCTCCGCACAGCCGACGGCATGCTGATCGACCTCGCGAAAGAGCTGAGCCTCGCACACGCGACCGCGCCCGTCCGGCCCACGATGCCGCTGTCTTTCCGCGATGCGATCGTTCTGGACAACGTCCGCTTTCGCTACCCGGGCAGCCGCGAGAATGTCCTCGATTCGGTCAGCATTCGCATTCCGCACGGGGCGTCGGTCGGCTTCATCGGCGGCAGTGGTGCCGGAAAAAGCACGCTCGTTGACGTCATCCTCGGACTGCTCCCCCCGGCGGCAGGACAGGTGACGGTCGATGGCACAGACATCCACCACAACCTCCGTGGCTGGCAGGACACGATCGGCTATGTCTCGCAGACGATCTACCTCTGCGACGACTCGATCCGCAGGAACATCGCATTTGGAGTGCCTGAGAAAGATGTGGACGACGCCGCTGTCCGGCGGGCTCTGAAGGCGGCCCAGCTCGACGAGTTCGTGGACAGCCTGCCGGCGGGAGCCGACACCTTCGTGGGCGAACGGGGCGTCAGGCTGTCGGGCGGCCAGCGGCAGCGGATTGGCATCGCCCGGGCGCTCTATCACGATCCGGAGGTGCTCGTGCTCGACGAGGCGACCAGTGCCCTCGACGTTGACACCGAAAAGGGCGTGATGGCCGCCGTCAACGCCCTCCACGGGACCAAGACCCTGATCATCGTCGCCCACCGCCTGACGACCGTCGCCGACTGCGACACGCTCTACCGCCTCGAAAAGGGACGGGTCGTGCAATCCGGCAGTTTTGCCGAGGTCGTCTCGCGGTGATCGGCTTGGCCGGCTGTTTGCCGTCCAAAAATCGACCGTTTCCTGTTCCGGTAGGCTTGGTAGGATTGATCGTTTTCCGTTCGCCCATCCTTTCCCTCCGCCTTTACCAAGGATCGGTCCGCCCGTGCCCAGCAGCCCCGTCATCTCCAAGGTCCAGCAGAAGGCCATTCAGAAGGCCGACACGCTGATCGAAGCCCTCGGATGGATCCGCAAGTTCCGCGACACAACCACCGTCATCAAACTCGGTGGCAGCGTCGTCGAGCACCCGGATTCGCTCCGCCATCTCCTGCTCGACATCGTCTTCATGTCCACGCTCGGCATGCGTGTGGTGGTCGTGCATGGCGGCGGCAAGGCGATCAGCCGCGCCATGGACAAGGCGGGCATCGAGCCGCGGTTCGTGCAGGGCCGTCGCTACACCGACCAGGCCACGCTCGACATCGTCGAGAAGGTGCTCGCCACCGAACTCAACCATGACCTCACGGCGAAGATCGAGGAATACGGCGGCCGCGCCATGTCGCTCAACTTCCTCTCGACCAATGTCCTCTATGGAGAGAAGCTGACGCTCGATGGGCCGGACGGCGAGCCGCTCGACCTCGGCCACGTGGGCGAGGTCACGCGTGTCGATCGGCTCACGATCGACAACCTCTCCTACGCCGGGCAGGTGCCGGTGATTCCGTCGATGGCAATCACGGCAGACGGTGAGAAGCTCAACGTCAACGCCGATACCGCGGCCACCGCGGTGGCCGCGGCGATCGGTGCCGAGAAGCTCGTCGTGCTCAGCGACATCCCCGGCGTGCTGCGGGATGTCAACGATCCTGAAAGCCTCATCCATTCGCTCACGGCCACGGATGCCCGCCGGCTGATCAACGATGGCACGATTTCTTCGGGCATGATCCCGAAGATCGAGGGTTGCCTCACCACGCTGGAACAGGGCGTGAAGAAGATCCACATCATCGACGGCCGCCTGCGGCATTCGCTCCTGCTCGAGATCTACACCACCAGCGGTGTCGGCACGGAACTGGTCCGCGACGACGCCGTCAACCTCTCCGCCCGCGCCGCACCGGCCGCGGCCGCCGCCGGCCGGTAGCCGGTTTTATTCCCTCGTCCGTTCCTTCCGCCATCTTGGAGCCTCCTCATGGCCACGATCGACGCCTCGCCCGCTTCACTCGGCGAAAAAACGCAGGAAGTCGTAGACACCTTCAGCCGCTACGTCGTGCCCAACTACAAGCGGTATCCGGTCTGCCTCGTCCGCGGGGCGGGCTCGAAGGTGTGGGATGCGGAAGGCAATGAATACCTCGACCTCTTCCCGGGCTGGGGCTGCAACCTGCTCGGTCACTGCCCTGAGCCGGTCGTGCGGGCGGTGCAGGAGCAGGTGGCGAAGCTGATCCACGTCCCCAACAGCTGGTACACCGAGCCGCAGGGCGAATGGGCAAGGCTGCTCTCGGAGCGGTCGTTCGGCGGCCAGGCCTTCTTCTGCAATTCGGGCACCGAGGCCAACGAGGCGGCGATCAAGCTCGTGCGGCTCCGCACCGAAGGCAAGCGTTACAAGATCATCACGTTCAAGGGCGGCTTCCACGGGCGGACGATGGGGGCCGTCTCCGCGACCGCGCAGCCGAAATACCACGAGGGTCTCGGGCCGATGGTGGCGGGCTTTCAATACGCCCCGCACGGCGATCTCGCCGCGGTCGAAAAACTGATCGACGAACACACCGGCGGCATCATGGTGGAACCGATCCTGGGCGAG
This sequence comes from Pirellulales bacterium, assembly GCA_040397635.1. GTDB lineage: Bacteria > Planctomycetota > Planctomycetia > Pirellulales > UBA1268 > CAMCQY01. The sequence continues at coordinate 3,795 of JBBAVO010000196.1, forward strand.
GGCGGCGTCGTGCCGGCTCCCGAGGGATTCCTGCAGGGTCTGCGACGGATTGCCGACGAGCGCGACCTGCTGCTCGTGTTCGACGAGGTTCAGTGCGGCTGCGGCCGCACGGGTAAATGGTTCGGCTACCAGCACTTTGGCGTCACGCCCGACGTGATCACGATGGCCAAGAGCCTCTGCGCCGGGATCGCGGGGGGCGCCATGCTCACCACGGTCGAACTGGCGAAGCACCTGCGGCCTGGCATGCACGCGTCCACCTTCGGCGGCAATCCCATCGCGGCGGCCGCTGGCATCGCGGCCATCGAGATGATCGAGCGGGATCATCTGCTCGACCATGTGGACAGCACCGCCGCGATCTTCCGCGAGCGGATGGAGGATCTCCAATCTCGGTGCGACGTGGTCCGCGACGTGCGGGTGTTTGGCATGATGATCGGGATCGAGCTGTCGATCGATGGCACTGCCGTCGTGCAGTCGTGCCTCGAGAAAAACCTCCTCGTCAACTGCACGCAGGGCCATGTGATCCGCCTGCTGCCGGCGATGACGCTCTCGGCCGACGAGGTCCACGACGGCTGCGACCGTCTGTCGCAGGCCATTCTCGAAGTGGCCTCCCGTTCCTGAACACGCCGGTTTCGTGGCCGTGTCGGCCGCTTTGTCGCATTCCAGCCCCTTGCAACTATTGTCAGTTTCATGAGACACCTCATCGTCCCCGAGGATCTGACCGCCCACGAGATCGAGGCCGTGTTTGCGGTCTCGCGCGATCTCGAGGAGAAGTACGACGCGGGCCGCCGCGACGCCCTGCTGCCGGGCCGCGTGCTGGCGCTTGTCTTCGAGAAGCCGAGCCTGCGGACGCGGGTGAGCTTCGAGGCGGGGATGGCGCACCTCGGGGGCTCGAGCATCTTCCTGGGCGAGGATGCCGGCTTCTCATCGTCGCGGGAGAGCATCGCCGACTTCGGCCGCGTGCTCAGCGAGTATGTGGACGTGATCGTCTGCCGTTCGAAGGTTCATGCCTCGATCGAGCAGTTGGCGGCGGCGGCGAGCGTGCCGGTGATCAACGGACTCTCCGACTACTGCCATCCCTGCCAGGCATTGGCCGACATCTACACGCTCAGGCGGCACGTGGGCCGCGTCGCGGGGCACACGCTCGCGTTCGTCGGCGACGGCAACAATATGGCCCGGTCGCTGGCGGTGCTCTGCGGACTGCTTGGGATGCGGTTCGTGCTGGCAGCGCCGCGGGCGTATCAGTTTGACGAGTCGTTCCGTCAGCATCTGAAGAAAATCCTTCCCGAGGCGGAGATCGAGGAGACGACCGATCCGGTGGCGGCCGTGAAGGATGCCGCCGTCGTCTACACCGACGTCTGGACGAGCATGGGGCAGGAGAAGGAGCGGCAGCAGCGGATGAGCGACCTGCGGCCCTACCAGGTGAATGAGGCCCTGATGAAGCACTGCCCCAATGCCCTCTTCATGCACTGCCTTCCGGCGCGGCGTGGCGAGGAGGTGACCGACGGGGTGATCGACGGGCCACAGAGCGTGGTGGTGGAGGAGGCGGCCAACCGGATGCACGTGCAAAAGGGCCTGCTCGCCTGGCTCCTCGGCCCGCAGAAGTAAATTCCCGTGGCGGCGAGTTTTCAACTTGCCGTGCCC
>JBBAVO010000197.1:0-2874 GCA_040397635.1 Pirellulales bacterium
CGGCCGGCCGAGGTGAAGAGCCACGACCGGATCTGACCACGGTCCGGATCCCAGCCGATGATCTCCGTGATTTCGCGACTGCCAGCGGGCCGCGCCGAAAGCAGACCCGGGATGCGGCTGTCGCCTGGCAACGGACGCTGCTCCTGAACCGCATCGGAACTGATCATGTGCGTGCGGATCAGAAACGCCTTGTTCGTGGACCAGAAGCAGTGCGTGCTGGCGGTCACGCCCTCGCTGACGTCCTCCCAGGAGCCGACGAGCCAGGCGAGTTCGTCGAGGGGCTGTACCGGCGGTCGCCGGGCCGGCTCCGACTCGGCGTGCTGGGGCATCCCTTTGGATTCTCGCACGGTGTCGAGCACCCAGTTGCCCTCTTCCCGCACGAGCACCGCGGAGAAGCGGCTGCTCGAAGCTGGTGCGTCGGTAAACGAGATCCGCGACACGCCGTCCACTACGGCCACGTCATCGCGGAGGGAACGGATCGAGGCGACATCGATGTCGATCGTGGCGTCGGCATCCTGTTGGAAGAGGGCGGTGAACACCTCGCGGACCGCTTCGCGGCCGGCGGTTGTTTCTCCGGAGTCGATGTCGACGTTTTCGCCTGTCGCGCTCCAGTGGGCGGCGAGGGCCGCGGGATCATGGCGGTTGAAGGCCTGCAGATAGCTTCGCAGCATGCGGTTGATGCCGGCGATATCTGGGCCGGTCGTGGGGCGTGCAGGCATTGGCTGCGGCATGAACGCGCTGGCCGTCGTGACGGAGGAGGAAGCTTCACCACGGGGCGGTCGGGGGAGAGCCTTCGCCGTGCTCGTCGGCGACATACGGAACGGCTTTGCCTTGGCGATGACTTCCGGGATCGGCCGCACCGGCCGGTGACCGTGAGACGCCGCTGCGACTGGCTGCTTGGCGGCCATCGTCGTGGGGCGGCTGGCCATGCCGGTTTCGACCGTGCGGGAAGAACAGCCTGCCATAACAAGCAGGCCAACTGGCAGAAGAAGGAAGGCGGGCAGCACGAGGGCAGCCGGGACGAATGCAACCAGATGGGCAACGCGGCGATTCACGATTGATCCTCCGTGAGATTGATCCTGCATGAACAGGCATGAACGTGGCAGGGCTGATTCGGGCCCATGCGGCTGGCGCGACATCATGATGGCCGCCGCGAGAGCAATCCTACCCGCTCATGCCCCCATGCGCACAGGCGGGCCGCAGAGGTGAACAAGAAGGCCCCGGCAGGTATTGAGACCTGCCGGGGCCCATCCGAAAGAATGCGAAAGGATTCGAAACGATGCCAGTGGCGAGGGCCGGACCGGCTCAGAAAGCGACGGCCGTGACGCCGGGGAAATCGTCGGTGCGGAAAGGCGTCAGCGGCAGGCCCGACGACGAATACATGTTGCAGACCGGGTTGTCCGCCCAGGCATACCGAACGGCGACCGGCTCAGCCACGGCCGCGCTTTCGACCTCGATCCGGCCATCGGGCAGGAGCGTGGCCTTGGCCGCCACGAACTTCTTGTCGGCTCCGGCGATCGTGAAGCCACGCGGCTCCGCCACGTCGAACGGCCGCCAGCTGCCAGCATTGCTGGCAACGTTGTCGAACGACAGCACGAGCTTCGAGCCCTGCTTCTCCATCGACTTGTAGAGCGGGCTGCGGGCCGCGATGCCAGGCTGCTTGTAGGTCTCGGCGAGCGCCCAGCGGGCCAGCCGCTTGGCGACATCCTGCTTGTTCTTCGGGTGGATGTCCTTCCCCTCGCCGATATCAATGATCACCGCCTCGCCCGTATTGGGCAGCGCCTTCATCGTCATCGTCTGGGCCTCGCGCAGTTCGGCCCATTCGCTCTCCGCTGGCTCCGGCTTCTCTCCTTTAAAGTCGGCCAGTTGCACCCAGTAGAACGGGAAGTCGCCGAGGCCCCACTCTTCCCGCCAGCTCTTGATCATGAAGGGAAAGAGTTCGCGGTATTGATACGCGCGGCCGGCGTTCGATTCGCCCTGATACCAGATCGCACCCTTGATGCCGTAGCCGATGCTCGGCTTCAGCACGCCGCAGTGGATGTTGCCGGGACGGGCGTTGCCCGTCATCTCGCTTTCCGGATTTTTGGGCTGCTTCGGCTCGGGCTTACCCGCGGCCTTTGCCTTCTCGGCTTCGAGCTTCCAGTCGGCCATCTTCTTTTCGTAGTCGGCCTTGGCGGCGGGGAGGTCGGCCTCGGTCTTGACCCAGCGATCGACGAGCGGCTTCAGTTTCTCGTTGGCGGCGAGCTTGTCGCGCTGCACCCATGCCTCGGCGGCACTGCCGCCCCAGGCGTTGTTGATCAGGCCCACCGGCACGCCAAGCGTCTGGTGGAGTTGCCGGCCGAAGAGATAGCCGACGGCGGAAAAGTTGCCGACCGTGTCGGGCGTGCAGGCGGCCCACTTGCCGTTGAAGTTCCACTGCGGCTCCTGCGTGCCCACCTGTGGCACCGAGATCAGGCGGATGTTGGGAAACTTCGCGGCGGCCTTCTCGAGGTCGGCGTCGTTGGTGTTGTTGATGCTCCACTGCATGTTCGACTGGCCGGCGCAGACCCAGACCTCGCCGATGAGCACGTCGTTGAACGTGATCGTGTTCTTGCCCTTGACGGTGAGCGTGTGCGGGCCGCCGTATTCCTGAACCGGATCGAGGAACACGTGCCACATGCCGTCTGCTCCGGCGGTGGTGGAGTGGCTCTGGCCGCCGAGCGTCACCGTGACCGCCTCGCCCGGATCGGCCTGGCCCCAGACTTTGTTCTTGATGCCCTGCTGCAGCACCATGTGGTCGCCGAACATGTTGTTGAGCGAGACGTCGGCCTGAGCCGGTGACGCGATGGCCGTGAGCAGCAGGCTGGCGAGCAGGCCGACGGCGCGAGCCGTGGC
>JBBAVO010000197.1:2974-5415 GCA_040397635.1 Pirellulales bacterium
AGATCCGCTGCCGAGCTGGAACGACGGGCCGACGAAGCAGTCGATCCTCGACTTCGTGGCCAAGGTCTCGCGACAGGGCAGCGACACGTTCGTCCCGGTGGCGGAACGTGTTGCCGTGTTCGACCACGACGGCACGCTCGTCTGCGAGAAGCCGATCGTCCACGGCATGTTCCTCATCGATCGGGTCAGGGCGTTGGCGGAGCAGCAGCCGGAGATCGCCCACGAGGAGCCGTACGCCACGCTGATGACAGGCGACATCGATTTTGTCCGCCGTCTTGGCAAGAAGTATTTCCTCGATCTGATGTTCAAAACGCTGGCGGGGCTGCCGGAGGAGAAGCTTGAATCGGATACACGACACTTTCTCGCCACGGCCCGGCATCCGGTGTTTGACGTGCCCTACTGCGACGTCACCTATCAGCCGATGAAGGAGCTGATCGCGCTCCTGCGGAGCCACGAGTTCTCGGTCTGGATCTGTTCGGGAAGCGGTGTCCACTTCATGCGGCCGGCGGCAGAGGCCTGGTATGGGGTCGGCCCCGAGCACGTCATCGCCTCGCGGGCGGTTTCGGAGTTGCGCGAGGTTGACGCCGCTGCCGCGGGCGACGCGACTGCGGCCGGAGACGTGCCCAACCGACGGCTCGAACTCGTTGTGCTGCCGCACCTCCAGGTGCTCAACGACGAGGAGCGGAAGCCGGTGAGCATCGGCGAGCACATCGGCCGTCGGCCGATCTTCGCCGCGGGCAATGTCGGTTCGACCGGAGATATCGAGATGCTGCGGTGGTCGCAGTCAAGCGACCGCCCCAACCTGCAGCTGCTCGTGCTCCATGACGATGACGACCGCGAGATGGCCTACGGCGAGCCCTCGAACGATTCGCTGGAGGCGGCGGAAAAGTATGGCTGGAACGTGGTGCGGATGGCGACAGACTGGAATCGGATCTTCCCCCGGCCGCTCGAGAAGAAGCAGGCGTTGCCGGCTTCGAATCCCTCGGCGCCGGCTACATCTGCGCCGGCTACATCTGCGCCGGCACCTGTCGCGCCAGCACCAGTCGTGCCGGCAGCCGAGCCCGCTCCGCAGACGGCCGTGCCGCCGCCGGTGCGATGGGAGAACGAGATCGCGGCCTTCGAGAAGGCCGACGGAGTGCAACCACCGCCGTCAGACGGCGTCGTGTTCCTTGGCTCATCGAACATTCGCATGTGGAATACGCTCGGCGGAGACTTCCCAGAGCTGAACGTGATCAACCGTGGCGTGGGTGGGGCCAATCTGGCTGAGCTGGCCGTGGTCGCGCATCGGCTCGTGCCCGCGGCGAAACCGCGGGTGGTGGTGGTGTCGGCAGGAGGCAACGACATTGCGGCCGGCGCGACTGCCGAGGCGGTCCGCGATGCGTTTGCATTGCTCGTGAAGAATCTGCGGGCCGAACTGCCCGACGTGAAGATCGCGTTTCTTGCGATGTTGCCGAGCGAGTTGCGGTGGGAACAGAAAGACCGACAGCAGCAGGCGAACGAGGCCGTGCGAGATTTCATTGCGGCCCGGGTGGCCGCCGAGGGCAACGCAGCGGGATTGATCTACATCGATGCCAATGCCGCGGTCCTTGGGCCCGATGGTCGTCCGGCCGTGGAATGTTTTCTCGACGACAAGCTCCATCCGAGCACGATCGGAAACGCCCGCCGGGCGGCAATCATTCGGCCGCTGTTGTACGACCTGCTGCCGTGACACCGGCTCGGTATCTCACCCCGGTATCTCAGCCGGATAACGCCCTCCTTGTCCGGGCGTTTTTGGCATTTCTGCCGGTCTTGGGAGCTTTTCTACGCGATGTGTCGGCCGGGAATGGCTCGAGGCGGGCGAACGTGGCCCGCGGGAAGCCTTCAGGAAGAGGGGGTTTTCCCCGAGAAAAAGGCCATCTGCGTCTGAAACCCCAAAAATCAAATTTTTCAGCGTTCCGGCACTTGCAAGCCAGATAAGTCAACGTAATCTATCCAACTTATCAGGCGGCCGAGCTGTTTCGGTCGTGAAAAGAGAGAGGTCTCTTCGACCGACCGGGACCCGGGCGCGTTCGAAAACAACCTGCTTGAGTCCTGTCCCTGTTCCTTCCCCTAGTTCTTTCTGGAGGTTTGCGTGATTCGTAAAGTTCTGTCGATCCTCCTCCCGGCGTTCGCCGTCGTCGCGATGTGCACGAGCACGTTCGCGGCCGACTGCGGCAGCTGCGGTGGCGGTTGTGAGGGTGGCTGCGGCAACGCCGCTGTCGCCGGTGGTGAGAGTGGTGGTGCGGCCGCTTGCGGCCCCAGCACCAAGACGGTGTATCAGCGTCAGTACGTGACCGAAATGAAGACGGTCACGTCGACCGAGTACACCACGGAATCCCGCGAGCGGACCTACACGGTCAACAAGCAGGTTCCGCGGACCGAGGAGCGGACCCGCACGGTCACCGTGCAGGTTCCCGAGACTC
>JBBAVO010000198.1:0-5409 GCA_040397635.1 Pirellulales bacterium
CCCGGCCGACACGGAGCGGCTGCTCGACGCCGTGAAAAGAGATGAGCACCTCGTTCCGGCATGGCGACGTAATCGCCTGGAGTTTTGCGATTTGAATCAGATGGGAGCGGCCGATCCGCACGAATTCCCGCTCTGGCAGTAACGCGGCCCACTCGTTGAGCGTCCGCTTGAGGGTGCGGCGGTCGCTGCCTGGAAGTTGCACCACCGAGTAGTTCTGCAGCGACTCGACCCAGATCACGTCGTGCACCGGCACGAGTTCAGTCGTTTTCCGCCGCGTGGATTGAGAGGAGGGAATCGGCACGCGGCCTCCGGGCGTCAGCCGGTCGGCCGACGTTCCTTTTTTCCCGCCCGCGTGGAGGCCTTGGGAGTGGGAGAAAAACCGGTCGATGCGTTGCAATGTCGTCCGCACCCGCTCCGCGCGGATCGGTTTGAGCAGATAGTCGATGGCTCCGAATTCGAACGCCTCGAACGCGAAGTCGGGCCGGTCGGCGACGATCACGATCGCCGGCCCCGTCGCGAAGCGCCGCGCGACCGCGATGCCCTCGCCGTCGGCCACGGCCAGATCGAGAAAGACCACATCGGGCCGGTACTCTGCCGCCTGTTCGATCGCCGCGGGAATCGTTCGCGCCGTGCATCGGACCGCGAGCCGGTGGTGATCCTTGATCGCCGTCCTGAGCCGACGAACCGACGCCGCATGGGCATCGACGATCATCGCCGACAAGGCATGGGCCGGCAGGGAATGGACTATTTCGTCGTGAAACCGCGGCACGATCATGGGGGCGCGGGCCCGAGGTCGGAGGGCGGAGGAACCGTGCCCTCGACATTACCCACAGGATGCGAAAAATCCCAGGAAATAGCCGAATGACCAAAAAAGCCTCGAAAAACGCCGCGTCGTGGCATCTGACCACGGCCACCCGATCCAGGCGTTAGTTGGCCGTCGGTGCGGGTGGGGGTGGATTAGGGGCCGCCTGCTGCGGAGCGGGGGGAGGCTGGGGACGCCACTGGATCGGCGTGCCGATGAGCATCGAGACGAAGCGGTCGTCCGGCACCGACAGATCGGCGACGGCCATCGCGTATTCGGCGATGTCGAGGTTATAGGCTCGCATTACCTTCACGAATTCCCGCTGCTGACCGGTGACCGCAGCGTGGGCGGCGGTCACGGCCTCGATCGGACGCTGCCCTTTGGCGTGATCGGCCTCCGCCATCTGCATCGCCGTCTGGGCAGCCGCCACGGCGGCTGCGCGAGCCTCGAGCGCCTCGTGCTTGGAGGGGAGCATCCGCACGATCGCCCGGATGCGGCCCGTGGCCGGGCGAGTCGCGAAGATGGTTTCGAAGTGCGTCTGGTAGGGGCCTGCCAGGGGCCGGTCAACGGGCCACGGCAGCGGGTCGCCTGCGGGCAGACGGACGAGATCGACCAGTTCCTGTTGGGCGGCGACGAGTTCCGCGCGGGCGTCGGCCAGGTCGGCCCGCGCGGCGGCCAGTGCCACATCGAGCACCGCCCGATCATGGGGATCACCACCGGGGGCGATCAGCTCCAGCCGCTCGAGCGCTTCGGTGCTCCAGCGGAGCATCGCGAATCCCGCCGACACCTTCCAATAGGCCTGCGAAATCCAGAGCCGGCGTGAACGGTCGCCCGACCGCTCGAGCGCCTCCACCAGCGGCAAGGGACGCGCATACACCGCCGCCTGAGGCCCCGCCGCTGCACCGGCATGACCACCGGTATCGAGCGGTTCGAGCGCCTTGGAAAGCACGTCGGTCGCCATGCTGGTGGCGGCCTGCTCACCGCGGCCGCCCGCGGGCGGTGCCACCACGACGGAGACCGTTCCATCAGCGGCGGGCTCACGTGCAGCGGCCGGCTCGCGGACGGCGGAATCCTCGCCCCGGACGACGGGCAGTGTCGCGAACAGGACGGCGAGGGACGGAATGAAGAACCATGGGTGTGAACGCATCGCAGCATCATACCGGCAGGATCGGGCTGGAGGATGCCCGGTGCCGTGGTGCATGGTCACGAGGCAGCGTCAAGATACGGGTCCTGGCTCATCTGGATATGGGCCTCCGCACGCTGCCGCTCGACGTATTCAAGCAGGCGACGCTGCCGCACGTGCCGGGCTTCAACCCGTTGCTGCGCCCGTCGAAACACCGCCAGCAGACGTTCGGCATCGCCACCCAGACGGCCGGCGAGTCGCGCCACCGTGCGGCGGGCACGGGCCGGTCCATAGCCCTGGACCAGAATGTCGTCGTCGAGCGACACGTACTGCCGCCAGGTGCCGGGGTCACCCTGTCGGCCGCAGCGGCCGACGAGCTGCCGGTCGATCCGCGCCGATTCGTGGAGTTCGGTGCAGATCACGTGCAGGCCGCCGAGGTCATACACGCCCTCACCCAGTTTGATGTCGGTGCCGCGGCCAGCCATGTTCGTGGAGACCGTGATCTGGCCGAGTTGGCCAGCCTGCGCCACGATCTCGGCTTCCTTTTCGATGTGCCGGGCGTTGAGTACGGTGTGTTGCAGGCCGGCTCCTTCCAGCAGCCGCGACAGCTCCTCCGACTTGTCGATCGACCGCGTGCCGATGAGCACGGGCCTGCCGAGGGCGTGCATCTCTTTCGTCTCTGTGACGATCCGCGCGAATTTCTCGGCCTGATTCACGCAGACCACCGGCGCGAGCCGTTGGCGGATCGCGGGACGGTTGGTGGGCACTACGGCCACCGCCACGTCGTAGGTCCGCGCGAGTTCTGAGGCGCTCGTCGCGATCGTGCCGGTCATCCCCGCGAGGTGCGGCCAGCGGGCAAAGAGGTTTTGGAGGGTGACTCTCGCCGCGTGCCCGGATGGCACCGAGATCTCGATCTGTTCCTGGGCTTCGACGGCCTGATGCAGGCCATCCCGCCAGCTGCGGCCTTCGGCGGCGCGGCCGGTCGATTCGTCGATGATCACGACCTTGCCATCGCGGACGACATACTGCCGGTCGCGAATGAAGAACCGCCGCGCCCGCGCCGCCCGTTCGACGGCATCGTAGATCGCCAGCAGGCTCGTGGACTCGATCGCATCGGGCCGTTTCATCGCCCTCACGCGGCTGCGGCCGCGGCCGAGGAGTTCGCAGGTCTGCTTTTGGGGCTCGACCTCGAAATCCTCGTCTGCCTGCAATTCCAAAGCCGCCTGCGCGGCGAAGCGAAAGAGCGCCTGCTCGGCTGCCTGGGCCTCGCCGGGGGGCGATGCGATGATCAGCGGTGTCCTCGCGTCATCGATGAGCACGTTGTCAGCCTCGTCCACCAGCGCAAACCAATACGGCCTCTGCAGCAGCTTGGCGGCGCTGCCCGGCGTTTTGCCGGTGAGCATGCCGCCCAGATCGCCGCGGCCTTCGGTGATCTCGCGGTTCATCAGGCGGTCTTTGAGGAAGTCGAAGCCAAACTCTCCTGCCGTGCCGTAGGTGACGTCGCAGGCGTAGGCCTTCCGCCGTACGTCGAAATCCTGTTGGGACTCGATGATGCCCACGCTCAGTCCGAGGGCTTCGTAGATCGGCGTCATCCACTCGGCGTCGCGCTTGGCGAGGTAATCGTTGACCGTGGCGAGATGGGCTCCGCGGCCGGAGAGCGCGTAGAGCACCAGCGGCAGCGTGGCCACGAGCGTCTTTCCTTCGCCCGTCTGCATCTCGACGATGGCACCGTGCACCAGCGCGATGCCTGCGAGCAGCTGCACGTCGTAGTGCCGCATGCCGAGCCGTCGCCGGCCAGCCTCGCGGGTGGCGGCGAAGCTCTCGATAAGGAGTGAGTCGGCCGGTTCGCCCGCGCGGGCCCGGTAGGAGAGCGATCGGCCCAGCCGCTTGAGGGCCAGATCGTTGAGCGACTCCATCTCGGGGGCAAGGGCCTCGATGCGGGAGACCATCCGCCAAGTAGAGGCATTGATGGCAGGGCGTGTGCCGATGCCGAACCGCGGAGCTATGCCGTCGAGCCAGTCAAACATGAAACGCCGCACTTTCGCCGAATGCCTGCCGCCCACGAAGACGGGACAGTCAGTATCGGCGGCGTCTCAGGGAGCGACAAGTGTTCGGCAACCAGGACGGCCATGGCCGGGGCTGCCCAAGCCCCGTCGCCGGACGTTCGCTACGGCCAGGATGGCTGTGCCCGGCGTGTATTCAGTAGCGAGCCGGCTGCACGGGGACGGCGCGGGCCGGCGGCATGCCGCTGGTATTGGAGAAGGGCCACCAGTTGCCGTTGGCGGTCTGCTGCTGAGGTCCGGCGGGCATCTGCGGCATGGCCTGCTGAAGCTGGTTCGTCGCTCCCTGCATGCCCTGCTGAAACTGGTTGTTCAACTGCTGGGCCTGATTGTTGAAGCCCTGCTGGTATTGGTTCGCCGTATTCTGCATCTGATTGGCAAGCTGTTGCTGCTGCGCGTTCAACGACTGCTGAGCCTGATTGGCGAATTGCTGCGGCTGCGCCTGGAGCTGATTCGCGTACTGCTGCGCCTGGTTCGTCATGCTCTGTTGGTACTGATTCGCCTGATTGGCCAGTTGGTTGCCATATTGCTGCATGTTCGCCGGCTGCTGGATGGCGGGGGGCGTCGCGGCATTGCCCGACTGGGCCCAACTCCAGGTGTTGTTGGCCGGAGCGGCCGGCTGGGCAACGCTCTGCCAACTCGTGGCTGGCCCTGGCATCGGTGCCGCGCCTGGGGCGGCGGGGTAGGAAACGGCCGGCGGTGTCGTCGCGTAGCTGCCGTAGGCGGCAGGCTGGCCGACCATGCCGGTGCCCGGCGGTGCGACCGTGCTGCCATAGACTGGCGCGGCCGTCTGCGGCGGGGTCTGGCAGCCGGCAAGACTGAGCAGAACGAGAGCCGCGAGCGCGGCTGTGGCGAGGCAGAGATAGGACCCATGGTCGCGGAGTCGGGGCATGCCGTCCCGGGGGTCGACATCAGGCCGGTGCCGAGCGGGAAGCTCGGGACGGCAGCGGGAAAATTGCAACACGGCTCATACTCCGCAGGATGGCGGTTAAAAAACAGGCCGTCGGGCTGGACATGACGAATCGGTATGCACAATCTGGGCCTGGAAAGACGCTGATGGGCCGGGAGGATAGCGAGTGGCCCACACGCGTCCAGACCAGTTCGCTGCCGGTGTCCGTGGAACCCCCCCAGGGCAGCCTGGGCATCCTCGCAGTCCGCGGCGGCGTGCATTCCGCTGTCGCCCCAGTTGCCCCGACCTGCCACCAAACCGCCGTTCAGCATCGACATGGGATCCCCCAAAGACCTCGCCGCTGCAGAGCTGGCCGGCAGCGACCAGATCAGCCGTCCGTTGGATATCCGTCTGTTTCTGGACGAACTGCGGCGGGAGTCGGTCCGGGTGGGTTTTTCGCGTTTGGGAATCGCCCCGGCCGGGCCGCCACCTCGGCAGGAACTCGTCCGTCGCTGGCTTGATCAGGGGTTTGCGG
>JBBAVO010000199.1:0-5347 GCA_040397635.1 Pirellulales bacterium
ACGTCGATGTCCTTCCGCTCGAGCACCTTGCGGTAGTCGCCATAGGTGTCGGCCTTGCCCTTGCCGATCCGCACGTCGTACTTCGCCCGCTCGGCGCGATCCTTGTCGACGTCGCAGACCGCAAGGATGTCGCCAAACTCTGCATGCCCGATCGCGTCACCGAGCCCCATGGAGCCCGTGCCGATGCAGCCGATCCGGGGACGGTCGTTGGCCTCCTGGTTGGCGAAGGCGGTCGAGGTCCATGGCACGAACGGCACCATGCCGGCGGTGGCAGCCGCTGCCGCCCCGGCAGCCGAAGTCCCAAGAAAACCTCTCCGTGTCGCGCGCATGCGATTGGCCATGGTCATTGCTCCCGATTTGGTGTTCAATTTCTACGCACACTATGGTTTCGGTGATGCCGCCCCGCAAGTGCTGTGCTGGCGGATCGATCAAACCCGACGCTGCCAGCCCCACGAGGTTTCTATGCGATGCGAGGCAGGCTGCCACTTGTGGCTTGCGTTGGTCAACGTCACAAGCGCGCTAGCGCGGTTCGAGGCGGGATCACCTCGAGCCCGATCTGGGCTGGTGACCCTTCGCTCCACCTTCCTGCTGGCCTGTTTGGTGGGCCACGCCGCAGCCCAGCCCGATGCGACGCAGGTCTCGGGCGACGCCGTGATCCGGGCGCCGGCGGACGGCTCGGAGATCGTGATCACCACGACGTCCCGGCTGGCCGGCGCCATCCACTCGCTCACCTGGAACGGCCGCGAGTTCATCGATTCGCATGATCACGGCCGGCAGTTGCAAAGCGCCTCGAACCTCGACCTGGGCGGCAGCTTCCACAATGAGACGTTCAACCCCACCGAGGCGGGCAGCATGCACGACGGCGCCGGCCCGACGAGCACGAGCCGGCTCCTCTGGATCTCGGCCGCTGGCCGCGAGCTCGCGACCGTCACGCAGATGGCCTTCTGGCTGCGGCCCGGCGAGGCGAGCCACGGCCACTCCGCCGTCAACACGACGCCGCTCTCCAACCACCTGCTGCAGAAGCAGGTGCATATCGGCGCGCCGGGCCTGCCACACGCGATCCGCTACGCCGTGACGTTCACGCTGCCCGCCGATGAGCGGCACGGGAAGGCCACGTTCGAGATCCTGACGGCCTATCTGCCGGCCGATTTTCGTACGTTCCACGGCCTGCGGGCTGATGACGGACTCGCGCCGCTCGCCGAGGCGCAGGGAGAGCAATCGCTGCCGGTGATCGCGTCGACGGCCGACGGCGGCCATGCCATGGGGGCGTGGTCGCCCGACAGGAGCCGCTCCACCGGCCAGCCGGCGACCTACGGCCGGTTCTGGTTCGAGCAGGAACGGGTCGCCAAATGGAACTGTGTCGTCCGCGAACAGGCAGACGCGGCGGGCGGTGCGGCCGCGAGCAACGAGGCCGACGACGCCGGCCGACTCCCGCCGGGCGAATACCGCTATCTGGTCTGGGTGGCCGTCGGCACGCGGGAGCAGGTCCGCGACACGCTGGCGCAGGTACGAGACCGGCATGTCAAATCTTCCGGAGACAGGATCCATCCCGCAGCGCCGCGTGCAGAATCTCCAACGGGTGCAGGGCGGTGAGGCCGGTGCGGGAAGGGAAATGGCGCATCGGTGCACGACGGCCTCAAGACGGGGTCGGATGGGCGACATCCCACATAGATTTTTTCGATCGGCTATTTCGTCAGGAAGAGCGGGCTCGCGGTGATCGCGTGGATGAGGGACCGCACACCAAAATCCTGCGCGGCGGTCACATCGAGCAGTCGCTCCACCTCGCGGCGGTCGGCGTAATGGATCTCCGATCCGCTCGCGTACACGAGAAGTTTTTCGAGTAGGTTGCGGGCGACGGCCCGTCGGTCTTCGAGAACCGCGGCCCGGAAGCCGTCGATGTTGGCAAATGACAGGTCCTCGGCGAGCGAGCCCGACGGATCGACCTTGAGACCGTGCTTGTAGTGGATGCCGAAGACGCCCCCCCGCAGCGTGCCCGTCGCCGGCTCCCCCGCGCCGAGCGACCGGTAGCGGTCGCGATACCCGCCGATCACGTCGAACGATTCAAGTGCGAAGCCGGGCGGGTCGATCGTCGCATGGCAGCCCGCGCAGCTCGCGTCGGCCCGATGCTTCGCGAGTTGTTCACGGATCGTGGTCGCGCCGCGGGTGTCGGGATCGACCGAGGGAATCCCCGGTGGCGGCGGTGGGATCTCGCGGCCCAGCAGCCGTTCGTTCACGAAGGCGCCGCGAACTACGGGCGATGTGGTCGTGCCGTTGGCGGTCACCTTCAGCACGGCCGCCTGCGTGAGAAATCCACCCCGGTGGCTGTCCGCTGGCAGCGGCACGCGGCGGATCTGCGAGCCATCGACCCCCGGGATTGCATAGAGCTCCGCGAGCTTGCCGTTGAGCATCGAGAAGTCACTGGCGATCACGTTGGCCGCCGGAAGATCCTTGTCGAGTATTTCACGGAGGAACGCCCGTGATTCCCAGACCATCGACTCTCGGACATAGGGCATCATGCCGCCGTTGAGCATCGCCACCTCGGGATAGAGGCCCCTGTCGGGAGTCGTGTCGTCGATCGTGGCGAGCTTCAGCCATTGGTCGAGGAAGTCGGCGATGAAGCGATCGCTCTTGCTGTGTGCGAGCAGGCGGTCGACCTGCGCGTCGAGCACAGCTGGATCACGGAGGCGGCCCGCTGTGGCCAGCGTGAGCAGCTCGTCGTCAGGCGTCGAATTCCAGAGCCAGAGTGCCAGTCGCGTCGCTATCGCCGAGTCGTCGAGCGGCCCAGTCTGCTCCTCGCGAAAGAGAAATGCCGCCGAGCAGAGCGCCGTGGCGTAGGCTTGTCGCAGCGCGATGCGGAACGGGACTTGTGCGGCGAGTCCGCTGCGAACGATGCCCACGAACGACTCGACCTCGGCGTCGGGCACCGGCCGGCGAAACGCCCGTGGGAGAAACGCCGCCAGGAGCCGCCGCGCCTCCTGCTCCGGGTCGACGGGCTCTTCGGGGAGGTCGCCGTAGAGCCGGCGATGGCTCTCGGGCGGCCAGGCTTCGGCGAGCGGGCCCTCCACTTCGAGAGAATCGACGGCGACGCCCGGGCCAACGTACGTCACGATCGTGTGGTGGTTCCATTCGCGGATCGTCTCGGCATCGATATTGACCAACGCACCTTTGTCGAGCCAGGCCGTGATCTCGTGCGTTTGGGGCAGGAGCGACGGGGCGTCGAAAAATCCCAGCGGCTGGTTGCCCGACCAGAGCGCGGCCACTTCCGTGCGGTCGTTCGGCTGAATCACGCCACGATCGCACCAGAAGCCCCAGGTGACGAGCCGGAGTGAATAGTGTCCGGCGTGCGGTGCCGTGAAGAAGGTGCGCTTCGCGATGTTGTTGCCGCCGGAGATGAAGGCGATGCTGCTGGTGCTGCCAGACGTCTCGGCGGGCTGGAAGCATTCGACGAGAAACGCCTCCTTTTGGCCAAGCTGATGGGCGAACGCGTCCTGGCCGCGAATCACCAGCTTCTGCGGCGCTGGCGGCGTTGCGGCGGCGGTCGCTAGGTCGAGCGCCCGGTTCGCGGCGGCGAGATACTGCCGAACCTGCACCGGAGAGATCGCGAGTCCTTCCCCGACCTTATCGAAACCGGCGCGGCTGCCGTCGGCAGGCAGCATCTCCTTCACCCGCAGCCAGGGCATGGCCAGCAGGTCTTGGAGCGCGTGTTCATATTCCGCGCGGGAGAGACGGCGGATCGCCGCCCGGCCGTCGCCGGCCCGGGCCGCGATATCGGCGGCCAGCAGCCTCGTATCGAGGCCCTCGAGAAAGGCCCGCCGGTCGGGCGCAGGAATTGGACGTGCCTCGCCCGGCGGCGGCATCTCGCCGCGGGCCACGCGGTCGTGGATCCGGGTCCATCGCTCAACCGTCTGCCGGTGTCCGAAATCGTCGCCAAGCGACTCGATGGCGAAGCCGCCCTCGGAACCGCCGTCGGCATGGCATTCGCCGCAGTGCGCTGTCAGGAAAGCCCGCCGGTTGCCGACCAGATCCGCGGCGGCAGTGCCGCCGGTCACCGCACAAATAAAAACCAACAACGTGGCAAACGTGGGCAACGCGAGCAACCTGGCCAACATGGCCGACATGGTCACCGTGGCGAAAAGCCTCGGTCGCTTCATCACGCCCACTCCAGGCCGGCGAGCCGGCCGGTGCCGAGCGAGAACGCATCCATCTCGAACCCCATCCGCTGCAGCATCGAGGTGTAGAGATTGGCCAGCGGCGTCTGCTCCTTAAACTTCAGATACTGGCCGTGTTGGAAGCCGCCGCCGGCGAGGATGATCGGCAGATTCCGGGAGTCGTGCTTGTTGGCGTCGGAGAGGTTTGAGCCGTAGAGCACGGTCGTGTGGTCGAGGAGCGAGCCACCTGGCTCCGCGATCCCCTGCATCGTGCCGAGCAGCCGGTCGAGCGATCGGAAGAGCATCGTCTCGATCATCTTCAGCTGTGCAATCTTCGCCTCGTCGCCGCCGTGGTGGGTGAGCCCGTGGATCTGGTCGGTGATCCCGGGCATGTTGGGGCGGACGTAGATCTGACCGAGGCCGATGGTGACGACGCGCGTGCTGTCGGTCTGGAGCGCGAGCCGGGCCATGTCGTACATCAGGTTCGTGGCCTGTTCCATCTCCTCGTTCTTGACGTCCGCGGGTTCTGCCATCTCGACGGCCGGTTTGGGCCGCCGCTCCCAGGCCTCGCCCTCGACCAGCGACTGCTCCACGTCGCGGATCGAACCGAAGAACTGCTCGATCCGCTCGCGGTCACGGCCACCGGCCCGCCGGCCGAGTCCGCGGGCATCGTCGCGGACGAAGTCGAGGATGCTCCTGCCGCTCTTCAGGTCGGCGATCCGCTGCTCCGTCTCGGCCGGGGAGCCCTGCACGAAGAGCTTGCGATAGACCGCCGCGGGGCTCCCGATCATCGGCATCTCGACGCCACTGCGGAGGATCGACGGCGTGCCCGTGCCGATCGTGCCCACGAGCAGGGGGAGCGAGGGAAACCGCGTCTGGCTGCCGATCTGCTCGGCGACCAGTTGGTCGATGGAGATCGTGTTCTTGAAGTTGCTCGCCGTGGGCTGCGGGGCGCCGCTCAGGAAGGTCCGGGTGGAGCGGTGGCCGTCGGAGTTGTCCAGATGCGAGAGGCCGCTGAAGACGGTCATCCGGCTGCGGTGGGCCGAAAGGATGTCGAGGTAGGGCGTCGATTCGTAGCTGGGGCCGGCGGTCTGCGGGAAGAAGTTACCCGGCAGCACGCCCATATCGGCCATGATGCAGAGCATCCGCTTTGGGGGCGTGCTCGTGGCGGCCGCTCCACGGGCCAACGACTCAAGCCA
>JBBAVO010000200.1:0-5335 GCA_040397635.1 Pirellulales bacterium
GGGCCGCCACCTCGGCAGGAACTCGTCCGTCGCTGGCTTGATCAGGGGTTTGCGGGGGTGCTGCGGGAATGGTTCGAGAGGCAGGAACCGTTGCGTGCCGATCCAGCCACCCTGCTTCCCGGTGTGCGGAGTGTGATCATGCTCGCCACCGACCATGCGATTGCCGCTGCCGACACTACGGCAGACGACGGTGGGACGGGGCAGGGGAGAGGCCGCGTAGCCCGCTATGCGTGGGGCGACGACTACCACGACCTGCTCCGCAGCCGGGTGAACCTGCTGGGGGCCTGGCTAGAGGCCCGCGTGCCGGGCTGCCGCACCCGCGGCGTGGTCGATTCGGCACCGCTGGCGGAGCGAGAGTTTGCCTGGCTGGCCGGCCTCGGCTGGTTCGGGAAGAACACGATGCTGATCGATCCACGCGCAGGCAGTTTCTTTTTCCTGACGGCACTGCTGACCGACCTGGAACTTCCCGCCGACACGCCGATCGAGGTGGACCACTGTGGCACCTGCACGGCCTGCCTCGACGCCTGTCCGACCGCCGCCTTCGTCGAGCCTCGCGTGCTCGACGCCAGCCGGTGCATCAGCGGGCTTTCGATCGAAGACCACGGGCCGATTGCCGCCGATCTGCGGCCCGGCATGGAGGACTGGATCTTCGGCTGCGACATCTGCCAAGAGGTCTGTCCGTGGAACCGCCATGCGCCGGGCTCGATGGAGCCGACGTTTCAGCCCCGCGACGGCCTGCCGACGCCGTCGCTCGCCGAAATTCTCGCACTCGATGCCGAAGCCTTTCGGCAGCGGTTCAAGGGCTCGCCGCTGCGACGGGCCAAGCGACGCGGTCTGCTGCGGTCGGCGGCAATTGCCCTGGGCAATCGGCCACATGCCCCGTCGTTCGACGCGTTGGCCGCGGCGCTGGTCGACGAGGAACCGGTGGTGCGTGGCGCGGCCGCCTGGGCGCTGGGGCGATGGCGGCACGCGGATGTCGTGGCCGAGCGGGCCCGTGCGGTGCTCGTCGCGCGGCTGGCGGTCGAGGCAGACGCCGACGTGCGGGCGGAGATCGAGCGGGCGCTGGCGTAGTGGCGGTTCGGGGCTGCCCGTGCCCCGTCACCGGACGTTCGCTTTGGGCATCCTGCCCTTCGCTCACTCGATGCTGACTGCGCTTCGGCATCCTGCCTGCGCTTGTCAGCAACGCCGGCTCTCGGGACACGTGCAGCCCCTCACGGATTCCGCAGGGCGCCTAGCGCTCCAGGGTTAGGCCCGGAGGAGCGTGTTAGCACCAGCGACCTGCGGTCGCCAAGGCAAGGTCGGCAGGATGCCGAGCCTTGCCGTGAAGTCAGCACTCCGTCGTTTCGTCGATGTCGGCGGCGGGGTCGCGGCCGGGGCCGTCGTCGGCGTAGAACCGCGCAAGCACGTCAGACCAGTTGGCGTTCACCTTCACATCGACGAAGGCGGTGCGGACCGGCAGATACTCCGGGTGCAGCCGGGCATACTTGATGGCAAACTTCCGCATCAGGCGGCCGGCCAGATCGGCACCGTGCAGTTCCTCGGACAACTCGAAGTGTTCGCGGAGCATCTCGGCCTGCTCGTGGATCGTGGGCGGTGGCGGCGGTGGCTCGCCGGCGAGCAGCGCGAGCGTCTGTCGGAAGATCCAGGGGTTGCCAATCGCTCCCCTCGCGATGCTCACGCCATCGACGCCGGTCTGCCGCAGCATGGCGACACAGGCCTCGGCGGAGAAGAGATCGCCCGAGCCGATCACGGTGCGGCTGCCCGCGTGACGCTTGACGGCGGCAAGAAACTCCCAGTTGCTCGGGCCGACATATTTCTGCTGCACGGTGCGGCCGTGGACGGTGATCGCGGCGACGCCCCGTGCAAAGGCTCCGTCGAAGATCGTCCAGAATCGGTCGGCGCTCTCCGGCGAATCATCGATGCCGCGGCGCATCTTGAGCGTGACGGGCACCTGCGGCGGCACCGCCTCGCGGACCCGCGACACGATCTCGAGCGCCGTCTCCGGCACGCTGAGCAGATAGCCGCCGCGGCAGCGGCCGAGCACCTTCTTCACCGGGCAGCCGAAGTTGATGTCGATGACGTCAAAGCCCTCCGCCACCAGCCGGCGGGCGGCAGGGGGGAAGTCGTCGGGGTTCGAGCCCATCAGCTGGCCGCCGACCGGATGCTCCTCGGGCGAGACGGCGATCCGGGCGAGGTTGCGTTTGTTGCGGCCGACCACGGCGACAAATGTGTCGAGCAGCACCTCGCCGAGCGAGTAGGCCGCCCCATGCCGCCGCGCGAGCACCCGCATCGCGCGGTCGCTGTAGCCCGAGAGCGCAGCCTGCACCACGGGAGAGGCGAGCGTGATGCCGCCGATCGAGAGTGTGGGGGCTTGGAATGGGGCCAGCATGGCACGGGTCATCGTAGCAGCGCTGGGGGCAGCCGTTGTCGAGCCAGTCGGCGTCAGGTCAGAACGGGGCAGGTGTCGAACCAGGTGCGGCCCTGGGCCGCCATCCACTCAACGCTCGCCATGGGGCCCCATTCGCCTGCGTTGTAAGGATCGATCGGCGGCATGTCCACCGAACTCCATGCCCGGATGAACGGATCGATGATCTCCCACGACTTCTCCACCTCGTCGGCCCTGGCGAAGAGGCTGGCGTCGCCGGTCATCACGTCGAGCAGCAGCGGCTCGTAGGCCTCCGGCAGCCGGCCCATGAACTGGCGGGAGTAGCTGAACTCGAGGTCGGTGAGCCGCAGCTTCATGCCACCGCCCGGGACCTTGGTGTGGAAGTGGAGCTGAATGCCCTCGGCGGGCTGAATCTGGATCACGAGCCGGTTGCCCTCGCGGACGCTCCTGTGCTTACCGTCCGCAAACAGCTCCAGCGGCGGCTGCCTGAAGGCGATCACGATCTGGGTTGTGCGGCAGCTCATCACCTTGCCACTTCGCAGGTAGAACGGCACGCCCTGCCACCGCCAGTTGTCCACCTCCAAGCGGATCGCCCCGAAGGTCGCGGTCTGGCTGGTGGGCGGCACCCCCGGCTCGTCGAGATAGCCGCGGTACTGCCCGCGAATCCCCGCCGCCGCCACCTCGCTCAGGTCGAGCGGCCGGATCGCCTCGAGCACCTTCACCTTCTCATTTCGGACGGCGCTCGCGTTGAATCGCACCGGCGCCTCCATCGCGGTCACCATCAGGAGTTGGAGCAGGTGGTTCTGAAACATGTCGCGGAGCACGCCTGCGGTGTCGTAGTAGCTGCCGCGGCGGCCCACCGCCACCTCCTCGGCCACGGTGATCTGCACGTGGTCGATGTAGCGGCGGTTCCAGACCGGTTCGAAGATCGTGTTGGCAAATCGTAGTGCCAGGATGTTTTGCACCGACTCCTTGCCGAGGTAGTGGTCGATGCGAAACACCTGGCGTTCGTGGAACACGCTGTGCAGATGCTCGTTGAGGGCCCGGGCGGTGGCGAGGTCGGTGCCGAACGGCTTCTCCACGACGATGCGGCGCGGGCCGTTCGTTTCGACCGCCATGCCGTGGCTGCCAAGCGCCGCGACGACCGGCTCGTAGAACTGCGGCGCGGTGGCGAGGTAGTAGACCCGTGTCGTCTCCGCGGACCCTTCGAGCGTGTGCAGACGGTCAGCAAGGCCCTGAAAGTCTTCCGACCGGCCGATGTCGCCCGGCTGGTAGTGGATGGTCTTGGCGAACTCCCGCCAGGAGGCATCGTCGAGCGGGGCGCCCTCGGCATGCTTGGCGGTGGACTCGCGGAGCGTCGCCCGCCACTCGTCGTCGGTCATCGGCGTCCGTGAGAAGCCGACGATCCGCGTGTCGGCCGGCAGGAGGCCATTGCGCTTGAGGTTGTAGAGCGCAGGCACGAGTTTCCGACTGGTGAGGTCGCCCGACGCGCCGAAGATCACGATCGTGTGGGGCATGGCTACAGCCTCATGCCCGTAAAGCCGCCGTCAACGTAGAGATCGGTGCCGGTGATGAAACTGCCTGCCACGGGGGCACAGAGCAGAATGGCGGCACCGACGAGTTCCTCCGGATTGCCGAACCGGTTCATCGGCGTCTGCCCCATGATCGAGGCGGTTCGTTCCGGCGAGAGGATCTTGCGATTCTGCTCGGCCGGAAAGAAGCCGGGGCAGAGCACGTTGACGCGGACACCCTTGGGGGCGAGTTCGCGAGCCACGTTCTGCGTGTAATTGACGACCGCAGCCTTCGAGGCGGAGTAGGCGAACACCTTCGAGAGCGGCTTGTCGGCCGAGACGCTGCCGATATTCAGGATCGCCCCGCCGCCAGCAGCTGCCATGTGGCTGCCGAAGATCTGGCAGCCGATGTGGGTGCTCTTGAGATTGGTGTCGAGCACCTTGGTGAAGTCGTCGTCGGCAATGTCGAAGTAGGGCACCGATGAATTCACGCCGGCACAGTTGACCAGGATGTCGGCCCGCCCGCGGGCGTGGATCACGGCATCGAGAAGCGCCGTCACGCTCGCCCGGTCAACCGCATCGACCGAGACAAACATGCCGCTCCCGCCCGCGGCCTTGATCGCATCGACGCGGGCCTCGCCCCGATCGGCGCCCCGGCCAGCCACAACAACAAAGGCACCAGCCCGCGCCAGGCCCTCGGCGAGGGCACCGCCAAGCACGCCCGTACCGCCGACGACGACGGCCGTGCGGCCCGAGAGCCCGAACAGGTTTTCGAGATAGGATTCAGCCATGAAAGTCGCTCCTGCTGGATGATGGCAACCGCTCAGCTCACGGGCCGACGGAGGTCGAGCCACTCGGTATGGAACGTGCCCGGCTTGTCGGTGCGTTCGTAGGTATGGGCGCCGAAGTAATCGCGCTGGGCCTGCAGCAGGTTTGCCGGCAGCTGCTCATGGCGGTAGCCGTCGTAGTAGGCCAGCGCCGCCATGAAGCCGGGCACCGGCACGCCGATCGTGGCCGCGGTCGCGACCACATGCCGCCAGGCCGACTGGCTGTCGGCGAGTGCCTTCTGGAAGTAGGGCGCCAGCATCAGGTTTTCGAGGTTGGGCTCGGCATCGTAGGCCTCGGCGATCCGCTCCAGGAACTGCGCGCGGATGATGCAGCCGCCCCGCCAGAGCATCGCGATCGACCGGTAGTCGAGCTGCCATTCATTCTCTTTCGCAGCGGCCGCGAGCTGCACGAAGCCCTGAGCGTAGCTGGCGATCTTGGAGGCATAGAGCGCCTGTCGGACCTGCTCGACGAACGTCTGCGTGTCGTCGTGGCAGGTCAGGTCGGGGCCCTTGAGCAGGCGACTGGCCCGGACGCGCTGTTCCTTCATGGCGGAGAGGCAGCGGGCGTAGACCGCCTCGGTGACGAGCGTGCTGGGCACGCCCATGTCGAG
>JBBAVO010000201.1:0-5316 GCA_040397635.1 Pirellulales bacterium
GACGATCTCGCCGGCGCGGGTGCCGCCGAGTCGGTGGCCGACGAGCCGCGCATGCTCCCCCGACGCGACGAAGCAGATCTCCTGGCTGTCTGGCTTGTCGGCGGTGATGAGCCCGAGCGCCGCTGCCCGACGGCGGACATCATCTTTTGACATCCCACCCACAGGCAGCAGCATCCGGCCCAGCCGCTCAGGCACCACGTCGAAGAGCACGTAGGACTGATCGCGGGCGGCATCGTGACCGCGAAAGATCTGCGGTCGGCCGTTCGCCGCGTGGGTCAGCCGGGCGTAGTGTCCCGTGGCCACATGCGTCGCACCGATGGCATCGGCATGATCGAAGAGCCTGCCAAACTTGATCCACGTGTTGCACCGCACGCAGGGATTGGGCGTGCGGCCGCGGCCATACTCCGTGGCGAAATAATCGATGATCTGGCTGAAGTCGTCGGTCAGGTCGAGTGCGAAGAGCGGAATTCCCAGCCGGTCTGCTACCCGCCTCGCATCGAGGGCGTCGGTGACGCTGCAGCAGCCCTGATGGCCGCTCGTCCGGCGTGCGTCTGAGTCGTGTCCACCCGGTAGGATCGCCAGCGGTCCCGGCGGCCCGGGTTCCGGCGGCAGTGCCGGCCGACCATGCCGCATGAACACGCCCACGCAGTCGTAGCCCGCCTCCACGAGCAGGCTCGCGGCGACGCTCGAATCGACTCCGCCCGACATGGCGACAACGACGCGTGGCATGAGAGCGTGTTCACAACCAGCTAGTAGACGAGCGTGGCTTCAACGCGGTGCGGTGCCAGCCGTTCGCGGCCCCCCAGCGGCTGAATCTCGATCAAGAATGCAGCCCCCGCCACCTCTCCACCGCCGGCCTCGATGAGCCGCATGCAGGCCGCCGCGGTGCCGCCGGTGGCCAGCACGTCGTCGACGACGAGCACGCGGGCGCCGGGTGTGAGCACGCCGCGGTGCATCTGCAGCCGGTCGCGGCCGTATTCAAGGTCGTATTCGTGCTCCAGCGTGTCGGCCGGCAGTTTGCCCGGCTTTCGCACCGGGATCACGCCGACGCCGAGCGTGAGCGCCAGCGGCGTGGCGAACAGGAATCCCCGCGCCTCGACCGCCGCGATGGCGTCGATGTGGGCGTTGCGCCATGGTGCCGCGAGTCGGTCGATGCTCGCGGCAAGCGCCGCGGGGTCGGCTAGGAGCGGCGTGATGTCACGAAACAGAATGCCTGGCTTCGGGAAGTCGGGCACTGGGCGAATAAAAGCTGTCAGATCCATGACCACAGCCTACCGCATGCGAAAGCCGACGTCAGGCCCCCCGCCGCAGCCGGATCGTCGCCTCAGGGACGCCGTCGATTGCCAATGCCAGATTGGCGAGCGTTTCTGACTCGATCTGCCGAACCCGCTCCCGCGTCAGGCCGAGCACCGCCCCGATCTCCTTGAGGGTCATCGGTTCGACACCGCCCAGACCGAACCGCAGCCGGATGATCTTCGCAGCCCGCTCGTCGAGCGTGTCGATCCGACGCAGCACATGCACCAGCGTATCGTGATCGAGCAGCACTTCCGCCGGGCATTTCGCATTGTCGTCGCGGACCAGTTCGCCGAGCGACCAGCCCCCGTCGGCCTGCTCGGTCTGCGGGGCATTTTGGTGGACATGGATGGCCTTCTTGATGATCGGCAGCTTCTTCCTCGCCAAGCCGAGCATGCGGGCCACCTCCTCGGGGGTGGGCGTGCGGCCGAGACTGTCGTTCAGGCGAGCCGTCGCACGCCGCCATTTCGAGAGCAGTTCCACCATGTAGGCCGGAATGCGGATCGTCTTGCCGGAGTTGATGAGCGCCCGCTTGATCGACTGCTTGATCCAGTAGCTGGCGTAGGTGCTGAACCGGGTGCCCATCGTCGGATCGAAGCCCTCGACCGCCCGCAACAGGCCGAGGTTGCCTTCCTCGATGAGGTCGGGCAAGGCCAAGCCGCGATTGCTGTAGCCCCGTGCGATGTTGACCACCAGCCGCAGGTTGGCGCGGACCATGTGATCCCGCGCCGCCGCGTCGCCGCGGCCGATCGCCGTGGCCAGCCGGCGTTCGTCCTCGGCCGTAAGGAGCGAGGTGGCATTGATGTCGCGGAGGTAGGTCTCCAGCGGGTTTTGGACGGCGGACGAGGCGGGCTTGCTGCGACGAGAGGGCGTTGGCATGGGCGGAGAAGGCCTTCCCCTGGCGCGGGGATCTCGGAGGAAAAAAGAGGCGGCCCAATCCGTTCGCGGGCCCCTTTGGCTCGCGTGCAGGCCGGATCGACAGCACCGTACAAGAAGCTATCGACGCCAGCGGCATCGGTCTGCACAAGGAAGGCAGAAAGGGTGCCGCATAGCGGTTCGAGCGGTGCCGCGGGTCATGCCGGTCGTGCTATCGCGCTCTGGCGAACTGCACATCAGGCCTCGAGCTCCCAGTCGATCTGCACGAGTTCCGGGGTGGCACCGATGCGGATTGGCAGCCCCGATGTGCCGATGCCGCGCGAGACATAGAGAGGCGGCCCGCCGGCGTCGCGATACCAGCCTGCGACATAGCGGCCGCAGCCGTTGGGCATGATCGTGGCCACGCCGAAGGGTGCCACCTGACCACCGTGGGTGTGGCCGCTCAAGACGAGCGACGCAGGGTGCTCAGGCGGCAGCCCCAGCGTGTCGCGAGTGATCGGACAGTGGACGAGCACGAGGTGATGGTCGAGCGGGCGGCTGTCGCCGAGGGCGGTGGCGGCGTTGGGCTGGCTGTAAAGAATGTCGTCGAGGCCCGTGACTCTGATCGTCCGACCGCGGTGCTCCAGTTCGACCGACCGATTGACGAGCAGTTCGATGCCGTGACGCTCGTAGGTTCTCTCCATGGAGCGGAGGCCCGCGCCGCTCTTGTATTCCCAGTTGCCCATGATGGCAAGCCGCCGCGGCGCCGTGGGAAACTCTGCCAACAGCGTGTCGAGGAGCGGAAGTGAATTGGCCCGATCGATCGAATCACCCGTGATGACGATGAGGTCGGCCTGCGCGTCGTGGAGTTGCTCGAGCAACTGCCGTTCGAGCGTTCCGATGCCGTGCACGTGCAGGTCGCTGACCTGCACGATGCGGAGCCGGTCGCTGGTGGCCGAGTGTCCGAAGGTGTGGTGGCTCGACACGAGCCGCCGTGGCGTGATTGCCAGGCCGTCGATCGTGGCCGCCAGCGGCACCGCGCCGGCGACGAGGCAGGTCCTCCTGAGGAGGGTGCGACGGCTCAGGGGTGGAGACCGTTCGATCGGGTCGGGCCGGGTCGGGCCGGCAGCGTGAGCCGGTTTCATGGCAGCGTGCCGCGGTCGGGACGAATGCCCGGTCCCAGCACCCTGTCGAGGAAGGCGATCAGGGCCTGTCCGCCGGGCGTGCCCAGGTCGAGGCCCGGCCTGTGGCCGACATTGGCAAGAACGACGAGCGTGGTATCGACGCTGGCGGCCTTGAGCGTGGCGGCAAATTCGACGGCTTGTTTCGGAGGCACGGTGTCGTCGGTGGCGCCGTGCACGATCAGCACGGGCGGATCTTCGGCTGAGACGTAGGTGATGGGGCTGGCCCGTTGTGCCGCTTCACGAAACTCCGGGAGCGGTCCGCCCACGAGCCGACTGGCTGGCGATCCGGCGCGGTCCTGCTCGGGTCCCAGCGTCGTGAGACTTGTCGGTGCCGCCACCGAACAGACCGCGGCGATCCGCGGGAGTGAGGTGTCTCCGACTCGGTCAATCGGAGTGCCATGAGTTGTCGCCTGGAGACTGGTCAGGCCGACGAGCGCCGCCAGGTGGCCGCCGGCGCCACTGCCGACGACGGCGACCCGCTGCGGATCGATCCCCCAGACCTCGAAGTTCTGCTCGATCTCCGCGATCGCCGCCCGGCAGTCATCCAACTGCGCGGGAAACATCGCGGTATCGCTGAGGCGATAGCCGATGCTTGCCACGGCATAGCCTTCGCTCGCTAGCCACGTCAGCGGACAATCCGCTTTGGAACCGTCGCGCCAGGTATCGCCGTGGATCCAGACGACCAGTGGCATGCCACCGGCGTTGCAGCCGGCGGGAAGATAGAGATCAAACCGTTGCCGGGCATGGTGGGGCTGGCCCGTCTGGAGTTGGCCATAGGGCTGGTCGCGATGCGTCGTGATACCGTTGGCATCCGCACTGGCCGCACGCACCGGGGAAACCAGTTGAGTGTCGGCTGCCACGGCCATTGCCGAGCTCTCATCCGACGGTGCTACAGGAACGAACTCCGCAGCCGGCAGCGCATCGCGGAGCGGTGGACGAACCGGCCCCGTCTCGTACGGCATCTCGTCGAGCGGCGGCCGTCGCCGGGTGCTGCGACGTTGGGCCCGACGGGAACCCCGCCGGCCCTGCGGCACTTCCACGCCCGCGGGGGTATCGGCTGCCGGCCGGGGATCGTCCCGCCAGGCGACGACCACATGCGGAGGCAGGAGCATCTCCAGCGGGATCGTGTCCGCAGCGGCGACTGAGCCAACCAGAGGCGGCACGACCAACAGTGACACGACCAGCACCGGCACAACCAACAGGGATCGCGGCAGCAAACGCCATGGGCTGGCCGCGGCGGGAAGGGAGGCAGAGAGAATCGCCATGCTGCGAGTATACCCTCCGATGCGATCCCAAACCCGTCAAAAGACCCATCCAAAGACCCACCAGACCACGGGCCCGCCTCGCATACAGCGTGGCGGGCCCGGGCGTGGAAGGCGAAGGTGACGACTAGCGGCGGGCCTGCATCTGACCGGTCGGGGTCAGTTCGTCGATGATCTTCGGGATATAGCGGCTGAGCACTTCGGCCAGCTGGTCGCGGTCGATCTTGTTCCGGCTGGCGATCTCGTCGAGTTCACGATGGCCGAACACGTCCTCGATCTGCCGCCGATCAACCGGCTTGTTGGGCCCGGTGCGAACCCAGGAATCGACCTCGTCGCGGAGTCCCTTTTCCTCGAACTGCTTGACGACCTCGGGCAGCTTCTGGGCCGAGCCACCGCCGAAGATCTGCGTGAAGATGTCCTGCAGATCGTTTGCGGAGGGCATGCCCTGCGGGCCGCCCTGTCCGCCACCTTGGGGTTGCGGGGCACGTTGCTGCTGCTGGGGAGCCCGCTGCTGCGGCGCCGGTGCCTGCTGCTGGGCAGCGCCTTCGAGAACCTGCTTGAGAATTTCACCGAGAATATCCATCGACACGCCTCCAAAGTGAGAGTTGCCTGCGGCGAGTGTCCAAGATCAGGCACGCGGCCGGAGTGGCCGCTCGAATGCCGTCGACCCGGGAACCGAGGGGATGTGTACCTTAGCCGAAAATAGGGACGGGAGCGAATTT
>JBBAVO010000202.1:0-1476 GCA_040397635.1 Pirellulales bacterium
GCGGCTCGATGTAGGTGCGGTCGGCCGTGCCCGGATCGGTCATGATCGTGGCCGGGTTCGAATTCACGAGTACGACTCGGTAGCCATCCTCGCGAAGCGCCTTGCAGGCTTGGGTGCCGGAATAATCAAATTCGCAGGCCTGCCCGATAACGATGGGCCCGGAACCGATCAGCAGAATCGTGTGGAGATCGTCGCGGCGGGGCATGGAAAAACCTGAGGTGCGCGCAAAACTGCCACAGAGTAGCATTCCGACCGCCCATGCTTCAACGAACAGCTACAATCCTCGCAGTCCGTATCATTTCTCACCCGCCGTCCGAGTCCACGGGATCCATCTGCCATGTCCATCGCCACCCCCTCGATCGACGCCCTCCGCGACACGCTCCCCGACGAGTTGAAGGACATCCGGCTCAATCTCTCGAGCGTTCTCGCCGGCGAAAACCTCCAGCCGCTCCAGAGCCTGGGCGTGGCCCTGGCGGCAGCGGCCTTCGTGCGGTGCAAGCCGCTCGCCCAGGCGATCGAGGCGGATCTGCGAACTGCTGAGGCTGGCGGCGCGGCCCCGGTGATCTCCGACGCCATCGCCGCGGCAGGTCTGATGGCGATGAACACCGTCTATTACCGCTTCCGCCACATGCTCGGCAAGGAGACCTACGAGGCCCGCCCTCCCCGACTCCGCATGAGCCGCATGGCCCAGCCGGCGACCTCCAAGGCCGACTTCGAACTGATGAGCCTCGGCTGCGCGGCACTGGCCGGCTGCGAACTCTGCATCAAGAACCACGAAGCGAGCCTCGTGCATCTGAGCGTGAGCGAGGACGCCTGCCACGACGCCGTCCGCATCGCCGCCGTGATCAATGCCGTTGCCTGCGGCCTGCCCGCCTGACGCCGAAGGCACGTCGGCAAACCACCCATGATGCTTCGATGGATGAAAACCCTGGGCCTCCTTGCCGTCGTCGGCGGCGGGGTCGCCTTGGCGGCTTCTTTCGGACTGATTCCCGGCTTGAAACGCAACGCGGAACCGGCCGCCGCAGCTCCGACGACAGCATCCCACACGGCCAGGCACCCCGAGGCGATCGCCGTGACGGTGACCGCCGCCGTGCCGAGAACGGTCGAGCGACGCGTCCGCACCGTGGGCACGCTGCATGGGTTCGAGGAGATCGAGATCAGCCCGCAGGTCGATGGCACCGTGCGCCGGGTGGCACGCGACGTCGGCGATCTGGTGTCGCCCGACGACCTGCTGCTGGAAATCGACGCCACCGATTTCCAACTCGCGGTCCAGGAGCATGCCCGTGCGCTCGAACTCGAACTGGCACGACTCGGGCTCAGCAAAGTTCCCGATGCCTCGTTCTCCCCCGAAACGCTGCCGAGCGTCGAGCGGGCCAGGCTCGTGGAACGAAACGCCGCGGATACGTTCGATCGCTACAAGGCCCTGACCGCCCGGGGCGTCATGACGAAGGACGACTATGAAAAAGCGGAGCTGAA
>JBBAVO010000202.1:1576-5312 GCA_040397635.1 Pirellulales bacterium
GAACGGTTCGTGTCGGAGGGGGAGATCGTCCGAGCCGCGCCACCCACGAAGCTCTTCCGGCTGGTCGTGGACAGCGTCCTCAAGCTGAAGGCCGCCGTGCCGGAGCGGTATGCTTCGCAGGTGCGGCCCGGCCAGGAGGTGGCTCTGGCGGTCGAGAGCCTGCCCGGGCGAACCATCGGCGGACGCGTTGCCCGGGTCAATCCGACCGTCGACACGGCCAATCGCACGTTCGAAGTCGAGGTCTGGGTGCCCAATCGGGAACGCCTGCTCAAGTCTGGTTCGTTCGCGACGGCTTCGATTCTGCTCGGCGCCGACGCCGATGCCGTGACGGTGCCCGAGGAGGCGATCGTCCGCTACGCCGGCGTCACGAAACTCTTCACCGTCGTGGATGAGAGGGCCGTCGTCGTTCCGGTCGAACTCGGTTCACGGCTCGACATTGCGGGCCCGGCCGGGGCGGTCCATCGCTGGGTGGAGGTGTCTGGTCCGCTTGCAGTCGGTATGCCCGTCGTGACGACCGGCCATTCCCAGCTCAGCGACGGCGCGTCCGTGCGGATCCGCGAGGCTTCTCGGAAAGCGACGACCGCCCCCCCCACAGACCTGCCCGAGGCAACGCAGCCGGACCACGCTCCGGCTGCGGAGGATGCCCGATGAAGATCTGGGATCTGTGCATCCAGCGGCCGATCTTCACGGCGATGCTCGTCTCGGCGCCGATCGTGCTCGGATTGGCGAGCTACCCGCGTCTGGGTGT
This sequence comes from Pirellulales bacterium, assembly GCA_040397635.1. Classification (GTDB taxonomy): domain Bacteria; phylum Planctomycetota; class Planctomycetia; order Pirellulales; family UBA1268; genus CAMCQY01. The sequence goes on from JBBAVO010000202.1 coordinate 2,325, forward strand.
CGAACTGTTTCCGAACGTCGATCTGCCGCTCGTCACCGTCACGACGACGCTCCGGGGCGCCAGTGTCGAGGAGATGGAGACGGGCGTGACCAAGCCGATCGAGGAGATCGTCAACACGGTGTCGGGCATCGAGCAGCTGCGGTCCACGACCAAGGAGGGCATCTCACAGCTGACGATCGAATTCGAACTCGAAAAGAATGGCGCCGTGGCGGCCCAGGAGGTCGATGCCAAGGTGCGGACGATCCTGAGCCAGTTGCCCGAAGGCACCGATGCACCGATCATCGACAAGTTCGCCCTCGATGCCGCACCGGTGCTGACGGTGGCGGTCTCGGGACGTCGCGACGCGAGGGAGATCACCGAGATCGCCCGTCGCCGGATCAAGGAAGACCTCGAATCCCTGCCCGGTGTCGGCGCCGTGATTCTGGTCGGCGGCCGTCAACGGGCGATCCAGATCTCCATCGACACCGATCGCCTGCAGAAATACGAGCAGCTCACCATCGAAGACGTACGGCAGGCCCTCGTCCGAGAAAACCAGGAGCAGCCCGGCGGCCGGATCGATCAGGGGCCGCGGGAACTCGTGCTCCGGACGATGGGCCGGGTCCGCGAACCGGCCGACTTCGCCGAACTGATCGTCGCCAACCGGCATGGTCAGCCGATCCGCATCAAGGACCTCGGCACGGTCAGCGATTCGTTCGAGGAGCCTCGGGGCTTGAGCCGGCTGTGGACGGCCGATCCAGCCCAGTCATCGGCAGCCGGCGGCGTCGGGCGGCCTGGCGATCTGGCCGTGAGCCTGATCGTGCAGAAGCAGTCGGGCACGAACACCGTCGCCGTCGTCGAGCGGGTCAAGCACCGCGTGGAGGAGATCCGGGACATCCTGCCCGACGACATCGACGTGCAGATCATCCGCGATCAGTCACGGTTCATCGAGAACTCGATCCATGAGGTCCAGACCCACCTGCTCCTGGCCGCCGTGCTCGTCAGCCTGACGATCCTGCTCTTCATGCGCGACTGGCGGACGACGCTCATCGCCACGCTCTCCATCCCGACCTCGATGATCGCCACCTTCGCGTTTATGGACGCGATGGGCTTCACGCTCAACAACATCACCATGCTGGGGCTGATTCTCGCGATCGGCATCGTGGTGGACGACGCCGTGGTCGTTCACGAAAACATCTTTCGGCACATGGAGGAATATGGGCTGGGGGCCCGCGAGGCCGCCGCGAGCGCCACCCAGGAGATCGCCCTGGCGGTCGTCGCCACCACCTTCTCGCTGCTGGTCATCTTCATCCCAGTGGTCTTCATGGGCGGACGGGTCGGCCGCTTTTTCAGCAGCTTTGGCTACGTGGTGGCCTTCTCGATCCTGATGAGCATGTTCATCTCCTTCACGATGACGCCCATGCTCTGCTCCCGGTTCTTAAAGGCCGAGGACGCCACCCACTCGAGTAAGTCGGGCTTCGTCTGGCGGGCGGTCGAGGGCTTCTACATGCTCTGCCTGCGGTTCTCGCTGCGGCACCGCTGGCTCGTCGTGCTGGTGACCGTCGGCGTGCTCGCGTCAACGCCCTCTCTCATGCGCATCGTCGGCAAGGACTTCGTGCCACGCGACGACACGAGCGAGTTCGAGGTGGCGGTGACGCTGCCCGAGGGCTGCTCGCTCGAACGGGCCGATGAGGTGCTCACGGAGGTCGAGTCGCGGCTCCGGGAGCTACGGGGAGTGCGGAAGACACTCATCACCATCGGCGACACGACCGGCAGGACAGTCCGCGGTCAGGGCGAGGTCACGCGGGCATCGATCTACTGCCGGCTAAGCGACCTCCGCGAACGAGACTTCAGCCAGTTCGACGTGATGGGCGACGCCCGGCGGATCCTGCTCGACTATCCCGACCTGCGGGCCGCGGTGCAGGACGTCGCCGCCTTCTCCGGCGCCGGCTTCCGGCAGGTGATGGTCGATTTGAACCTCCGTGGCCCCGACATGGCGCGGCTGCAGGACTATTCGGAGAAGATCTGCGGCTGGATGAAGGCGGAGGGGCACTTCGTTGACGTGGACACCAGCCTCTCGTTCCGCAAGCCGGAGGTGCGGATCGTGCCCAATCGCGAGCGGGCGAGCGAGCTGGGTGTGTCGATCCAGGCGATATCATCGACGACCAACGTGCTCGTGGGGGGCGATCCGGTCAGCAAATACAAGGAGGCGGACCAACAGTACGACGTATGGCTCCGCGCCGACCGATCGTTCCGGGACGACTCCGCCCAGATCGCCCGGCTGACGGTACCTTCGAGCAAGCCTGGCGTGGGCGTCGTCGAACTCGGCAGCGTCGCCGCCTTCGAGGATGCCCAGGGGCCCAGCACCATCGAACGGTTTTCGCGGCAGCGGCAGGTCGTCGTCTCCGCCAACCTCGAGGGCAAGGCCCTGGGAGAGGCTGTCTCCGAACTGGGAGACTACGTCAAGACGCTCGATCTGCCGGCGGATTACCGCTGGGAGTTCATCGGCCAGGCCAAGAGCCTCAAGGAAACGAATGCGAATTTTCTGATCGCGTTTGGGCTGGCATTCCTGTTCATGTACATGATTCTCGCGGCCCAGTTCGAGAGCTTCGTACACCCGATCACGATCCTGCTGGCACTGCCGCTGACGATCCCATTCGCGATCCTGTCGCTGATCCTGCTGCGAACGAATCTCGACATCTACGCGATGTTCGGCCTCTTCATGCTCTTCGGCATCGTCAAGAAGAATGGCATCCTGCAGGTTGACTACACGAACGTGCTTCGCGAGCGGGGCGTGCCACGGGACAAGGCGATCCTCGATGCCAACGCCGTGCGACTGCGACCGATCCTGATGACGACGGTCATGCTCGTGGCGGCCATGATCCCCATGGCGATGGGCGAGGGGCCGGGTGCCGCCTCGCGGGCCGGCATGGCGAAGGTGATCCTGGGAGGCCAGCTGCTGTCGCTGCTGCTGACGCTCCTGCTGACCCCCGTGGCCTACTCGCTCTGGGA
>JBBAVO010000203.1:0-2055 GCA_040397635.1 Pirellulales bacterium
GGCCGCTTCGGCTTGGGGGCGGCGAGCATCTTCTTCTTGTCGTCGGGCCGAGCGCCGGGCACACCACCGCCGCCACCGTTGCCCATCTTCGGGTTGTTGACGCCCGTATGCCGCTCAACCCACGTGTAGCCCAGCGGCCGCCGCAACTCCTCGGCAGCGAGCAGCGCCCAGGGCGTGCCAGGGTGATCCCGCACCACTCGCTCCAGCAGCATCGTGGCCTGCTGCGATATCTTTTCCGTCTGCGAGCCCGCCCTTGAGACGTCGGCGCTCTCTTCGAGCACCCACGTGTCGTTCTTGGGATCCTTGAACTTCATCCCCGACTTCGCCTGGGCGAGCATGGTGTTGTAGGTGTCGGTACGCACCTTGAGGGCCAGCACCCGGCCGAGCGACAGGTCGTAGCCGGCCTGCCACCGCTTCTCGGTGATGGCCTCACGATCGGGGAGCCCCGACTTGAGTAACTCCGCAAGCATGTCAATCCGCGGCTGGATGCGGGCCGCCGTCTTCTGCGCCTCGCTCAACAGCAGCGCCAGCGCACCGTCGTCCTTGCGGGGAAAGGTCATCGTGGGCGATTCCATCGGACTGATCTGGACCGATCGGGCCGCCTCGACGAGCGCCTTTTTGGCGCGGTTGCCGGCGAGCATCTTGTCGATGGTGGCGGCCGACAGGTAGTCCGGCTGGTAATTCCGCATCACGTCGGGATCGAAGAAATACCGCAACTGCGACGACATCGCCGCGGTGTCTTGCCTGCTCACCTTGCCTTGAGCCCCGCGGTTGGCATGAACCGCAAAGTAGATACCGCCGGTCGCAGCGCAGAGTTTCGAGAGGCTGAATGGGCCAAAACCCGAGTCGATCGCCTCGTCGGCGAGGCTTTCTGAACGAATGTGAACCACCTCGGGATAGAGTGTCTCGGGCCCCTGCTCCACCACGGCCCACTGCACGTCCTGATCGAATTTGGTGTCGAATTCGACGAACTTGAATTTCACATCCTTCGTGCCGAAAGGAGCCGGCACGCCGACGACATACACCGGGATGCCGAGCGTGCGGCAAAACGCGGCGGTCTTGTCGGTCTCATTCTGGTCGTTGCCCACCTCGTCGGTGAACACAACGATCATCACGTTCCTCCGCGGTGCCCTCCGGAAAATACTCGCCTCTTGGGCGGCGCCGCGAATCGCCGTGAAGGTCATTTCGACGCCGGAATCATCGACGGGAATCGACTCGATCGCCTTGATCACCGCGGTTGCGTCGTCGGTCGCCTTCGTCACCAGTTTCACGCTCTTGCCGAAGGCGACGACCATGTTCTTGAGGTCGGGCCTGTGTGCGGCGGAGCGGTTGACGCCGAGTTCTTCAAACACCCGCTCGAGACGGGTCGCAATCTCCTTCCGCTGGCCGGCCAGACTCACCGACTGGTCAAACACCCAGCAGACGACCGTGGGGTGACGGTCCAGCGACGCGGCGATCTCGCCCGTAAGCCGGTCAACGGCCCCCGTTGCCCCGGTGGCCCCGGCACCGACGGCTCCCTTCACGATAAAGGTTTCGTCGATGGTGTCCGCTGTGGGAATTACGTCGAGGGGTTCGACGGTGATATCGCTGGCCACTTCCAACTCCACCTCAACCGGCACCACCGACTGTTCGGAGAGCGTGGGCGCGAGGGCCTGCGCCACATCCATCTGGCTCTCCTCACTCACGGCACCGGCTTCTGCCTCCTGTTCATCTGAAACCGTCATCTCACGAGGCGCATCCAGCACCTCTTCGACCGCCTCCGGCGACTGAATGATCGTAATCGCGGGAGCCGAGCGAGATGGCTCCCGCAGGGCGACCAGCGCCAGCGACACCAGCACGACCACGTGGATCAACAGGCTGATCAGCCAGGCTGGGGTGTCGCCATCGAACGGAGTATCTTCCTCGCCGGTGTATTCCTGCCACCAACGCTTGACCGACGGCAGCAACCCTCCCGATGTCTCGGTATGAAGAGGTTCCATATGCAACAGGCTCCAGGGGGACTCCTCGCCCGCGTCACCAGTGATCAGAACCAGCGACCACAACCAGCGACCACAA
>JBBAVO010000203.1:2155-5294 GCA_040397635.1 Pirellulales bacterium
AACCAGCGACCACAACCAGCGACCACAAGCAGGGGCCGCACGCAGACACGACGCGACTGCCTTCCGTTGAGGATACCGTTAGGATACCGCAAATGCCGGGTCCAAGCCGCTCGCCCGCTCCGATCGATTCTCACCAATTGGGGCAATCTATTTCCCGGCTCTCGGCGTTTTGTCCGGTCAGCCTCCCGAAAAAATGGCCGCAACTGGCTGTTTTCATGGCTGGGAGAGGCCCCTGTCAATCGCCCCATCTTGCCCCGCGCAAACGCCGAGTGATAGCTTTTTTCGTGCGGTTTTGCCACAAAAGACCAAAGAGTGCCGTCCCCTCCCCGCGTCTTGGAAAGTATGCCGATGCCCTTCCCCATGACAGTGTCGCTGCGGTGGTGTGGTCGCTTGTGCGTGGCGACCCTTCTGCTGCTTTCAGCCCCCGAAAGCCGGGCAGCCGAGGTGGCCGCCGCCGCCACCGGGTCAACCATCGAGGAACTGCAACTGGAGACGTCGGACGGCATTCGGATCGCCGCCTGGTACTACCCGGTGCCGGATGATGCCAAAGCGGTCGCCACGGTCATCCTGGTGCACGACATGGAGGGCTCGCACAAGACCGTAGACACTCTGGCCCGCAACCTCCAGCGGGCGGGATGCGCCGTCGTGGCCCCCGATCTTCGCTGCCACGGGGGCAGCGGCTCCCGCCCTGCCGCCCTCACAGGCAGCGGGGCCAAGGCGGACACAGCCGACCCACGCATGCTCAAAAAGATCGACCTCGAGTCGATTGCGGCCGCGACCGGAGGCCGACTCCGCGACCAATCCGCGCTGCGGGGAGAGATCGAGGCCGTTCGCAACTGGATCAAGCAGAAGTCTGAGGCCGGCACGCTCGACATCGACAACCTTTGCGTGGTCGGCTGCGGCCTTGGGGCCACACTCGCTTCGATGTGGACAGCGGCAGACTGGAACTGGCCGCCAACCACAACCGGGCCACAGGGCCAGCAGGTGCGGGCCCTCGCGCTCATCAGCCCGGTCTGGGCCACGAAGGGCATCTCGATGTCGGTGCCCCTGACGAGCGATGCCCTCCAGCACAGGATCCCGATCCTGGTTCTGGCCGGGAAGGGTGATCGCGACGCCATCCGTCTGTTCGACCAGCTCAAACGCTACCGCCCGGGGGAATGGTTCCAGCAGCGAGCCGGCCAGCCAGCTGACAAGGCCACCGACAAAGCCAAGGATCTCGAGGACCCGGCGGACGGCACTGCCTTCTTCATTCAGACCGACACCAGCCTGACGGGCGATAAGCTGGCAAACGATCCTTCGCTCAACGTCGCAGACCAGATCAAGACATTCCTGGCCCTCGCGCTCGCTCGCAAGCCCCGGTAGCCGGCTTCTGCCTTCACACTCACGTGGCCGCATAAGGGCGAGCGTTGACCGCGTCAGGGCAAACGCAGTTCCGCGCCTGGCACGAGCAGGTCGGGGCTGCGAAGCCGATCGCGGTTCGCCAGCCAGATGCGCGATGCCATCGCCCTGTCACCGTAGAACCTGACGGCAATCGACTCGAGCGAATCCCCCATGCCAACCCGCACCGTCGCCGGCCGCTGGGCTGGCGACGAGGGGACAGCGGTCGCCTCCGGAACAGATCGGTGGCCAGGGCCAGCGGTGAGGATTGCGGACGGTGACGGGGCAGTCCCTCCCTGCAGCCAGAATGACTCCGGCCCGCTGGGAGCCGCCGCCCTGCCAGGATCAGCGGCGACGCCGGTTCCGGCACGGTCGCCGCTGTGAGCCGTGGTGAAGGTGGGCTCGATCGCCGCACCGGTTGCTCCCGCGGCCGCGGCGTGGGCGGCCGGAAGCATCCACGAAGGGGGCAGCCGCAACGCCAGACCAATGGGCAGCACCTGAGGATCAGGCAGTCGATCCCTGTTCGCCGTCCAAATAGCGGTCGCGGCACCGGCATGCCCATAGACTTTCAGCGCGATCCCAGTGAGATCGTCTCCATCGCGAACGACGTAGTCCGCGGGCATCGCCGCCGACTGGAGTGCCGGGCCGGGAGGCACCGGCCTGGCGACGTCGTGCACGGACCATCCCGCGGAGAGCGGAGGGGGTGCATGGACGTCGAGCAGCGGAGGCGGAGGGATGTCCACCGTAGAACGGTAGGTGCCGTCGAGCAGCGGCGATGCCGGCGACAGATCCAGCCCCGATGCCGGGAGCGGAACTGGCGGAGGGGGTGGTGACGTCGGCGGGAACGGCCCCGTTGCCGCCATCGGCGGACCGCTCGGAACATCCGCCACGCCAGTCGGCCTCGCGTCGGGGATCGCATGCGCACCCGAGCCAATCATCATCGCAGACAGTCCCGACTGCGTGCCTGGCGTCGGCGGGGCGGTGGCAGGCCCGTAGGCGGCGGGCGTGAAGCCGCCTCGGGCAGCAAGCACCGCCGCTGCAAAAGGCTGGGCCAGTGCCACGCCGGCGGCGAGCATGGCCATGCCGATGAAAAACCGCACCGTATGCATGAATTGCGACATGCTCTCTCCTTGCACGCAGCCCACGGGGGGCACCTGGATGCCGGTGCCGCCCCCAAGGGGCCCGCCAAAGAGAGTATGCAACGCCACCGCCGCCACGGCCGGCCGCCGCCCCCAGGCTTCACCTTCAACCGTCGCGGCATTGCCGTCAGGGCCGGCACAACCGGCGAGGTTTTCCTACCGCCTGTTTCCTACCGCCTGTTTCCTACCGCCTGTTTCCTACCGCCTCTTTCCTGCCGCCCGCTCGGCTGCCTGGGCTCCTGATCGGTCTTGTGGCGTCTCGTGCGGTCAGGCCGACAGCTGCGGCGTTGACCGCGTCGTCGGCTGGCTGCGACGGGCGGCGGCCGAGCCCTCCTGCAGCCACAGCACCAGTGGCGCGGCGATGTAGATCGTGCTGTAGGTGCCGGTGATGATGCCGACGAGCATCGTGAACGCGAAGGCGTGGATGCCCTGGCCACCGAACAGATACAGGATCAACGTCGCCAGAAACGCGGTACCGGAGGTGAGGATCGTGCGGCTCAAGGTCTGGTTGACCGCCTTGTCGATCATGTCCGCCGTGACGAACGGGCTCTTGCCACGCAGTTCGCGAAGCCGGTCGAAGATCACGATCGTGTCGTTGATCGAGAAGCCCACGATCGTCAGCA
>JBBAVO010000204.1:0-5256 GCA_040397635.1 Pirellulales bacterium
AGTACTGGTGGCGGTGACCGCCACATTGACGCCACCAAATGTCGTGAAGTCCGGGTCCGAGGAGGTAACATTCCAGGCACCGGATGACTGGAGGGTGAGGACCGCGTTAGCCGCTACACCGCCGGACAACCCTGTCGAAGACTTATACTGGGTGACGTTGATCGTGCTGCCGGTTGTGAAGGTCGTTCCGGTGGCCGTAGCCGTGCCGGGGGCGGCAGTGAGCGTGAGGTACGACTGAGCGACGGCGGGAACGCCGTAGGTTGCCCGGACGTTCGCGCCGACCGCCGGATCCTGCATCACGAGGTTGACCGTGGGAGACGACGTGTAGCCTGTACCGCCGAAGTTGAGCGTGGCGGATGCGGTCGTGGACTGGGTGGCGTTTAGGCTGATCGTATTTGACGTGAAGAAGTTTTCTTCATACAGCATCACCTTCGTCGGGAGGAGCGTCTGACCCGGAGACGTGCGGGTCGAATCAAAAAGCTCAGTGCTCACGCCGCCGACTGTCGAGCAGATCGTGATGCGGCCGGCACCGTCGGTCGAAAAAACGTCCAGTTGCTCGCTTGTCTGATCGATCCAGGCGGCGAGCACGCCAGTTTCTTCACCGAAGGATGCATCGCTGTAGACGGCCATCACCTTGCGCGGCTCCAGGAACTCAGGCGCTCCGAGCGTGAGCAAGTGCGTGTTGCGGGCGGCACGTGCCACGGTGCGGGTCGCGGTCTGCGCCATCACGTCGCCGAAATTGTCCGCCATCTCGCGAATCCGCGACAGCAGCCGGCCGCGACGCGACATGCGGCTCGGGGCGGCCCAGCGCCGACGGAAGAGCGAGCTCATCATGTTCATCACGCGACGGGACAGAGCACTGCGATTCGAGAACAGGCTGCGGCGAGACATCGAGAACTCCTAGGAGAGGTTCCCCAGTTGGCTTGCGACCAGGAATACTGGGATGAAAAGATGAACGTGAGAAAGAATGCGGATTCGTTTGGGCCGAGGGCTAAGCTTGTTGTGCGGTGGGATGCGGGACTGGGCGTGGGAACCAGGATCACAACGGCGGGAACATATCCCCCGGTTGGGGGCAGCTCCCCCGTTTGGGGATACAGCCCAAGTTCTAACTGCCAAAACATGCGGGTCAAGAAAAAAGCGTGTGAGAAATGCGTGAAAAGTTTCACCCCCACCAGGGGAGAGGTCGGCGGCCGCGATGGCCCTGAAAAACAGGCAAATTCGCCTGTTTTATGGCGAAAAGTGGCGGCCTGGGCCCGGTCGGAGCCACCCACGTGACGAAGGCTCGCGGCGGTTTTTTGGCTGCCTATCCGGCAGGCCGGACCGATTCCAAAGGGCCGCGGAGGCGATCTTCACGATCATGCTTCACGATCAGGCTTCACGATCATGGCAGGCGTGTCAGCCCAGCGACATGGCCGCGCGGAGAGCCGTCAGTTGATGAAAATCGGCTCGCGTCCCGGCTGCTTCACGAGTGTGTCGTGATTGTCGAGCAGGTGATCGAGTGCCCGCACGAAGGCCGGCACGTGCTCATGGCTCAACACCGTCTTCGCCAGATCGGCCGTCTTCAACCGACGGATCATGCGGTCGCGGTACTCGGGGTTGTCGATCATGCGGACGCCGAGATCGATGTATTCCTGCTCCGACCGCGTGATCAGCTCATCGAGCCCCACCCGACCGAGCAGATAAGCGGTCGAGTTGTTGTAGAAGCGGTTGCCCGCGAGCGTGACGATCGGCTTGCGGAGCGTGAGCAGGTCGACGGCGGTGTTGTAGCCACCGAAGGGATGGGCATCGAGCGCGAAGTGGGCCGACTCGAGGGCCGGCATGTACTGCTCGAAGACGAGATCGGGTAGCACCTGCACCCGCTCCTCGCCGAGGATGTTTTTGATCGCCCGATCGAGCGGAATGAAGCCATTGCCGAGGATCGCACCGCCCGGGAAGAAATGGAACTTCACCGGCGTCTTCGCCCTGTCGGCGATCGTGCGGAGACGGCGGAGGTGGTCGCTATTGATCTTCTGCCCGCTCCAGGTGCAGTTGATGATGATGGGCGACACGGGCAGCTGCGGATACTGGAGCTGGTAATCGAGCGGCACCGGGGCCTGCGCGCAGCCGGGAATCAGCACGAGTCGCTCCGAATAATGCTCCCGGGCCCGGTCCACCGTCTCCGTTTCCTGGCCGCCGATCCAGTAGTCGATCTTCGAGCCGAAGGTGCTCACCGGATGGCCGTAGTTGGTCACCTGGACCGGGGCGATCCGCATGTTGGCCAGGATGATGCTCTCGATGCTCATCCCGATGTCGGGGTAGTAGGCCATCGCGAAGTCGTTGTCTTGGATCGCGGAGATGTCGCTGGCATCTTTCGAGGCGTCGTAGCGGCGGACCTCGCTGAAGAGGCTCGTGTCGAAGTCGTTGCGGTCGCGGCCGAGCTGCACGAGCACGAGGTCGTGGTCCTTGGCCAAAGCCTCGAGGAACGGCTGCTGCGAGCGATAGACGCTCTGCCGCTTGAACCACATGCTCGTGAGGACGGCTATCCGGCCTTTTTTCGGGGTGTTGCGGATCGGCTGGCTGCACAGCGGCGTCGCCTGGAAGAGCCGGTTGATCCGTTGCTTGACGAGGTAGTCGTGCTCGTGGCCGATGTAGGTTGCGCCGAAGTAGGCGTGGTGGGTGAAGGAGTTGATGCCGATGATCCGGTCATCTTCGTAGGCGATGTGCTCGCGGAGGTTGGCGAGCGTCGTCTCGTCGGCGCAGCCGTTGCGGTAGCCCTCCGTGAAGCAGTAGTACCACTGCGTGGCCAAAGCCGGGCTCGTGCCGAAGAGCAGCTTCCGATCGATCTTTACCTTGTTGCGGGCCGAGTAGAGGGCCAGGAGTTTCGTGAAATTCCGCTGCTGGCCGAGCAGGATTCGCAGGTAGGGATCGGTGTTGCCGAAGTCACTGATCGCGACGGCGTTGGAGATCACGCCGTTGCAGTCGATGAACCGCGAGGCGTAGGCGTCGCTGAGGACGTATTCTTCCTGCGAGAGAAAGTAGAGCAGGTGCTTCAGGAAGCTGTTGAGCGCATGCTTCGTGGGGATGTCGAGCGCGTAGTAGGTGATGTTGCGGAGGTGATCGAGGACGGCGAGGAACTGCTCGCTCATCCGATCGTAGGCCTGCTCGCGGTAGGCTTCGTGGAGTTTCTCGATCGAAAAATCGAGGAGCGGGTTGGCCGGGGTCTTCGCGGGCTCGGACGCGGGGGAGCCCTCGGCGGCGGCGACGGGTTCGGCTGCGGTCGTCATGGAAGATCCTTCCTCTCGGGGGGTTGACCCGCGAGTATACGCCGAAACCTGCGGCGTCAAAGCGTAAAAGTGGCCGCGGCGGCGGTCGCCGGCCGGCGACAGGGGCCGGGTTTCCCCGCCAGAGGCGATGGGGCTACCAGCGGCCTTCGAGGCCCAGCGAGACCCCCTGCAGAATGAGCGTGCCGTTGGTTGCGAGCTGGCCGGAGGGGGCCTCGAATTGCGTGAGCGTCTGGCCGCTCAGCTGCTGTGTCGGCTGGGCAAGGCCCGTGAGCCACAGACCGGTGTAGCCGACCCGCAGGTCGAGATGGCGATGCAGCGGGAAGACCGTCGTCAGGCCGACCTCGCCGACGAAAGAGGCGGCGGCCGGGCCGTTGACCGTGATCGTTCGGTCGAAGCTGAACGGGGCGTTGCTCGAGTAGGCGTAGAGCGAGGACTGGCTGGCGGCGTTGTAGTAGGCCCCAGCCTTGACGACACCCTCGACCCGCATGCCCTTGCCCGAGTTCCAGAGCACGGAGTCGAGCCCGATCTGGCCGCCGTAAAGGTTGTTCATCGCGCTGGTGAGCCAGGAGTCGCTGCCTGAAATCGTGGGATCGGCGGGATCCTCGAACTGGTCGGTCATGGACCACTTTTCCCGCCACTGAAACCAGCGGAAGCCCGCCAGAAACCGAGTCGCACCCCAGCCCACCGGCTCCCGATAATTGAACTCCGCCGACTGGAACGCCCCGGTCATCTGCATCTGGGCAGAGGAGATCGGCGTGCTGGTGGGGCCCCAGGCGTTGCCGTAGATGCCCGGCGGCGCGAACGCGTAGCCATTGGTCACCGTCGGCAGCGACCGGTCGGAAAAAAAGTTTCCTGCGTAGATGTAGGAGCCCTCGAAGCCCCGGCCGCAGTCATCGAGACGGGCGATCGTGAGCCGCGGGGCGGCCACTGGGTCGCTCTCGAACTGATTGGCGTTGAAGACGACGGGGCCGGCCGTTTGCGTGCCTTGATCGAACGTGGTGTAGAGCGGACGGTCGTTGGGGGCATTCCGCCAGAGCGCGAGCGTCTCGAACCGGACCACCCAGCAGGCATCGCCGAGGCAGGGCAGGCAGTCGAGGAAGCCCCGCTGCGTGGAGCAGGGCACGATCGTGCCGTCGGGCTCGACGGCCACGGCGGAGTCGAACGTGAGCACGTCGGGCGTCGACGGAATGAACTCCTGCAAGCGTTCCGTGAACGACGGCACCTCGGCGTCCTCTACCACGATGCCGTCCGCCACGCCCGCGGGGGCGGGCAGGCCAATTTCCTCGGCCGGTTCCGGTTCGGGCGGGAGCGGCGGCTGCCCGTCGGCAGACATCAGCTTTGGGGCGACGACAATGCTCGGCAGGTCTGAGACCTCGTAGGGGCGGCCTCCGCTCTCCCAGGCCGGGGCGGCTTGCAAAACACCTTCTGTCATTGCGAAGGAAGCTATCGCCAGAGTGAAAATTGCGATTCTGACCAAGCGAGCCATCAGTGCTGCCCCCTGTTCCGAACATGACGATTCGTAGGGTTCAATCGGTAGTAGCGGTCATAGGCCGACAGATTTCCTGCCCGTTATTCGCGTTAGGAGGCATGGGCAGGATGGGGCGTGGAAAGTGAGGCTGATGGCGAAGGCGGGGCGAGGTTGAGATGGCGAGGCCTACCCCAGCCCGAACGCCGCCAGTGCTTCGCCGGTGTGGCTGCGGAGCAGAGACTTGTCGCGGACGCACTGCTGCACGTGCACGATGAGATCCTCCGGCGGCCCCTCGACCACGATTTTCCCGCCGCCGTCGCCCGCCTCCGGGCCCATGTCGATCACCCAGTCGGCGGCGGCGATCACCTCCAGATTGTGCTCCACCACCAGCACCGTGTTGCCCGTGTCCACGAGCCGCTCGAGCACATGCAGGAGTTTCTCGATGTCGCTGAAGTGCAGGCCCGTCGTCGGCTCGTCCAAAATATAGAGCGTGCTCCCGGTGCCCGGCTTCGCCAGCTCCCGCGA
>JBBAVO010000205.1:0-3815 GCA_040397635.1 Pirellulales bacterium
GGCCGGCAGCGAGCCGACCTCGGAGCAGCCGTAGTCTTCAATCGCAAAGCTCTGCCTCCGGCCTAGCCTGAGGCAGATCGACGCAAACGCCGCAGCCGGAGGGGTATCCTCTCCGGCTGCGGTTTTTTGTCAGAACGGTTTTTTCGTTCGGTCGTGATCGGACAGTGGGCATCATGACGCATTCATCGATCTACCTCTTCGCCGCCGCGTTTTGTGTGGCCTGTCTCGGCCAGGGGTTCGTGTTTTTCAATGTCGGCATTCTGGACGAGGCGTTCTGGTCGGCTCAGGCCCGGTATGTCGAGGCGGGCAGTCCCGAGCAATACAACGCGGCGCATGCCTACGGCCATCCCGGCGGCCCGGTCATTCTGGGCACCATTGCCGTCCATCATCTGGCCGGCATCTCGTATGAGACGGCGCTCCCGGTCTTTCTGACGCTCTTCAACAGCATCGTGATTGCCGCCATTGCGACGCTCTGCCAGCGGCTCAGGCCCGGCAGCCTCTGGTGGCTGCCCGTTCTCGGCACGCTCTCTGTCGACAAGCTCTATGCCGTCTCAACGCCCACGTCAGCGGCGGTCGGCCCGTTGCTCGTGCTCCTGACGCTGGTCACGCTCCGCATCACGCTCGGGATACTGGAGCAGAAGAACATGTCGTGGCGATGGCGCGCCGGCTGGAGCCTCGTCGCTGGACTGGCCGTGGCAACGCGCTTCGACATCGGCTCGATCACGACGGCGTGCCTTTTTGCTGTGCTCATGGGCGCGATGGGGACGACGCCCAGTTGGCGGCAGCTCGCCGGCATGGCGGCGGCCGCGTGTGCCGTGTTCGCGATCTGCGATCCCTATATGTGGCATATGCCGGTGCAGCACGTGAGCGATCTGCTTGGCAAGGCGGCCCTCCACCATCAGACATTCGCGCGGAACCGGCTTGATCTCGGAGAGGTGGCGAGCCTCTCGTCGCTCGCCTTCCTCGGCCTCGCCTTCACGCTGCTCGCGCAGGCGGTCTCGGGAGCGGCTTGGAAAAAGCTCCCGGCGGTTTTCGTTTGGGCCTTGCTCGCACTGACGGTCGCGCTCTACGGCATTTTTCTCTCGGCCAGGTATCAGGCGGCGAGGTATTTCATCCCAATCGTGTTCATCTGGCAGGCGTTCCTGCCGCTCCAGCTCTTCGGTCTCATCGAGGGGCTGCGGTTAGAGTCGCTCCGCACGGAGGTGGCGCGGGCCCGCGGGCGGCAGCTCGTGGTGGCCGTCGTCGTGCTCCTGCTCGTCGGGAGCCAGCTCGCGTTTCTCCTCGGCCACGCGCGGCTGAAGGGGCAGCAGTCAGGAGTGGTATCCCGCCACTGATCGGCTACGGCCGTCCTTCGGGCGATTGTGGCAGTCCCGCGGCTTGCCGGGCCGCCGCGAGCTTTTTCCGTGTGGCGAGGGTGTCGGGATGGTCGGGGCCGACCGACTGCGTATAGCCATCCAACAGGATCCGATAGAGTCGGGCGGCCTCCGCATGGTCGCCCTTCGCCGTGGCCTGCGTGGCCATCACCACGGCCAGCTTCGTCGCCGTCGCCTGCGACTGCGGGTGATCCAGACCGTGCCGCGCGGCGGCTTCGGTTGCCAGGCGTCGCCGCACGGCCACGGCTTCGTCGATCCGGCCGGTTGCCAGGAGGATGTCGACGAGCGCGTCATCGAGCTCCGCCGTGTCGATGGTGTGGCCGCGCCGCGACCTTCCAACCTCCGCCAGGGATGACCGTACCACCTGCTCGGCATCGCCGGGCCTGCCGGCGGCGATGAGGATTCTCGCTAGAGACGCTGCGGCACTGATCGACATGCCATCGGTGCCGCCCCGGGCCTGCCGCGCCAACTCGAGCGTCTCCTTGGCCCGCCGTTCGGCCGCGGCATGATCCCCCTTGCGGCTTGATCCCTCGGCGATGGTCGCCGCCGCGGCCAGTGTGACGGGGTTGGCGCGTCCGAGCTTTTCCGTCATGGCATCGATCGATTGCCCGGAGATCGCTTCGGCCTCGTCGATTTTCCCCGCCAGTCGCAACGTCATGGCCAGGTCACCGATCGTGGCCAGCACCGCCCTGTCATTGGCGGCGAGGAGTTGTTGCTTCAGCTCAAGTCCGCGGCGGCCGAGTTTTTCGGCTCCGGGCAGGTCGCGACGCTTGATGTGGGCGACGGTCAGTTCGCTGTACACATAGGACGTGGGATGAGATCGGACGGAGCGTTCGGCAAACTGTTCGGCAAGCTCATGCTCGCCGGCGGTATCGAACAGACTCGCCATAATCCAGTTGGCCCGGTAGTTGTCAGGGTCCTTCGAGAGCACGTCGAGCCAGATGCCGCCGACCTTCGAATAGAGCTGGTTGCGAAACTGCGTCGTGACCACCAGCAGCATGATCACGACGGCGGCGACCACCGCTGGAATCCGGGCGTCGCGTGGCAGCCGACCGGGACAACGCGCCGCGATCCAGTCGGCCAGATCGACCGAGCCCATGACGATCGCCGCCACCACCGCGGCAAGGGCGAGATACATCCGGTGCTCGTTGGCCACCGCCTCGATCGGCATGATGCTCGACGTGGGGGCCAGCGCGAGGAAAAACACGACGCCCAGCCAGGCCCACGCCCGCCGTTGCCATACGCCCACGGCCGTGGCGGCGAGCATCGCGACGATCGTCACGAGTGCCGGCAGCACCTGCCAGACCGAGGTCGCCACCGGCCAACCTGAGTAGTCAATCTGCTGGCCGACGGGCCAGATGGCCAGCCGGAGGTAGTGGAGGATCACGCCCGACTGGGTCAGGGCATACTCGAAGGGTGAGTGGTTCTTCTCGTTGAATTCCTGGTAGTTCGTCGCCTGCATGGCGAGCTGCAGGCCGATCAGGAGCCACGTGCTCGCCAGCAGGGCGTAGTACCACAGGCGGCCCCGGAGGGAGTGGAGCCACGATGCCGCCTGGTCGGGGGCCACGAAAAACCAGTCATAGGCGAGGATCACAAGTGGCAGCACGACCGCACTCTCCTTGGAGGCCATCGCCCCGGCCGCCGCTGCCACGCTGCCGGTGAGCCAGGCGACGGACCATCCCCCTCCAGTTACCCGCGCCCCAGTCGCCGCCCGCGCGTAGCAGGCCAGCGACACCAGGCACAACATCCCCGTCATCGATTCGATTCGCTGGTAGACGTAGGTCACCGCCTGCGTCTGGAGCGGGTGCACGGCCCAGATCATCGCGATCACCATCGCCAGCGGCACCGCGCGGTCGCCCCAGCGGCCACGCAGCCGTGGCGAAAGGAGCGTGATGCGCACGATGTCGAAGACCGCCAGGGCCGCGATCACGTGGACCAGCAGGTTCGTGAAGTGGTAGCCGAAGGGCTGCACGCCCCAGATCGCACGGTCGATCGCGAATGAGAGGTATGGCAGCGGCCTCGCCGGCAGCTTGTTGCCCAAAAACATTGCGTCCCAGGGCGGGAACAGCTGCTCGAGCGACGGATTGTGCTCGATCTCCTGAATGTCATCGAGGACGAACTTGCCTGCGAACGAATTGAGAAAGGCCACGCAGGTGATGACCGCGACGAAGAGAGCCGCCTGGCGGACGGTGAGGGAGCCGGTCATGGCAGGCACGTTCCGTGGGACGCGGGTAACGCGGGACGAGGTTCGGAGTTTACCCTACATCCCCAGCATCGCCGCGAGCGCCGCCGCGCCTACCAGCACCAGCGACCAGCCCATGTAGCGGGCGATCGGCGGCCGGTCGGAATAGCGGTAGTCGTTGCTGTTGATCGCGGTGAGCATACGGCGGTGCTCCCACATGCCAGCCAGTGTCGCGGCCATGCCCAACACGATCAGCGACG
>JBBAVO010000205.1:3915-5246 GCA_040397635.1 Pirellulales bacterium
ACTTCACCTCCACCGGGATGCTCGCCGAATGGGCGGAGAACTCGGGGGCGTAGCGGCTCTGGATCGTCGCGAAGCCGCTCGAAGCCGTGCCCCGGTGGGCCGCCCGGAGTGAATACTCAAACACATGCGTGCCCCGTGGCAGCCGCTCGAAGAAGAGCTGCGTCGAGGCGTCGCGGACGGCCACATACCAGCCAGCTCCGTCCCCCCACCGCCAGCCGGAGAGCACGTCCACCGGTTCGGTGAGGCTCGGCCGATGGTCGCGCAGCTCCAGAAACTCGTAGTCACGGTCGCTCTTCACCACCAGTCGCACGACCAGTTCATCGCCCAATTCGACCGCGGTGGCGCCATCCTTCGCTGCCGGCACCAGCTCCGGCCCCGCCTTTGTAAACTTCTTGATGAACAGCTGCTTCTCGATCGACAGCTCCTCGCGGCCTGCCGTCGGCACATTGGCGATGTCGTCGAGATACTGCCAGTGAATACCCCCGAAGGCCAAGCCCTTGTCCTGCTTGGCAACGACGATCTGGCCCATCGCAGGCTCGATCTCCCGCCGCGTGAACCGTTCCTCGAAGAACCCGGTGCCAGCCTCCGGGCCCAGCCCGGCACCAAAAGCCTTGCCGGGCTGCACTCGCTCGCCGCCCACGGTCACCGCTACCAGTTCCTGTGATGCGAGCAGGTCATCGCCGCGGCCGAGGAGCGCGCTCACTGCATCTGCAGTGGCGCGAGAGCCTTGCCACTGGCTCGTCCGCTTCTGCGAGAGGAGCCAGACCTTGAGCGCCTCGACTGCATCCCGGTCGCCGGCCACCTCGTCAAATGCTTCGATCATGATCGTCTGCGTTGCGATCGGGGCATACATCCAGCTCCACCAGCCCGGATGCGGGTCCCGCCACCACATTCCCTGCCAGGATTCTTTTTCCGCGCCCGCGCGAGCGCCTCCGCTTGGCTTCACGTCGGCATCGACCGCCCGCTGCCGGAGGCTGTCGATGATCGAGAGGGCCGTCGGCTTGTCGCCCGACCGGGCCAGCGCGATCGCGAGCTGCCCCTGCGTGAGCCGGGCTTCGAGCTTCGGCCAGCATTTCCGACCGACGTCGAAGGCCCAGCGGATCGCCTCGGCTGCCTCTCCCTGCGGCGGTGCGTCGGCCGTGAAGAAGCTCCGCGCATACAGCGCGTAGACGCCGATCGGCGTCAGCACGATGTCGTCCCGTTTGCCGGCCCAAAGCTTTTCGGCCCGCTTCTTTTCCTCGACGAGGCGGCCATCGAGCCAGGGAATCGTCTGGACCGCCGGCTGCACGAGGTCGTTGCCGCCGGGCATCGCGGCCTTCACGCCCGCCGTG
>JBBAVO010000206.1:0-5238 GCA_040397635.1 Pirellulales bacterium
CCGCGTCTCCTGATCCGGCCCGGCGGCTCGAGGGATGGTTCTACGGTGCGAGTCCGCCGACGTCTGCCTTTAACGGCGCCCTCGTGCCCGAGGGCCTGGGATGGAACGACGTGACCGGCGCCTATGCGACGCCGATTCGCAGCAAGCCGATCCGGATGGCCGATATCACCGACGGCCTGTCGAACACCCTGATCCTCGCCGAGTGCAGCGACTACACGGTCGATGGCGGCGGCACATGGACGCAGCCCCGCTACTCCTGGCCCTACGTGTCTGACGTCGGCCGCTTCACGGGCCTGGGCGCAGGCGTCGGGGCATCGCCGCTGGAAACGTCGCTCAAGCCGCGGTCGCGGCTGCCGGGGGGCGTGTTCCAGTCACTCGCGGGTGACGGTGGCGTGCGGTCCGTGTCCGAGGGCATCGCGGTTGACCTGCTGCAATCGCTGACCAGCCGGGCAGGCGGCGAAGTGGTCTCGCTGCCGTAAAAATAGGGACGGGAGCGATTTTTGTGGCACGGAGTGTGCTGTCCTCCGTGGCGGCACGTTTTTAACTCGTCCGTGTCCCCGGCATCGATTCCACAAGTTAAAAACTCGTGGCCACGGGCCGAATTCCTTCGCGTCCCCAAAACGAGCTCCCGTCCCAATTTTTATTGTGGTGGCTGGTACCATTTCGGATCAGGAGTCCCGCCCATGCGATGTCTTCGGCTGGCTGCGTTCGCCGTGCTGGCGGGGCTTGTCGCCCTTCATTCGCCAAGCCCTGCGGCGGATCCGTTCTTTGGAGCAGACCCGGCCTGGAGCCTTCTTCACGAGCCAGCCGTCGCGCGGGAGTTGACGCTGACCGCCTCGCAGAGCAAGCAGTTTCGCGACCTCCTGGATGAGCTGGACGCAGAGTTCTTTCCGCTGCGCAACAAGCCAAGAGAGGAAGCCGCCAAGGGGGCCGCCGAAATACTGGCCGATGCGTCTACCCGCCTTGAGGCAATGCTTTCAAAGGCACAGTTGCGACGGCTTGCCGAGATCCAAAGCAGACAGCAGGGAACCACGGCGCTCTTGCGGGCGGGGATGACGACGCTGATGAACTACAAGCCGCAGCAGGAAGAGCGGCTGAATAAAGTGATCTCAGAAACGCTTGCGGCAACCAGAGAACTTGAGAAGCGTGTTGGCAACGGCGAGCCACGGGAGCCTCTGGAAAAGGAATACTCCAAGCTCAAGCAGGACGAACTGCGGAAAGTCACCGGCGTCCTGACACCAGCCCAGCGATCGCTGTGGCAGAAGGCTCTCGGCCGGGATTTTGACCTGAAGTCGCTCGGCCGTCCTGCATTCAAGGCGCCGGAACTGGTCGACTCTGGTGAATGGCTCAATTCCGAACCGCTCACAATGCACGGTCTGGCCGGCAAGGTGGTCGTGCTCCATTTCTATGCCTTCGGCTGCTCGAACTGTATCCACAACTATCCGACCTATCTGGAGTGGAAGGAGCGGTTTCGAGACAAAGACGTTGTGATTCTTGGCATCCACACGCCGGAGACAGCCGCTGAACAGGACTCCGCGACCGTGAAGGCGAAAGCGGCAGATGCCAAGCTCCAATTTCCCATTCTGATTGACGGCACGAAGGCCAACTGGACTGCCTGGGGGAATTCCATGTGGCCGTCGGTCTATCTGGTTGACAAGCGTGGCTACCTTCGGCACTTCTGGCCCGGTGAACTGAAGTGGCAGGGGGCGACAGGAGATCAGTGGATGCGAGATCGCATCGAGGAGTTGCTCGCCGAGCCCGCGTCAGCACGTTCGCTCGACTAGCTTCCCTGCCGTGAAAATGATGCCGAAAATGGTGCCAGCCACCAACTCTGCAAAAAGAGAGATGGCGTTGGGAATCAGCTGATTCCCAACGCCATCAGTGTGAAACGAGCCCTTAGGTGAAACGAGCCCAGCTGCGGTTTTCCGCGCAACGACTACCGCAGCCCGGCGGTCATCCCCATCGCTCCGCGGATCATGCCCACCGCGACGGCTGCCCGCGGAGAGAGGATCGTGAGGCCATAGGTCCACATGGCCTTCGGGGTCTTGGGCGGTGTGGTGAAGAGCGCAACCACTGGGCTGATGCGAGGCGAGAGCACGCCGATCCCGGCGAGCCGGCCGGCCTGGGTGCTGAATCCGCCCTTCTGGAAGATCGTGACAGCGTTGCTCATCCGCGGGGCGATCAGGCCGAGCGGGCTGGCCGTCGGCAGGCCCGGCATCGTCGGCACCAGAGGCTTGTTGAGGCGGGCGAACATCCGGGGTATCGTGCGGGCATGCGCAGGATGCGATACAGGACCCGATATGTCGGTGCGGTGGCGACGGCCCTCTGGCTGGCGGGCTGGAGTCTGGCCTGTGGTGCCCGGTCTGACGAGCCGCTCTTCCCCAGCGAACTGGTCGAGTTTGGCCCCGCCTCTCGTGATCCGCTCTTTGCCGGTGGCGGGCCTGTGGCCTGGGACCGCGACCTGCGGGAACGCGGCTGGATCATGCGGGAAGGTGGCAGCTGGCACCTCTGGTACACCGGCTCGAATCCCGACCTGCGTCGTGGAGAGATGCCTTTGCGGCGGCTCGGCTATGCGACCAGCGGCGACGGTCTCAATTGGACCCGTGCCCAGGCCGATCCGCTGCTCAAGGACGCGTGGGTCGAGGACATGTGCGTGCTGAAGCAGGGCGGGTGCTATCGGATGTTTGCCGAGGGGGAGCACGACATCGCCCATCTCCTCACGTCGACCGATCGCAGGCACTGGCAGGAATGCGGGCCGCTCGACATCCGGCTCGCCTCTGGCCAACCCATCCCCGACGGCCCACGCGGCACACCAGCGGTCTGGTTCGAACGCGGCGTCTGGCACCTCTTCTATGAACGCATGGACCGAGGCGTGTGGCTGGCGACCTCCCGCGACCTGAAGACGTTCACGAACGTCAGCGACGAACCGGTGCTTGCCTGCGGACCGGAGGCCTATGACCTCCAGAAGATCGCGGTCGATCAGATCATTCATTATGGCGGCCGCTACTACGCCTACTACCACGCCTCTGCGCTTGAGCAGGGTCGGGAGTGGAGCACCTGCATCGCCTCCAGCACCGACCTCGTGCACTGGGTGAAATACGCCGGCAACCCGGTGCTGCCGGTCGATCCCGAGCATCCCGGGCGGTCGAGCCCCATGCTTGTGCCCGATGGCACCAGGCACCGGCTCTACACCACCCATCCCGACGTCCGCGTGCGGTTCTCGGTGCGGCCGGTGGCGGGCCGCTGAGGGGCCGGCTCTTGGCGGCGTGGCCCTTGCGGGTATCATGTCGGCCCTCAGGGCCCCCCCGTTTGTCAGGAGGGCCAACTGTTGTCACTCGAGGCGGAGGATGGTTGAGATGCTGTACTGTGCGCGAACGATTGCCCTGATCCTGCTGGCCGTGGGCATGGCCTCTGGCACTGCCTCGGCCCAGCCACCGGCTGGCAAGAAGCCGAACATCCTTGTCATCTGGGGCGACGACATCGGCACCTGGAACATCAGCCACAACAGCCGCGGCATGATGGGCTACCGCACGCCCAACATCGACCGCATCGCCCGCGAGGGCATCTCTTTCACTGACTACTACGGCCAGCAGAGCTGCACGGCCGGACGGGCCGCGTTTCTTGGGGGCAACGTCCCGGTCCGCACCGGTATGACGAAGGTTGGCCTGCCCGGCGCCAAAGAGGGCTGGCAAAAGAGCGACGTCACGATCGCCACGGTGATGAAGAGCCTCGGCTACGCCACCGGCCAGTTCGGCAAGAACCACCAGGGCGACCGCGACGAGCACCTTCCCACGATGCACGGCTTCGATGAGTTCTTCGGCAACCTCTACCACCTGAACGCCGAAGAGGAGCCCGAGCAGCGCGACTATCCCCGCGATATGAAGCTCGCAAACGGCAAGACCTTCCTGGAGACCTACGGCCCCCGCGGCGTGCTCAAGTGCAAGGCCGATGGCAAGGGGGGGCAGTCGATCGAAAACACCGGTCCGCTGACGAAGAAGCGGATGGAGACAATCGACGAGGAAACACTCGCCGCTGCCAAGGACTACATCCAGCGGCAGGTGAAGTCGGGCCAGCCCTTCTTCTGCTGGTGGAACGCCACGCGGATGCACTTTCGCACGCACGTGAAGGAAGCCAACCTCGGCAAGTCGGGCCAGGACGAATACAGCGACGGTATGGTCGAGCACGACGCCCACGTCGGCGCCATGCTGCAGGCGCTCGACGACCTCGGCATCGCCAACGACACGATCGTGCTCTACTCGACCGACAACGGCCCGCACTACAACACCTGGCCCGATGCCGGCACCACGCCGTTCCGCAGCGAGAAGAACTCCAACTGGGAGGGGGCCTACCGCGTGCCGGCCTTCGTCCGCTGGCCCGGGAAGTTTGCCGCTGGCGTGACGCTCAACGGAATCGTGTCACACGAAGACTGGCTGCCGACCTTCGCGGCCGCCGCCGGCAGCGCCGACATCAAGCAACAGCTCGCCAAGGGCGTCTCGCTCAACGGCCGGCAGTATCGCAACGCCATCGACGGCCACAACCAGCTGGACTACCTGACGGCCAAGGCTGACGCGTCGCCCCGCACCGAGTTTTTCTACGTCAATGACGACGGCCAGATCGTGGCCATCCGCTATGCCGACTGGAAGGTCGTGTTTCTGGAGAACCGCGGCGAGGCGTTTGGCGTCTGGCGTGAGCCGTTCACCGAACTGCGGGTGCCGCTGCTCTTCAACCTGCGCCGCGATCCCTTCGAGAAGTCGCAGCACAACTCCAACACCTACAACGACTGGTTCCTCGACCGGCCGTACGTCGTCGTCCCGCTCCAGCAGTTGGCTGGGAAGTTCCTGATGTCGATGAAGGAATATCCGCCGAGCCAGACGCCAGGGTCGTTCAATCTGGAGAAGATCCAGAAGCAGATCGAGGCCGGCGCCCGGCAGTAGGTCAGCGTGACCGTCGTTGGTGGCGAGTGCTCTAAAACTTCTGGATCGCGTCGAAGCCCAGCATCGTCTGGTTGGTACTGACGCCGTCGTTGAAGGGGTTCACGCCGCTGCGGCCGCTGAAAAAGTCCCAGCGGAAGGCCGGCCGCACGATGATGTTGCCCGTGGGCACCCAGTTGGGACCGAGGGTGAGCGAGAAGTAGTTGCCCGGCAGCGGCACGTGGTTGGGATTGCTCGGGCGGTTGAGGCCCACGCGGGTGCCGTCGATGTCGTCGAACCACTCGAAGCGGGCGCCCCACTTCCAGGT
>JBBAVO010000207.1:0-5232 GCA_040397635.1 Pirellulales bacterium
TCACGCCACGCGGGCGATCACGCACTTGAGATACTCGCCCTCGAGGCAGCCCGCGCTCACGGGATGGTCCGGGGCGGCACCGCGGCACTCGAGCAGCTGGATCGTCCGGCCCGATCGCTGGGCCACACCCGCGAGCATGACGAGGAAATCCTCCCGCGACACGGCGCCGGAGCAGCTGTTGGTCACGAGGATGCCACCCGGTTCCAGGAGATCGACCGCCAGCCGGTTGATGCGATGATAGGCCCGCATCGCGTCGTCGAGCGAGGCACGGCTGCGGGCAAACTTCGGCGGGTCGAGGATCACCATGCCGAAGCGATCGCCAGCCGTTTTGAGAGCGGCGAGTTTCTCGAAGGCGTCGGCGGTTTCGACGGCGACATTGGCGGCGCCGTTCAAGTCGGCGTTGGCCTTGGCAAGGGCCGTCGCCTTCGCGCTTGAATCGACGGCCAGCACGCTCCGCGCCCCGCCGCTCACGGAGCAGGCCGTGGCGAAGCCACCGGAATAGCAGAACATGTCGAGCACCCGCCGGTTGCGTGCAAACCTGGCAGCCGCCTGACGGTTGTCCCGCTGGTCGAGATAGAAGCCGGTCTTCTGTCCCTCGGTGAGGTCGATGCCGAACTTCAGTCCGTGCTCCGTCACAAAGATCGGACCTGACGGCGCTGTGCCCCTGACGAGACGGTCGGGCAGGTGCAGGCCCTCGAGCTTGGCAAGGCCACGTTCGGCGCCACGCAGGAGGATCCCCTTCGGAGCTACGATTGATTCGAGGGCATCGCAGATCGTGTCGAGCCGGTGCGACATCGCCAGCGCCGTCACCTGCACGGAGAGCCATTCACCGTAGCGGTCAACGATCAGGCCGGAGAGGTCGTCTCCCTCGCTGTTGACGAGGCGGGCGGCTCCGGCCGTGTCGGCAAGTCCGAGTGACTGCCGCAGTGCCACCGCCGACGCGATCCGTGCCTTCCAGAGGCTGTCGTCGAGCCGGGTGGCGGCTTCAAAGGCATAGAGCCGCACCCGCAGTTTGCTGGAAGCATTCCAGAGCCCGCGGGCCACGAACGTGCCGTCGTGGGTGGCAAGATCGACAACGTCGCCGTCCGCCGGCGTGCCATCGACGCGGAGCACCGCCGTATCGAGCACCCAGGGATGCCGTCCGAAGAAAGGGCGGGCCCGCTTGGGCTTGAGCACCACCGTCGCCGCGGGCAGACCGGCCGCCGCAGACGGCTGGCTCGATGACTCAGGCATGAACGACCTGCTTGGCCGGGCCCGGCACCACGTGGGGCGTCGGCAGGGCATCGCTGCCCGGATCGGTCGTCACCTTTCGCCGACCTTCGCGGAGGGCCTTCTTCCGTTCGATCCTGAGCACGCTCCAGCTGAAGACGGCGCCCAGCGGACCCGACAACAGCGCCGGCATGAAAACCAGATTGCCGACCAGCGCGATGGTGAGCATTGCCAGCATCATGTGGCCGAATCGCTGGGTCGGCCCAAACGGTGAGAGCGCAAAGACCGAGAGGCCGATGCCGATCACCCCCCAACTCTGATACATCGCACGGGCACAGCCCTTGTAGGCGAGCATGGTCGCCTGCTTGCGGTCGAGCCCATCGGCGATGCCCTTGCGGAACCAGAGCATGAAGTGGACGACGTCGTCCACCGTCACGCCGAGCGCCACGCTTGGCGCCATCACGGTGCCGATGTCGATGAGGAGCGTGCCGGCGTCGAAAGACTTGAGCATCGCGTGGGTCCAGCCCACGCCACCAAACACCATCAGGGCGGGAAACGCGGCCGGCAACAGGAGCACCAGCCCGGCGGAGGCAGCCCGGCAAAGCACGATCATCACGACGACGATGATCGCAAAATCGTAGATGAAGCCGATCATCAGGCCGTCCAGCAGCGAGTGCTGGGCCTTGTAGACCAGCGGCACGAGGCCTGTGTAATCGACCGACACACCCTTCACGCCCTCGGCTTCGAGGTCGGCGAGGATGGGGTCGATCTTCGACTGCAGGTCTCGCTTGAACAGGGCGTAGTCCACCTCCTTGGTCGCACTGACGCGGGCGCTGATCCGCCAGAGTTCTTGCTGCGTGCCATCGGGCAGTTCTGCCTCCCGGAGATAATCGCCGGCAAGAAAATCGGCACGATGGGCAGTCAGCCGCCGGTTCAGCACGCTCCGCTTGGTCCGTGAGCCGAAGCCGATGGCCCGGGCCGCAGCACCGCCGATGCTATCGCCATCGCTTCCGACGTCGAGGCTGCGGCCGAAGGTGACAGTCGAGAGCGAACTACCCACCTCGTCGAGGTCGCCGATCTTCTTCTGGATGTCGCCAACCAGTTCCATCCGTTCCAAAAAGGTGAGCGGGCAGTTCTGCTGGTCGATCCGCACGAGGATCTCCATCGGCACGAGCGGCCCGAGGTGTTTCTCCAGCCAGTGGTAGTCCTGACGGATGCGGGCCTTGGAGGAGAACAGCCGCATGAGTTGCACGCTGCTCTCGACCTGCGTGAGCCCATAGCCCACGCCAGCCATCACGAGCAGGCAGGTCGCCGTGACGAGGCCGTTGTGCTCGGTGATCCACCGCCCCACACGCCACCACGGGCTCGACTCGACCGGCTTCCAGGCATCGCTGCCTTCGTCCTCGGCCAGCTTGCCGAGCTTGAGCTTCGGCGGAAACAGTTCGAGCGCCGCCGGCATGAACGTGACGAGGATCAGAAAGCTGCACACGACGCCGATGGCGGAGAAAATCCCGAACATTCTGATCGGCACCAGCTCGCTCACAGCGAGAGTCGCCAGACCGATCGCCGTCGTGCCCGTCGCCAACGTGAGCGGCAGCAGCGCGTGATGCACTGACCGGCCCGCAGCGCCCTCCACCACACCGGTCTCGGCAAGCTGGTCGCGGTAGTAGTTGGCAAGATGGATCGCGCCGCTGGTCGTGGCCACATAGACCAGCGACGGCATCGTCAGCAGGATGGCGTCCACGGGATAGCCCGAGTACCAGACGACCGCGAGGCTGGCGAACATGCTGTAGACGCCCGAGGCGAGCACCATGGCCACCAGTGTCTTGCTCTTGAGGCTCCACCAACTGACGATGAAGCCCACCACGAGCGACAGCCCGAAGAGAATCGTCACGCTCGTCTGGCCGGCCCGGTCGATCGACACGTTGTCAACGGGAGGGCCGCCCATGTGCAGCGTCTGCTCGGGAATCCCGCACTCCCCAGCGGCCACGTCTTTGATCAGGTCGATGGCCCCGTGGAGGTTGGCGCGGGCAGTATCGGAGAGGGTCAGCACGAGGCAGGTCTGCCGGGCATCGAGATTGTCGGCATCGCTCCCGACGGTAATCCCCTCCGCGGCCGGGCCGATGATCGCCCCCGTGAGCCGGGAAATCGCCTCCTCGCGATCGAGGTTCAGCGGTTCGTCGGTCATCCGTTCGACGGCCCGGGGGCCGGTCTGGGCCGACTTGAAAAAGAGAGGGCGGTCGATTCGGGAGGCTTCTTCGGGAGGGGGCAACAGCTTCTGGGCGAGCAATTCCAGTCGGGGATCGGCCATCGTGCAGCCATCCCAGCTGACCAGAACGAACTCCTCGCCCTGGAAGTTCCGCCGGAAGAAGCGGTAGGTCTGGGTTTCGGGGTATTCGAGGGGCAGCCAGCCCTTCACGTCGTTGCGGTTGTTTCCCTTGGCTTTGATCGCGCCCACGACCACCAAGGGCAACAGGAAGATCAGGATCGCCATGATCCAGACGCTGTTCCGCTGATAGAAGTTCGTGCTGGGCTTCGACATCATGCCGTCCAGACTGGGCCGCCCGGGGG
This sequence comes from Pirellulales bacterium, assembly GCA_040397635.1. Lineage (GTDB taxonomy): Bacteria > Planctomycetota > Planctomycetia > Pirellulales > UBA1268 > CAMCQY01. The sequence goes on from JBBAVO010000207.1 coordinate 3,781, forward strand.
TGCCGGGCGTGGGATTTCCGTATGTGAGTATCTCAACCGTACAGGGGTTTTCCTGCCCAGTCCATATCGCTCGCGGGCCTCCAGGGCATTTTTCCACACCTGTTGGATGACGTAAGTGTTTTCGAGAGAACACTTTCCGCCTACAAAAGACTTTTCCCAGGCCGCACAACCGCCACGATTCACCCGCGGGTATTCGCCGGATCAGATGCCTCGAAATCGCTGGTTTTGTGGCTGCCGTCGCAGAACGGCCTGTTCCGCGTGTGGCCGCACCGGCAGAGGGCTACGGCCCGCTTCCCTGTTGGCAGCGTGAACTCCTGCCCCTGATGGTCCGTGATGCGGAGGAACAGGCCCGCAAACCGCTCTGCCGTGGGCATTTCGACCACGAGTGGGCCATTCTCGCGGCAACGGATCGTCAGACTGTCGGGCGGCAGGGCACGCGGTCCTGCCCCGCCGCCGTGGCCCTGACCATCGGGAGGGGCCTCAGGTCGGGCAGCCTGACGTGGCGGCCGCTGGGGCGGCTGGCGGAACGTCCACCACCACACCGCCGCAGCAAGAGCCAGCAGCACCAGCGACACGAGCTGCGAGATCGACAGCGACGTGCCCAGGGCGGGCGGCTCGTCAACGCGGATCGCCTCCAGCAGGAGCCGGGAAATCGGGTGGAGAGTGAGCACCAGGGCAAACACCTGTCCGTCCCGCCTGGTCAGCGGAGTGGCCAAGCAGGCCAGCACCGCCAGAATCGCGGCATCGATCGCGGCGTAGAGCTGGGCCGGATGCACCGGCAGGCTCCAGGGGAGGCCGCCATTGGCCGCCGCTGCCGGTAAAAGCCCCCGCGCCGCCTGGTCGAGCCACGGCGGGCTCTCCGGCGGAAACCGGACCGCCCAGGGCAGATCGCAGGGCCCCCCGTAACAGCAGCCGTTGAGAAAGCAGCCAATCCGGCCGATGGCCAGCCCGACGAGCAGCCCCGGGGCGATGCAGTCGGCCAGCCGCGGCAGCGACAGTCCGCGACGGCTGGCAAATCGCCAGGCAGCGATCGCCGCGGTCGGCAGCGATCCAAACACTACCAGTCCCCCGGCCGCGACATTGAGCACGGCCATCAGCGACTCCGGCCAGCTCCGTCCGGCGGCAAAAAACTGCTCGTGGTACTCAAGCACATAGAAGAGCCTGGCACCGACGATTCCCCAGAGAAAAACCTCCATGCCCAGCGCCAGGATCGTATCGGCATCGAAGCCCATGCTGCGGCCCCGCACGATCGAGAGCCAGGTGCCGGCGGTGGCTGCCAGCAGCAGCATCGCCCCATAGCCCCGCACCGGCACGCCCTGGCCGTCGTCGAGCGCCGGCAACAGCCAGAGGATCGTCGCCGCCATGATCGCCAGCGGCACTCCCAGTGTTTCCAGCGCCACTCTCCAGCCCTGGCCGGCGGCGGTTCGCGCCAGCATCACAGCCGCCACGATC
>JBBAVO010000208.1:0-1511 GCA_040397635.1 Pirellulales bacterium
CTGGTGTGAGATGACCCAACCAGTTCGATCATTTTGTAGGTGTGTTCGCTCATGGGGACTCCTTTGATGCAGATGATACAGATGACACACGCAATCGTATCCTAAGGGCGGCTGGGATGCCTGCTGTCCGGTTCTGGGAGCCTCACAACTCCTGCGTGCGGTCGCAGTGACGAACAGTCATCTCAGCCCGGAAAACAGCGACCGAAATCCTTAAGTCGCGACAGTCCGCCGCGGACGCGAATCTGGCCACGCAGGATCGCCCACACGATCGACCGCTCCTTGCGTAGAAACCCAAGCCAGGTTGCGGCGTCGGCACGGATCGTGCAGTCGGGCCGGCCGACGAGCCCCGGGTGCACATCAAGCGACTGATCACGGATCGTCACCGTCGCCTCGGCCGTCTCCGCCCCGGTGAAGACAAAGTGATAGACCGCATCGATCCCCTTCGAACGCCCGGACTGGAAGACGATGTGCAATCCCTCGAAAAAGCCACGGATGTTCGAAGGTCGGAGGCCGGTGACGCGTTTCTTCGTCTTGTGGGGAAACACCCGGGCGACATGGTCTTCTGCGTCGGACTCGGCGACCACGTAGACGGTCTCCTCCTTCTGCTGCAGCGGCTTGACGAACTCGGCGACGAATCCACCACGATCGTCGAGAAACGGTGCGATCACATCCTCGCCAGCCGGGCAGACCGCCAGACAGTAGGCGGCCTTGTAGTTCGCCCCGAAGCTCAGGCTCTGCCACATCGACACCGACTCCTGATCCGATACCCGACGGCGATACTCCCGCGGATCGTGGCTGCTCACGACGGTTTCCACCCAGTCGGTGAAGCCGTTCATGAACTCGCGGTAGTTGTGCGTGAGGCAGGAGCTGGCATCGAACCCGCCATCGGCCTTGATCGCCCCCACGGGGCATGCCGCTACGCAGAGTTTGCAGGTGAGACAGGGGTTGTAGTCAACGGGGTGTGATTCCTCATCCACTTCGGCCGCCACGAGCACGGTGCCCAGCAGGATGAAGGAGCCGAATTGCGGATGGATCACGTTCCGGTGGATCCCCATCTGCCCAAGGCCGGCGGCGACGGCTACAGGCTTGTGCGACACCACCCAGATCTTGCCCGGAAACGCCGACGCCTCCATCGGAAAGCCGACCGGCGGGTTCATCGCCCGAATGCCCTCCGCCTCAAGCACGCGGACGATCTCGTGGGAGGCGTCGTTGACGTGATCGCCGGTGCGGTGAAACTCGAGATTGGCAACCGACCGGGCCAGGCTTCGCACCGGCTCCCGGTTCATCCGGCAGACGATGCTGACGAGGGTTTTCGTCGCTGGAAACGCCTTAAGAATTTCGGCCCTTTCGGCGGCGATCTCGGGCCGGTCAATCGCGACGAAGCCGACGTCATCCACTCCGGCGGCACGGCAGATCTCCCGGATCCTGGCCGCGGAGATGCGAGGCTGCGCCGGCCGCGGGGGACGATTTCGGGCCGCGACGACGGTGGGATGCTGATCGATCTTGGCCAT
>JBBAVO010000208.1:1611-5192 GCA_040397635.1 Pirellulales bacterium
GTGGTTTGCCGCCACCTGCAACTCCCTGCTACAAATTCGCGGCAGGTTTCCAGCGCCCCAGACAAGCGAACTCGTTCGGCGACGGCAGCGAGCGTGACGACAGGGGATATGGTTTGAACCCCTTCGGCCTTAGGCGATTGCTTGCTGATGACGACCAAGCCTTTGATGCCGCCGTCGCTCTCCACCGTCCCGCTGGTCAGCGTGGCAGTCAACGCGGCCCTCGCCAGCATCAAGATCCTCGCCGGATTCTTCGGCAACTCGTATGCCCTGATCGCCGACGGCATCGAGTCCACGGCCGACATCGTGACCTCGCTTGTCGTCTGGGGTGGCCTGCGGGTGTCGGTCGCGCCCGCCGATGAACGGCACCCCTATGGCTACGGCAAGGCCGAGGCACTCTCGGGCATCGTGGCCTCTCTCGCCCTTCTGGCTGCGGCGGCCATGATCGCCATCCAGAGCATCCGCGAGATTCGGACGCCCCACCATCTGCCACACTGGTCCACGCTCGTGGTGCTGGTGCTGGTCGTCGCGACGAAGGCCGCGCTCGCCCGCTGGATGGGCAGCATTGGAGCAGAGGCCGAGAGCACGTCCGTTCAGGCCGATGCCTGGCACCACTGGGCCGATGCCCTGACATCAATCGCGGCATTTATCGGCATCTCGATCGGCCTGATCGGCGGGCCGGGCTACGAACCTGCCGACGACTGGGCGGCGTTGCTCGCCTGCTGCATCATCGTCTTCAGCGGTGTGAGCCTGTTGAGAATGGCCGTCCGCGAACTGCTCGACGCCGCCCCGGCCAAGGAGTTTGAGCAGAAAGTCCGAGGGCTCGCCTCGGGAGTCGATGGCGTCCGCGCCCTGGACAAGTGCCGGATTCGGAAAAGCGGCACGGCTTATTTTGTGGAACTCCATGTCGAGGTGGATGGGCAGGCCACAGTCCAAGAGGGCCACGACATCGGCGGCAGGGTCCGCAGCGTCCTGAGGACCTCACCCCTGCGGATCGCCGACGCCTTCATTCACATTGAGCCGGCCCGACCCGGGTGAGCACGTGGCGACGGCTTCCAGCGCCTTGCGAACATGCGGCTCGGCGGCGAGCGTGGCGTTGTAGGCCATCCGCACGACGCCCTCCTTGTCGATCACGTAAGTGACCCGACCAGGAAAGATGCCCAGCGCCCGTGGGACGCCGAAGAGCCGCCGCAGGGCCCCGCGCGAGTCGCTGATGATCGGAAAGGGAAGCGAGTGCCTCGCGGCGAACCGCTGGTGGCTTTCCGGCGAATCGCTGCTCACTCCCACCACCTCCACGTCGGCGCCGACGAACTGAGCGTAGGCGTCGCGGAAGGCGCAGGCCTGCTGCGTGCAGACCGGCGTGTTGTCCTTGGGATAGAAGAAGAGCACGAGCGATTTGCGGCCGAGGAGCGATGCCGAGTCGAACGTGCTGCCGTCCTGGAGCGTCGCCTCGAAGGGCGGGGCCTTGTCACCAACGTTGATCGAGGGCACGGGCGGATCCCCAGGGGGTGGGTGCGGCATCGACTCACAGCCGATACCCGTCAGGCTCGCATAGTACACTTTTGCCTTCGTCGCGGTCGCGGCCAGACCGCGGAACCACCCCCTCCCCCGACCGCTCAGCTCCGGTAGATCAGCCCGTTGAACGACTCACGCACCGCTTCGCCTTTCCGGCACCGGGGATCGACACCATGAGCCCGCTCGACTGGACGCTCCTCTCGCTGCACCTCGCCGCAATGCTGTTCGTCGCGCTCGTGCTCGGGCATGCCGCCCGCAGGCTCGGCATTCCGGCGGTCGTCGGGGAGATCGCCGGGGGGCTCCTGCTCGGGCCGACGATCCTGGGACGCCTCGCCCCGGAAACCTTCGCCTGGCTCTTCCCGCCGACGGGACCGATCACAAGCGGCCGCGCCGCGATCGCGCGGGTCGGCATGCTCTTCTTCATCGTGACCATCGGGCTCGAGATCAGCCTCGGCGAATTCCGCCGGATCGGCCGCAAGGCGCTCTCGGTCGGCATCATCGGCACGCTCGTCCCGCTCGTACTCGGATTCGTGATGTGCTACGTCTTCCCGACCGTGATCGGGGTGACCGCGAAGGATCAGTTTTCAACGGCGCTCTTTATGGGATCGATCCTGTCGCTGTCGGCCAACCCCGTGATCGCCCGGATCCTCATGGACATGGGGCTCTTCAAGAGCGAGATCGGTCGAACCATCATGTCGGCGACTCTCGTGGACGACCTCGTGGGCTGGGGGTTGTTTGCGGTGATCCTCGCGGAGTTTGGCCCGCACGCCACCGGTCAGGGCCAGGGGGCAGCTATCTTCGGGATGGTGTTCGTCTTCATCGGCGGCATTCTCCTGCTCGGCCACTTCGTGCTGCCGCGGCTGATGGACTGGGTGCATCGCAATCTGCCCCAGCCGGCAGGCTCGATCTCGTGCATCGCCCTGCTCGCACTCCTGGGTGCGGCGGGCTCGGAATACCTCGGCCTGCACTCCTTCCTCGGCGCTTTCGTCGTGGGCATCGCGCTTGCCGATGTCTATCAAGAGCATCCGAAACCGTTCGAGATCATCGGTGACTTCTCCTACGCGGTGTTCACCCCGATCTTCTTCGTCTCGATGGCGATCGCTGCCGACTTCGTCAAGGGTTTCGACCTCTGGCTCGTTGTCCTGATCACGGTCGTCGCCTTCGTGGGCAAGATCTGCGGCGTCTTTATTGGTGGCAAACTGGCCGGGATGGACAACCGGCAGGCCCTCGCGGTGGGCTGCGGACTCAATGCCCGAGGCATCCTCGGCATCGTGATGGCGGCGGCGGCCTACGATGCCGAACTGATCGACCTGCGGCTGTTCGTGGCCTGCGTGCTGATGTGCGTCATCACGACGATGGCCGCCGGACCGGCACTGCATCTGATTCTGGGCCGCCGCGACACCGCACGGGCCTAGGGCCGATTTCGAGCCCGTCACATCGAGCCGAATGCAGCCCCCGACTCGACCACGGCAGCCGGCACGGCGTCAGCCGCGCAACACTCCGATGGCTCGTGAAACTCCGACGGGTGGTCGTCGCCGACGTCCCCGTAGATGTCGTGCATGCCGGCGATCGCGGCCAGATACTCGTGAAAATGAGCGTCCATGATGAAACCCTCCTTGGTTCAATGGATAGACGGGTTGAATGGATATACGAAGCATCGCTGCAGACGGTTCGCAGCACCCAGGAAATCCCAAGGCGCCCAAAACCCAGACTGCCCAACCTGCCCCGCCCTGCCTCGCACGCCCTTCCCGGCACCTCGTGGCCCCCGGAGTGAGCGGGGGATACCATGGTCCTTTCGGACACCAATCCGGACCTCTCTTCTCCCCAACCCTTCGCGAGTTTCCCATGGACATGCTCTGGTTTCTTCTGATTGGCATCGCTGCCGGCTGGCTCGCCGGGCAGATCATGAAGGGTGGCGACTTCGGACTGGTCGGTGACCTGATCGTGGGTGTGATCGGCGCGCTTGTCGGCGGGTTTCTCTTCAGCCTGTTTGGCCTGTCAGCCAGTGGACGCCTGGGCAGCCTGGTCACGGCCACCGTCGGTGCCATCGCCCTGATCGCCCTGCTCCG
>JBBAVO010000209.1:0-5190 GCA_040397635.1 Pirellulales bacterium
GCTGGAGCCGCTCTCGTGGGTGCCGCACGTGTTTGCGTCGTCGGAGATCGGCTGGAGGAAGCCGGCGCCGGAATTCTTTCGTTGGGTCGAGCGGCGTCTCGGCCGCGGGCCGGACGAGGTTCTGCTCGTCGGTGACGATCCCGAACTCGACGTCGCCGCCGCCCAGCGTGCCGGCTGGCGGTCGCTGGGAGTCGGGCCGTAAAAGGGGACGCAGCTCATTGTGAGATCCGTTACCTTGTTGCGGTCTGGTGTTGAAATGAGCTGCGTCCCCTTTTACGCGTTGGTGTCGAAATGAGCTGCGTCCCCTTTTACGCGTTCGCACTGCTTCTGCCCGTTCTGTGCTGTCAGGGGCTGCCTGCCGCAGAAGTTGTCCGGCAGGAGGACGATGGCCGGATCATCTTCACCGTGACGGCTGACCGCATCGTCGGGGATGAGACGAACCTGTGCAGTTGGGACTACACGCCCACCCGCTGGGGTATGTACGAAGTGTCGCTGACCTACGCCAACGCCGGGCCGGCCGGCTCCGAGGTGGAGGTCGCGTTCGGCCCGACGAAGGTTACGGGCACGCTGGATACTGCGGGCAGTCGCGACGGCGTGGCCACGCAGTCGCTCGGACGGCTGTACGTGGCCGACACGAAGCCCCAATCCATCGCGGTCCGATGCACAAGGCAGGTGGATGGCGTGCACGTGAAGACGGTGACGCTGACGCCCGCGTGCGAGGGCAAGCCCCCGACCCAGGCTGATGACGGCGTCGTCGCGCTGCACGGCCGAGACGCCACGGTGCAGGGAACGGCGCTGCGGTACGAGCCGGCCGAGAAGAAGCAGACCCTCGGCTTCTGGACCCGGCCCACCGATGCCGCCGTCTGGTCGTTCACGGTCACGCGGGCAGGCACGTTTGACGTGGAGGTGCTGCAGGGCTGCGGTCCGGGGCAGGGGGGCAGCGTCATGACGGTCGCCGTCGATGCCGGGCAGCAGGCGGCGGCCGAGCCGCTCGTGTTTACGGTTGAGGCCACGGGCGGCTTTCAGGACTTTCGGCCTCGCATGATTGGCCGCGTCGGACCACTCGCGGCCGGGCAGCACACGCTGCGGATCAGGCCGAAGCAGATCGCCAAGCAGGCCGCCTGCGACATCCGGCAGGTCAGGCTCGTGCCGGTGACTCCCTGACCGAGCCGCTCGGCTTTCTCATCGGCAAACGCCTGCTCACGTCCGCTCGGCGCCGGTGTCGAGCACCGCCATGAAGGCCTTCTGCGGGATGTCCACCGAGCCCACGCTCTTCATCCGCTTCTTGCCTTCCTTCTGCTTGGCCCAGAGCTTCTTCTTGCGGGAGATGTCGCCACCGTAGCACTTCGCGGTGACGTTCTTCCGCATCGCCGAGATCGTCTCGCGGGCGATCACCTTCGTGCCGATCGCCGCCTGCAATGCCACCTCGAACATGTGGCGGTCGATTTCGCCTCGGAGCTTCTTCACGATCGCCCGGCCGCGGCGGTCGGCGTCGCGGCGGTCGCAGATGATCGAGAGCGCGTCGACCTTCTTGCCGCCGACGAGGATGTCGAGGCGGACGAGGTCGGCAGGGAAATAGCCGACCAACTCGTAGTCCATCGTGCCGTAGCCGCGAGTCACGCTCTTGAGCTTGTCGTGCATGTCGTAGATCACCTCGGCCAGCGGCAGGTCGAAGGTGAGCATCGCCCGCGTGGGCGAGAGGTATTCGGTCTTGAGATAGACGCCGCGGCGGTCAGTGCACAGCTGCATGATCGGGCCGATGTGCTCGACGGGCGTCAGGAAGTTGGTCCGCACGATTGGCTGACGAAATTCCTCGATCTCGCCGGTGTCGGGAACGTCCTGCGGGTTCCTGATGTTGATCGTCTCGCCGTCTGTCTTCAGGATCTGATAGGTGACGTTCGGGGCCGTCTGCACGAGGTCGAGATTGGACTCCTGCTCGAGCCGCTGCTGGATGATCTCCATGTGCAGCAGGCCCAGGAATCCGCACCGGAAGCCGAAGCCAAGCGCCTCGCTCGACTCCGGCGAGAACTCGAATGATGGATCGTTGATTGCCAGCTTTTCCAGCGAGTCGCGGAGTTCCTCGAAGCTCTCCCCCTCGGAAGGATAGAGACCGCAATAGACCATCCGCTGGGGCGGCTTGTAGCCCGGCATGGGCGAGGCCGCATGGTCGCCGGGGATCGTCACCGTGTCGCCGATGTGAACCTGCTTGACGTCCTTGATGTTGCAGACCAGGTAGCCCACCTGGCCGGCTACCAGTTCCTCGCAGGCCCGCCGTTGCGGTACGAACTGGCCGAGTTCCAGCACCTCGTGCGTCACGCCGGTTTCGAGGAAGCGGATCTTCTGCCCCTTCTTCACCGTGCCGTCGATGAGCCGGACATACGTGATCGCGCCGCGGTAGCTGTCGTAGTGGCTGTCGAAAATCAACGCCCGCAAGACAGCCTGCGGATCGCCCGTGGGGGGCGGGATCCGTTCGACGATCGCGGCGAGGAGATCATCGATGCCGATGCCCGTCTTCGCGCTCGCCTTGATCACCTCCGTGGGGTCGATCGAGAGGCTCTGCTCCATCTCGGTGAGCACCTCGTCAACCCTCGCGTGCACGAGATCGACCTTGTTGATCACCGGAACGATCGCCAGATTCTGGTTGATCGCCGCATAGGCATTGGCGACCGTCTGGGCTTCGACCCCCTGGAACGCGTCAACCAGGAGCACCGCGCCCTCGCAGCAGGCCAGACTCCGCGAGACCTCGTAGTGGAAGTCAACGTGGCCCGGCGTGTCGATGAGGTTGAGCTCGTAGAGCTCCCCCTTGTGCCGGCATTCCATGCGGACGGCCCGGGCCTTGATCGTGATGCCCCGCTGCCGTTCCAGTTCCATGTCGTCGAGCATCTGCGCCTTGAGGAGACGCTTCTCGACGGTACCCGTGCTTTCGAGGAGCCGGTCGGCGAGCGTGCTCTTGCCGTGGTCGATGTGGGCGATGATGGAGAAGTTGCGGATGTGCTTGCAGTCGATGCTCATGGGGAGATTGTAGACGAGTTTCCGGCCCGATGAATGGAAAATACGGGCGTTGTCAGCGGGCGAGACCGCGCCGGGCCAATCCGGCGGCGCCGATCGAGCCGGCGTCGCCCCCCAGGCTCGCGAAGCGGATAATCGTCTTTTCCGCCAGCAGCGGAAACGCGCGGGCCCTCACCTCCGCTCGCACCCGCTCGATGAAGGCTTTGCCGACGGGGGCTTCTTCGCCGCCGAAGGTCATCGCACCACCGATCAGCACGGCCTCCGGGTCGAGCGTGTGCATGAGTGTGACAATGCCGATCCCCAGCCAGCGGGCGGTCTCGAGGATGAGGTCGGTGGCGAGTGGATCGCCAGCGGCCGCCTCCCGCGAGATCAGGATCGGCGTGAGTTCCTCGCCGCCGGCAACTGCCTTGGAGAGCGAGCTCTCCGTGTTCTGGGGAATCGCGTCGCGGGCACGGGCTTTCAGGGCTGTCGCGCTGCAGTAGGCCTCGAGATCGCCACTGTGACCAAAGGGGCAGGTCCGCGCCGTGGGGGACGTATCGACGATGATGTGGCCAAACTCCGAGGCGTGGCTGTGGGCGCCGTCGATCGATGCGTTGTCGATGATGATGCCGCCGCCCACGCCCGTGCCCAGCGTGAGCAGGATCAGGCTGTCGTAGTCGCGGCCCGATCCAACCCAGAATTCGCCGTAGGCAGCGGCGGTGGCATCGTTGGCGTAGGTCACCTCGTGGCCGCAGTGCACCGCCACACGGTCACGGATCGGGAAGTTGTCCCAGCCGGGCAGGTTGCCCGCGCGGAGGATCACGCCCGTCGCCAGATCCTGCGGGCCTGGTGTGCCCAGGCCAACGCGGGCGATGTCACTCGTGGCGATGCCTACCATGCCGGCGAGCGTGTGCACCATCCGGCCCATCCGCGCGGCGGTATCCTCTGGGCCCCGGTCCGCGTGTGTCGGCTCCGTGTGAAAGGCGACCATCCGCCCGTCGTCGTCGACGATCGCCGACTTGATGTTCGTGCCACCCAGATCGACGCCGGCATAGAACGGCCGGCGGGCCTCTGAGAGCGGTAGCAGGAAACGTTTCTTCGTGCTCATGCCAGGCCGGCTCAATCCCCGGCAGGCAGTCGGCTCGTCTCGACCGTCGGTGTCGGACCCGTGCAGGCCTTCATGAACTCGACGAGGTCAGCCTTCTCCTGGGCGGAGAGCTTGAGCGGCCGCATCTTCGCGCTCAGGTGCGGGTTGGGATGGCCGCCCTTGTCGTACCACTCCACCACCTCCTCCAGCGTCGCGACCGAACCGTCATGCATGTAAGGACCGCTCAGGGCGACGTTGCGAACCGTCGGTGTCTTGAAAGCGCCGGTGTCGGCCGGATCCTTCGTGACTGCGAAGCGGCCCAGATCGGGCTCCGGCTTGTCCATGCCGATGCCGATGTTGTGGTAGTTCTCGTCGGCGAGATTCGCACCGACGTGGCAGGCTGTGCAGTTGCCCTTCTCGGAAAAGAAAATCTCCCGGCCACGTTTGGCCTCGTCCGACATTGGCTGGGCCGAAACGGCAGCCTTCGCCGCGGCATACTTGGCCGCGAGGTCCTCGTCCTCGGCGATGTCGTCGGGGTCGAGGGCGGCGAACGACTGCAACTGCTCGTTGTAGTCGTAGGGGGAGGGAGCGGTGACCAGTGCACGCTCAAAGGCGGCGATCGCCTGACCAACGCGGTCGATCGAAAGTTCGCCGAAGATCGTCTCGAACTGTTTTTTGTAGACCGGCATCTCACCGAGCCGCTTCACCACGCCTTCATGCGTGAAGCCCATCTCGATCGGATTTTGGAGCGGACCGACGGCCTGGTCCTCGAGCGACCCGGCCCGGCCGTCCCAGAACTGCGGACCCGACAGGATGCGGTTGAACGACACCGGCGAGTTGCGGCCGCCGAGCTGGCCACGGATGCCCACGCCCGTCTTCGTGTTGGCGGAGTAGCCCTCCGCTGGATTGTGGCAGCTGGCGCAGCTGACGGTCGAGTCAACCGAGAGCCGCGGGTCGAAATAGAGCTGGCGGCCAAGTTCGATCTTCGCGCGTGTGAGCGGATTCTTTTCGAGGCCCACCCGGTCGATCTGCGCCGCCCCCTGCGAGAGTCCCAGCGGCAGCACCGGCTCCAGCTCAACCGCGTTCTTCGGGTCGGCCAGCCACTGGTCGATCTG
>JBBAVO010000210.1:0-5050 GCA_040397635.1 Pirellulales bacterium
TACGCCGGCAGATCGTCCCACATCGGACACCACAGCGGCACCCGTGGGAAGAGTTGCATGGCCAGCTTTTCGGCGACCTGCGTCGAGGCCTTCATCCGGCCCAAGGCGGCTGCCTCGATCGGATCGGACTGTCCCAGCAGCAGCCGGGCCAGTTCCTCGTCGGAGAGCGTCAGATAGCTGCGGCCTGAACGGCCCGCGTGCACCGTCGCCTTGCCGTCGGCGACGATGATCGAGCCGCGGAAGCTGGGGGCATGGAGGCCCAGTTCGACCGTTTCGCGGATGCCCGTAGACACCACGCGGTCGGCTACCGCGGGCGCCGCCGCAGTGAGCACGTCGAGCGGCTTGAAGACCTTGGCAACGATCATCCGATCGTTTGCCGACACGAGGCTCTCGCCACCGGCCACGGCGTGGTGGAGCGGATCGGAGGCACTCGATTCGTAGACGATCTCCTGCCGGTCGTTCTCGATCGCCTCGGCACAGACACGGGCCAGAATCTCGCGTTCGAGGCCGGGAAATTCCGGGTCGGCGAAAAGTTCCAGCACGCGATTGCCCGACTGCACGCAATAGCCCACGATGCGGGCTGTTGTCTCGTGAAGGTCGTAGCGATCCTGTCCCATCAAGGCGACGATGATCGAGTCGAACGCACCCCGGCTCACCAGCCATCGGGAATATGACTCGCTACGATCGATTGGTCCGACGAAACGCGCGGCATTCTGGGTGAAGATCCGGAGGATCGCCGGCAGCTCAACATGCCGCCACTGCCGCATCGTCACCGGCTCGCCGTCACGCTTCGGACCCTCGAGCAACCGCGACAAGATGGTAGTAGGACGGCCCGGTGTGGCGCAATCCCGGCCAAGCACACTCCAGCCGAGTTCGTGGAACGACGGCGCGATGCGGGTACGAGACAAAGCGACTGCTGCCCCCATCTGCCGCATTCGTTCTTCTGCGGCACGCACAAGCCGCTGGCCATGTCCGGCCCCACGGCATTCTGGCAACACCGCGACACGGTCGAGCACCGCCGCCTGCACGGTGCCGGCGCCAAGGCGCACGATCCGCGGCACAATTTCGACGTGGCCGACGATGCGGCCGGCCAGTCGGGCCACGAGCCGATTCGCCGAATCATGGTCGGGGTGATCGACAGCGGCGTGAAACTCGGCCTTCGACGGAGGAGAGGGCAGCCCCGAGAGCAGCTGCAGAATCTCCGCCTGATCGCCGGCGCGGGCGGGAGCCACGTGGCATTCCTCCAGCATCCAGGCCGGAGGCTTGAGCCGGACGACAGGCTGGTGCGGCAGATGCAGAACGGCCGGACGTTTGGTCATTGGCCGACGGCTCACCACCGTGCCAGCGGGACGAATCTCGACCGCGTGGACCGTCATGGCGTCGGGGGAAGACTCGCTGGCGGCGGCGCGGGCCCGGACCTGGTCGTCGCCGCGTCGGCCGGGCTCCTTGGTGCTGCCGACACGCAGTTTCAGTCGGGGTTTTGCCTTGGGGCGACGCGTGGCGACAGTCGCTGACGGCACGGCCGAGCGGGAAGATTGCCTGGACGTCGAGCAGGAGGGACGTGTGCCGACAGCAAATCGAGTTCTTCGTCGGCCAGATCTGCGTGTGTTCGTCGTGCGAACGAAATCAAAACGACAGGACGCTCTGCGACAAGACATCGTGCCTCCTCTCCCTGGGGCTTCAAAAAACCAATCCGTTGCCCATCAGGATATGCGGCGATTCATCCCATTTCCAGTAGCAGGAAGGATTTGAGCGCGTTTTCCGAAAAAAAGCACCAAGGATATTCACGTGATTGCAGGACCTTCCGAGCACGCACTGCGGTTGCCAGTGGGCCGGCGCGATCGAGCAAACGGGTGCGTAGCGGCAGCGCGTGGAACGCCATGCGGTCATTCGCAGCGCGAATCTCGCGACAGCGCCGCTTCGCCAGAGTGGTCGTGGGGTGCGTGTCGATCCAGCGTTGCTTGTGTTGGATCAACTCGCGAACCTGATCGGACTGCGCGTCGTGGGGCACAAAGGAACGTTCCGGATGAAATTCCAGATCGCGAAGCTGATGGTGCAACGCTGCGAGCTCCCCGGCAGGGTCGTCGGCTGCGAATCCGGGGAACAGGCCATCGACCGGGAGTCGCAGGGTGCCGGTGACCACGGCGTGGCGGGGCGGATCGCAGCCGGTGAGACGGCGGACAATATCGTCGGTGAGCAGATCGTAGGCGGCCCCCCCGACGCCATGCACGAAGACGTCAGCCACGATCATGCGGGCCACGAGCGTCGTGAGGATTGCCCGCGGCCGGAGTCGCACCGCATGTTCTTCCATGCGGGAGAGGGCATCGACCCACCGCGAGGGCGTGGTGTCGGGCGAGATCGGTAGCTCCACCCGCAGCGTCTCCATGTCGGAGAGAATCAGCGTGCCGGGCGTGCCGATGTTGGCGAATACACGCCGCCGCCGCGGATCATCCCGCGACCATATCCACCAAGGCACCTCCAGCCATGGGTCGGGTGACGTGTCGTCAAACCGCACGGCGAGATCGGGCATCGGGCGGGCCCGACCACGGACGCGATGCCGGACGCGGTAGTCGGCGAGCGCCGCGTTGTAGGCCTCGTGCAATGCCGCGGCATGGGCGAGCAGCCACCCCATGAACACCATCACCGTGGGCAGGCGGACCAGTTCACTGACGGGGAGTTCGAGCGTTTCCAGGCCGAACTTCGCCTCGAGCATGTGCCGCGCCTGCGCGATGGCGAGGCCGAGTCGATGCGATTCGCCGGCCCGCTCCACCACCAGCGGCCACCATCGTCGCAGGATCGCATCGGGCTCCAACGGCTTGAGCAGCCGATCGGCACGGCTGCCAAACGACGCGAAGCAGTCGGCATCCATGATGCCGCGCTCTTCCCACGCCATCTCAGGTGCGGGAAAGTCGAACGCGACCTGTTCGAGATGGGCCTCGCGCGGTGTGCCCACCGGCACGCCCACGCTCGTGGACACGCAGCGGTCGGTATCGACGACGAGGTTGATCGCGGTACCGCCCAGTCGCCGGGCGTAGGCATCGATTGCAAAGTTCTTCAGCCACACGCCAGGGTGAAAGAGTTCCGGCTGATGACCGCCCATCACCATCGGCCGCGCGATCCAGTCGGCCACGTCGGTGGGCCGGTCAACGTCGCGATAGCTGGCGGTGTATTCGGTGGCGACGGTGAGCACCTCGCGGCGAGTGGCGGCGACCAGCTCCCACAGTTTCAGGTCGCCGATCCGGGTGTCGAAGGCCGCGCGGAGCAGGCGGTTATTGTCAACCAGTGCCTCGATCGAGGGCCCCGGTGAGTCGGGGGCGGCATCGAGCGGCGGATCGAGGAGATGGCCTCCCGATTCCTGCGGCGGTGCGTGGACGCGACGACGGGACGGTGGCGGGCCGGAGGATGGATGCATGGACTACGTGGCAGTGCCGGGTGCGGTCGCCGCGACGGCTGCTTCCGCACGATCGAGCACGCTGCGGTAGTAGGCCAGACGGGTTGCCGCGTCGTCCAGTGCGCCGCCAAAACTCCGCGCCAGATCAAGGTAGACCAGCGGTACGGGGAGTTCGACGACCCTCAAGGATGCCGCTGCCGCCTGCACCCACACCTCCAGCGGCATCGCATAGCCGGTCTCGTGGATGTTCAGCTGCTTGAGTGCATGCCGGGAATAGGCCTTGAAGCCGCAGAAGGCGTCGGTGAGTTCGAGGCCCAGCCTCGCGTTGATGTCGGCCGTGATCTCGGCGTTGATGCGGCGGCGGGCGGCGGGCGGCTCGCTGTCGCCCGGAAACCGCTGCAAGTAGCGGCTGCCACTCACGATGTCGGCGGTGGGCCGGCCCGCGGAGGCCGTCGCGGCGGCGATAAAGGTCGGGATCAGCTGCGGCTGGTGCTGGCCATCGCAGTCGATCGTGACGAGACCGTCCCACTCGCCGGCCAGCGTCTCGCGGAATGCGGTGGCCAGTGCCGCTCCATAGCCCTGGTTTCGCGGATGCCGCACGATGCGGATGTCGCCGCGCTCTTCGACCCGCGCCGCCAGCAGCGGCGAGGTGCCGTCGGTCGAGCCGTCGTCCACGACGAGGACGTCCGTCGTGAACCGCAGCACCTCGTCGAGCACCTCCGACACATGCGCCACTTCGTTGTAAACGGGCAGGGCAGTCAGAAATCGGGGCATGAAAACGCCATTTCCGGCAGCAGGATGACGAGAGGGCAATCCCCGTATTGTAGCGCCAGAAAACCGCGGGGCAATTTGTTTTCAGGAGCAACGCTGCTTTATTCCAGCCACTGGATCGGATCTGCCTCGTCGCGGCTGGCCCAGCAGGAGAGGCCGGGTGCCATCTCCGCCAGCCGTTCGGCGAGCAACCCCATCGAAAAGCGCTCGCTGGCGTGATGCCCCACCGCGATCACTGCCAGGCCCATGGCCCGCGCCTCGAGGGCCTGATGGAGCTTGATCTCTCCGGTCAGGAAGGTTGTGCAGCCCGACTGGGTCACGGCGGCCAGCGAGTCGCCGCCGCTGCCGCAGACGATGCCGACGCGGCCGGCTGGGTGGCCTGGAATGCCCACCACCTGAACGCCCCTCACCCCCAGCCGCCCGGCGATGTGACTGGACAGTTTGGCGACCGACCAGCCGGCAGGGGCGGTGCCCGCGCGGCCGAAGCCAACACTCGGGTGGATCGCGTCGGGCTCGATGGGCGTCACGTGATCCAGCCCCAGCAGGGCGGCGAGTTGATCATTGATGCCGCCGGCCGCCGAGTCCCAGGCGGTGTGCGAACTCCAGACGGCGATGCCGGCGTGGATGAGTTCGAGCAGCACGCGGCCGGTGGAGGTGTCGGCGGTGATCCGTGGGACCGGCCGAAAGGGCAGGGGATGGTGCGTGACCACCATGTCGGCCTGTTCGCGGACCGCCTCGGCAGCCACCTCGGGCGTGAGCGACAGGCAGGTCATCACGCGAGCGATCTGAGGCCGACGGGAGCCGACCAGCAGGCCGACCGAGTCCCATGAGGCGGCCAGTCGCAACGGGGCGATGTGTTCCAGGGCTTCTGTCACCTGTGCAATCGCG
>JBBAVO010000211.1:0-1851 GCA_040397635.1 Pirellulales bacterium
TGGCACCGTCGAGGCCATGGGATTTCATCAGCCGATAGAGCGTGCCGCGGGGGAGGCGGGCATCGCGGGCGGCCGCCGATACATCACCTGCGTGACGCGAGAGCAGGTCGTTGAGATACTGCTTCTCGAACAGCGCGACATGTTCGGCACGCTGCGCGAAATAGCCTGACGCGGCGGTCGTGCGGCCGGCAGCCACCACCACCTCGTCGGGGAGATCATCCACACCGGCCACGGATGCCTGCGTCATGGCGATCGCCCGCCGGACCACGTTCTGCAGTTCGCGGACATTCCCCGGCCAATGGTAGCTCCGCAGCACCTGATAGACGTCCGTGGACAGCCCATTGATCCGCCGGCCCATTTCCTGCGCGGCGCGGTTTGCAAAGAACTCAGCCAGCAGACCGATGTCGTCTCCACGGAGACGGAGTGGCGGCAGCTCGATCCGCACGACGTTGATCCGGTAGAGCAGGTCGCGACGAAACTCTCCTCGTTCCACCATCTGCTCGACGTTTCTCGATGTCGCAGCAATCACCCGCACATCGACCGCATTTTCGAGCCTCGCCCCCACCCGCCGCACCCGCCGTTCCTGCAGCACCCGCAGGAGTTTCGCCTGCAGCGGCAACGGCAGTTCGCCAACCTCGTCGAGAAACAGGGTGCCGCCATCGGCGAATTCGACCAGCCCCATCCGCCTGGCATCGGCTCCGGTGAAGGCGCCCCGCTCGTGGCCAAACAGTTCGCTCTCCATGAGGGCATCGGGAATCGCACCGCAGTCCACGGGCACGAACGGACCGGCGGTGCGGCGGCTCCTCGAATGGATGGCACGGGCGACGAGTTCCTTGCCCGTGCCGGTCTCGCCCGTCACCAGCACATCCACGGAGCTGGTCGCAATCCGGTCGATGATGGAATAGACCTGACGCATCGCCGGGCTTTCGCCCAGAAAACCGTCGAATGAATAGGGCCGCTCGACCGCTCGGCGGAGCACCTCCTCGGCCGCCTTCCGCCGCGACCCCGCCAGCAGCCGCGCCAGAGCGGCTTCGAGGTCAACCTCGGCCCGGGCGATGTCGAGGTAATCCCCCGCGCCTGCCTGCAGGCAGGCCCTCGCCGTGTCGATGTTCGGCCGCGTGTCGATCACCACCATCGGCAGCTGGGGGTCGGCCTTCTTCATCGCTGCATGGAGCACGTCGGCCGCCGCCCCCGCACGGGCGGTCACGACCCCCAGATCCCAGGAGTCGCGGGAGAGCATGCCGATTGCCACATCAAGCGATTGTTCAACCCGCACTTCGAACGGCTGCAGGCGGGCGCTGAGTGTGGCATAGGGCAGCCCTGTGCTGCCCTCGGGATCGACGATGAGGATGCGGGGCTGCTGCACGGGAAGGCTCGGGCGGGCGTGGCTGGCAACGAGGGATCGATGTCGAGACGTTCCGCCGCGGTGTTGGCCGCCTGCCCGCGGCCGCGAAACGCCTGCGAGACTGGCAGAGTATGCAGCCCCGCTGGCCAGGCGGCAACTCGCCGCGCGGGGAGGCGGCTGGTACATTGCCAGACTCGTTCGTGAGCCCGCCTCCCGGAGATCATCCCAGCCATGGCCATCGACCCCTATTCGCCCTGCCCGGGCGGCACAGGCAAAAAGATCAAGTTCTGCTGCTCTGAACTGATGGGCGATCTCGAACAGATCGAACGTCTTACGGAAGGGCAGCAATACGCCGCGGCGCTGGCGGAGGTGGACCGGCTCACGCAACTGCATCCTGGGCGGGCCTGCCTGATGGCCAACCGCACCCGGCTGCAACTGGCGACCAAGCAGTTTCCCGAGGCCGCGGCGGGGAGTGCCGCGTTTCTCGAGGCCTGTCCCGACAACCC
>JBBAVO010000211.1:1951-5039 GCA_040397635.1 Pirellulales bacterium
CCACGCGACCTGATCCGGACAGCCCAAACGCTCGTGCAGGCCGCCGCGCAGACGGGCCATCCCGGTTGCGCCCAAGGCATCGTCGAATGGCTGATCGACAAATCGCTGGGCACCGAGGAAGAGCGGCAGGTGATGGCATCGATCGTGGGCTCGGGCGGCGTGCCGCCGGCCCTGCGCACCAAGGTTTCGTTCGAGGCAGCGCCGGCCGAATCGCCCTACCGTTTCGAGTTTGAAGCGGCGTTGAAGGCTGCCGCCGATTGGCGGCTTTCCAAGGCCCTGTCCACCTTCCGTAGCCTCAAGCAGGTCGCCGGCGAGAGCCCGGAGCTGTTCACCAACATGGCCATCCTCTGCGAGATGCTCAGTCGTCCCTACGAGGCTTCTGAGGCGTGGCTGGCCGTCGCCCGCCTTCGGGCCGGCACGCCCGATGATGCCGTCGAGGCGACCGGCCGGGCGATCGCGATGGAGACCGAGGCCGACCCAGATCGCTCACCGGTGGTGAAGATCTCGAGCATCATCGCCCCGCTGCCGACCGTTGACGGTGAGGCCGCCGGCGGTGGCATCGAACTCCTCGAGGACAAACTCCGCCACGACGGTCGCTTCGATGTCTCGACGTTCGATCGCTCTGCCTGGGTGTCGCGGGGGGCGGCTCCGCCGCACTCGGTGTGGCGGGTCTACGCTCCGGCGTCGGCAGCTGTTCCCGTATCAACAGGGGCTCCCACATCTGCAGGGCAGCCCGCAAGCGAACAGCCCGATCGCCTGCTGGCATCGCTGATGATCTTCGGCCGGCAGACAGACCGTGATCCCGAGGCCGTGCTGCAGGGTTTTGAGCCCGATGTCGCAGAGGCAAAGCCGCTGGTGGAACATCTGCTCGGCTGCACGTTCGCCGCGCCGGTGGAGATGGGCCGTGGGCGGCTGCCAACCACCTCCCCCACCGTCTGGCTGCAGAATACGCAGTACCGCGTGAAACCTGCTGAGCTATCGAAGGAGCCGACGGCTGCCGATGGTCCCTCGATGGTTGATCGCCTGCTCTCCCGTCAGCGGCATGCGGTCTGGGATCGCTTTCTGGCAGTCTGGCCCGATACACCTCTTCCCGAACTGCTGGGCAAAACACCTCGTCAGGCGGCTGTCGAGACGGGCAAGGAACCGGCCCGGCGCGTCGAGGCGATGATCAGCGAGGGCGAGGCGGCCTCCCGCCAGCCCGAGGCCTCCGCTGCGTGGACGGCGGTGCGTGGAAATCTGGGGCTCCCTGCACCGGCGCCAATCCGCTCGGCCCATCCACTCGAGGAGGTGCCGCCCCTTCGGTGGCACCGCGTCGAACTCGATGGGCTTGCCATCGACGAACTTCGGATACTCTTCCTGACGTCGCTCGACGCTGGCTTCGATCTGGCGGCGGCGCGAGCGGCACGTGCGATCGTGGCGCGGCCCGATGCCGAACCTCAGGACCGCTGGGAAGCCTATGGACTGCTCGAGGATCGGGCGGAGACCAGCCTCGAGAAACTGGAGATCATCGGCAAGCTCCGCGAACTCGCCAAGACGCTCGGCGCCAACGACGGCATGCTCGATGTCGCCGAATTGCGCGTGCGGCTTTCGCGGGCCGACGAGCCGGGCATCATGAGGCTGCTCAATCACCTGCAGCGGGATCATGCCCGCGACCAAAAGGTGATCGCGGCGCTCGCGGAGGTACTCGGAGAGGCGGGCGTCGATCTCGCGGCGCTGGCAGCCCAGTCAGCGGCGGTGGGGCAGATGCCTGGCGGCGGGCTCCCGATTGGAGGCGGACAGCAACCGGCTGCCGACTCGGGACGCATTTGGACTCCTGGCGGCGAACAGGGGGGTGGCGCTGGAGAGAAGAAGTCGCTCTGGACCCCGGGCTGAGGTCACGCGCGCCATGCACATGGGCAGCCCCGAGGATGCGTTCGACGAACAGCTGATGCGGCGGGCGATCGCCCTGGCCCGCCGCGGCGAGGGACATGTTGAGCCCAATCCGATGGTGGCCGCGGTGATCGCCGTGGCATCTGGCAACGGCTCTGGCGGCGACATCATCGCCGAGGGTTGGCACGCCTCCTTTGGAGGCCCGCACGCGGAGGTTGTTGCGCTCTCGGCCGCTGGCACTGCGGCCCGCGGCGGCACGCTTGCCGTCACCCTCGAGCCCTGCTGCCATCACGGCAAGACGCCCCCCTGCACGTCGGCGATCATCGCGGCCGGCATCAGCCGGGTGGTCGTGGGCACGCGGGATCCTTTTCCTGCGGTCGATGGCGGCGGCATCGACGCACTCAGGGGTGCCGGTATCGAGGTGCGAGTGGGTGTCTGCGAGACGGAGGCCCGACGGCTGATCGCCCCCTTCCGCAGGCTCGTGGAGCAGCAGCGGCCGTGGCTGATCGCAAAGTGGGCGATGAGTCTCGACGGCCGCGTGGCAACCGCCGACGGCGAGAGCCGCTGGATCTCATCGGATGCATCCCGGGAAATCGTGCACCAGCTCCGGGGGCGAATGGACGGCATCGTCTGCGGCATCGGGACGGCGCTGGCCGACGATCCGCTCCTGACGGCGAGGCCCGCGGGGCCGCGGCAGCCGTTGCGGATCGTGCTCGACAGCATGGCCCGTCTACCACTGGAAAGCCGTCTCGTGCGGACAGCCCGCGAGGTGCCGCTGCTGGTGGCCGCCAGCCCCATCGCTCCTGCCGACCGCCTCCGGCAGCTGGAAGCAGCCGGCTGCGAGATCTGGCAGTCAGCTTCAGCGGATCATCGCGAGCGACTGCGGCAACTGCTCGTGGAACTGGGATCACGGCGGCTCACGAACGTGCTCGTCGAAGGCGGCCCCACGGTGCTGGGAAGCCTGGCCGATGCGCACGCCATCGACGAGGTCTGGGCCTTCATCGCCCCGACGATCATCGGCGGCGCAGCATCGCCATCCCCGATCGCCGGCGCAGGAATCGCGGCACTTGCGTCCGCCGCATCAATCGATGTCGAACACGTGGATCACCCCGGCGGCGACCTCCTCGTGCGGGGCGTCGTGCGCCGAGCGTGAGGATGCAGCCCACGGTTCGGGGCTGCCCATGCCCCGTCGCCGGACGTTCGCTACGGCCATCCATGG
>JBBAVO010000212.1:0-5022 GCA_040397635.1 Pirellulales bacterium
GGTTGGGGAGCAGCAGGCCGAGCAGGATACCGATGATCGCGATCGTCACCAGCAGTTCGACGAGGGTGAAACCCTTGCGAGCGTTGAGAATACTCGTGTGACTCATTGAGATTTCCTTAAGCACGTGGTCCTCGAAACGCCCGCCGGACCCCCCGGCGATCGGTCTCGGGATTGGGCGAATCGTATGGGGCGATTGTTTGAGGGCGATCAGCAAAAAATGCGGTTTTGATGAGCGTCTCTGACCGGGTTGGATTTCATGTACCAGGCGGTATGAGGGTTTAGGAACAGGGGTGACCAAGGGAACCAGCGCGTGCGGCTGGAGCCGAGGCCTTGGGCGAGGCGGAAGCCGCACACGCTGCGGCGAACTGGCCGGGGTCTGGTAACCCAGCGAGCTGCGTGGCCGCTAGGTGTTGTATTCGTCTCTCCGAGAAGCTGTGAGCGTTCGGGCATCCCGGACGCCATCGAAGAGCTCCATCGCCAGGAACTCATCTCTCAGGCGGCCGTGGAAGCTCTCGTCGTAGCCGTTCTCCCACGGGCTGCCCGGCTCGATGTACACCGCATCGACAGCTACCTGTCCAAGCAACCGACGGAGGGCATGGGGTCAAGGGGCTGGCGACAGTCTTTCGACCGACCCCACCCCGGTTCTGCACCGGATTTCCAATTTCGACCACTTGCCCGTGGCGGTAACAAACGTGGTTTATTGAGGTGGAAAGCGGGATGATTTACCCCGCCCTGCCCCCGGCTCGAGGTGCGGTTTCGGGTCGAACTGCCGACCGGCGAAATCGGTCGGGTGAAAATGGGGACGGGAGCGAATTTCCGTTATCCATACTGGAACGGCTTCGCTCGACGTTCACGCCCGGCTTGATCAAAAAGTGATCATGCGTACACTGTATTGGACGGTGCTTCGTCGCGGGCAAGAACAGCACCGAAACCGAAGGGGTCGTCGTCGATGGATTTCGCCTGGAATCGAGGCAAGGCGACTGCCAACGAGCGGAAACACGGCGTGTCGTTCGCGGAAGCGATGACCGTGTTTGGCGATCCGTTATCATTGACAGGGTTCGATCCAACGCATTCGCACGCCGAGGAGCGTTTCGTGACCATGGGCACGTCAGCGGCCAGTCGGCTGCTCGTCGTGATTCATGCCGACCGCGACGACGAAGTGCGGATCATCAGCGCCCGCGTGGCAACGCGTCGGGAGCGAAAGGATTACGAAGATGGCCGATTCCCCTGACGCGAACGACGCCGGTGATAACGACATGCGCGAGGAATACGACTTCCAATCATTGCAGGGCGTCGTCCGCGGAAAGTACGCCGCCCGCTACGCGGAGAGGCTCCGAGTCGTGCGGCTCGATGCCGACATCGCCGACGCATTCCCCGATGAGGTGGCCGTCAACGCTGCCCTGCGACAGTTTCTCGCGGAGCACCCGCGGGAGACCGCTGGGTGAAAATCCGTCCGGATGGTGGAAAAGGGAGGAATATGGGGACGGTTGCAGTTCTGTTGAGCGAGTGCTTTCCCATATGAAAACGACTATTGATATTCCCGATGAACTGTTCATCGCCGCCAAGAAAAGGGCGGCGGAACTGCGGCAGCCGTGAAAAATGGGGACGGGAGCGAATTTCAGCGAGCACCTGACCGAGTCCCTGTGGAGTCACAGTCGGACCGAGATTGCCTCGGTCGGCCCCGCGGCCGTGGGGCCAAGTCGATCCCCAACTGGCTGGCCGTGGCCTGTTGCCATGCCTCACTGCCGAAGGGTATGCCCCGTTGCAACGATCGTCGCAGTGCCTCCATTTCGGCTTCCGTCTGCGGTTCGTTGACATGATCGATCCAATTCGACGGCGGCGCGACGGGCCAGGCGGACAACCCGCCGCGATGGCCCAGATGGACCGGATGCCGGCGATGCCAGAGCCCGGACCAGCGCCAGTCTTCGGCTCTTTCGACGAAGTTCGCCCGCAACGCGTTTCGCTCGACGTAGCGGCAGACCGTCAGAAAGTGTTCGTCGGTGTCAACCGGAAACGATTTGAACCTTCCTTGGTAGAGCGGCCCCGTGCCGAGCGACCCATGAACGTGGTGCCACCGCATCGTGTGCGTCATGGTGAGTCGATGCATGTAGGCCGAAAGGTCGCCATCATCCTGCGGCCAGAGCACGAGGTGCCAGTGATTCGGCATCAGGCAAAACGTCAGCAACCGCACTGACGCAAGCTCGCCGGCGTTCAGCAGCAGGTTCTCGAAGGCGGCATAGTCGGCGGCGTCGCGGAAGATCGTCGCCCGACCAACGGCGCGGTTCAGCACGTGGCAGACCAAACCGCCTGTGTACATGCGTTTAGTTCTTGGCATGCCCCGTAAGATACGGCGTGCCCGACTGAATGCAAGTAAAAATCAAAAAAAATGGGGACGGGAGCGAATTGTTTTCTGCCGAAACGACAGAAATTCGCTCCCGTCCCCATTTAAGTCGGGGCGGTGGGGTTCGAACTCACGACCTCCTGGTCCCAAACCAGGCGCGCTACCAACTGCGCTACGCCCCGATGGCGGGCCCACGATCCGTGATCCGTGGGCCCACGGAAAGAGTCTACCGTATCGGCGGCTGGAGTCACTCCGCCAAATGTTCGAAGAGCCGCTGGAATTCGTCGAGATTGGTAAACGGGATCACGATCCGGCCTGCCCCCTTGCTGTTGGCGTGGACCACCACTTTCACGCCCAAGGCCCGCCGCAGGTCGTTTTCCACGGCCACGGTCTGGCTGGAACGCTTCGTCGCCGGGCGGCCTGGCTTGCGTTTCACCGCCGTTCCGGTGGTCGTGGCAGTGCTTCCGCCACCCGGCTGATCGCCCGGTTCATCAAGCAGTCCATCTTCGTCGGCGAGGTCGTCGGCTCGAAGGATCTCAGCCACCTCAGCTTCGATCGCTCGGACGGAGAGCCCGTCCGCGGCGATCCGATCGGCGAGCCGCGACTGCTCCTCCTCGTCACCCAGCGGCAGCAGCGCCCGCGCGTGCCCCATCGAGATCGCACCCGAGCGGAGCCGCTTCTGCACCCCCTCGGGCAGTTCGAGCAGGCGGATCAGATTGGCCACGGTGGAGCGGTCGATCGAGAGTCGCTTGGCGAGTTCGTCCTGCGTGCCACCCCAGGCGGAAAGATACTGCTTGAAGCTCGCCGCCTTCTCGAGCGGGTCGAGGTCGCGACGCTGCAGGTTCTCGACGATGGCGATCTCCGACATCTGTCGGTCGTCCACCTCGAGCACCCGGACATGTACCTTGCCCCAGCCCAGCCGCCGCGCGGCGAAGAGCCGCCGCTGACCCGCGATGAGCTGGTAGCGGTCGCCGTGCGCCCGCACCACGATCGGCTGCACGAGCCCGTGCTCACGCAGGCTGTTGGCTAGCTCCACGAGGTCGGTGTCGTTGACGATGCTCCGCGGCTGCCATGGATTGGGGTCGATGAGACCCTCGGCGATCTCGTTGGTGGGGAGCGACGCGGCGGCCTGTTCCAGTTCCTCGGGCTTGTGGAGGATCAGCCGGGCGGCACCGGCGCCGAGCTCCTGGCGGGCGGGCTGCGTGGCCACGGCCGCGCTGCCCAGAGTTGTCGGTGCGGGATCGATCCCGGCCCGGCCCAGCAGCGCCTCCAGCCCACGGCCCAAGCGGCGTTCCTTACTCACAGTCGCGTACCTCCATGCACAGTTCTGTATAGGCCCGCGCTCCTCGTGAACGCGGGGCGTAATCGAGCACACTCTGCCCGTGGCTGGGCGCCTCCGAGACGGCCACGTCGCGGGGGATGACCGTCTCGAAGACGATCTCCCCGAAGAAGTCCCTGACCTCGGCCTCGACCTCCGCCGTCAGTTCGAGCGCGGCGTCGTGCATCGTGAGCACGATCCCGCTGAACCGCAGTCGGCCCGGTCGCTCGGCCATCACGTCGCGGATCACCTCGATCATCTGGGTGAGTCCTTCGAGCGCGAAGTATTCGCATTGAATGGGCATCAGCACCTCGGTGCTCCCGGCCAGCGCTGCCCGCGTCAGTTCGCCGACGCTCGGCGGGCAGTCGATCAGGCAATAGTCCCAGGCATTGAGCCCGCGGGCGAGATGATTTTCGAGCACCATCGACCCGCTCCGGGCCTCGGCCGCGATCCGTTCGACATCGCGGACACTGCGACTTCCGGGGATAATGGAGAGATTGGGAATGCCGGTCTCCACGACGGCCTCGGAGAGCGGGGCCTCCGACACGAGCGGGTGCGTCAGGGCGGGCGTGGCACCGAAGCCGGTGGTGGCGTTGCACTGCGGGTCGAGGTCGAGCAGGAGTGTGCGGAGGCCGCCCCGAGCCAACCCGGCCGCGAGGTTGGCGGAGGTCGTCGTCTTGCCGACGCCGCCCTTCTGATTGGCCACGCAGAGAATCCGTCCCACACGCACATCCCTTCCAAACGCCAACGCACGCACAACGCGTACCCCCGGAGTATCGGCAGCAACCGGCCCGGCATGGACGTGGTTTCACGTGAAACCGCCCTCATTGCCTATTTGGCCCAGGCTTTCAGTTTCACGTGAAACCTGTGCGGCTTGGGTGGTGGTGGTCGTGGACGGTTCGGGGCTGCCCACGTCCCGTCGCCGGACGTTCGCTACGGCATCCTGCCTGCGCTCACTCGATGCTGACTGCGCTTCGGCATCCTGCCTGCGCTGGTCAGCAACGCCGGCTCTCGGGACATGGGCAGCCCCTCACGGATTCCGCAAGCCGTCACACCAGCGGATTAAAAACCAGACCGCTGGCGAGCTTGGGATAGAAGTAGGTGCTTTTGGCCGGCATCCGTTCACCGGTGTGGCTCACCTCGCGGATGTCCTCCACGCTGGCCGGCATCACAAGCGCGGCCAGCGGATAGCAGCCGGTCTCCAGCCCGGCCACCACCTCCTGCACGAGGTGCACATAGCCGGGGGTGGGGATCTCCTTGGTTCCCAGCAGGTCGCCGATCACGAGCCGATGGAGGATCGACACCCCGAGGCTCCGCCAGGCGGCGCTATGGTCGGCCGCCACGGTCTCCATCCGGGCCCGGC
>JBBAVO010000213.1:0-5014 GCA_040397635.1 Pirellulales bacterium
TGAAAGCCTTTGTGAAAGCCACCCTGTCGGGAAGCTGTGAAGCCATCCGGGCCGTGTTCCATGCCCGGTGCCATTGTGTGAGCCAATCCCTCCCGGGACCGGGCGGGCACTATAGCAGGGGGCCGCAGGCTGGGGGAATGGCGTTCTTTCCGTGGGCCAGGTAGGTGGATGGCGTCTTGACCCTCGGCGGGCCCCCGACGTACTTTCCCCGCCCCTTCCTCTCGAGGGGCGGACGCAATGAAAGTGTTCGCCTCGTTGCCCCGTGGCGCCGCTGCCTTGAAACCGCTCGCCGATACGCTCTGGATGCTCGTGCGCTGGGCCCTGCCGATTACGGTGGCCGGCGTGGTGGCCGCCGGCGCCATCGGTTCGAGCCGTCTTGGCGAGGAGGTGCGATCCCGCGTCCAGCAGCGTCTCGCACAGGAGTTTCCCACGCTCTCCGTGCAGGTGCAGGGGGCCAGCCTCGTCGAAGGGGAGGGGATCGTGGTCCGCGGCGTGTCGCTCATCGATCCGAGTTTGCCCAAAGAGTGTCGGCAGATGCTCTGGATCGACGAGGTCCGTCTGGCGTGCAGCACGAACCTCGCCGATCTGATCGCGGGGGCGCCGCAGATCAGTGCCGTGCGGCTGCGCCGACCCGTGGTGCATGCCGTGCGGCAGGCCGAGGGCCGTTGGACCGTGGCCGGGCTCCTCAAGCAGCGCGCGGGTGGTGGCCTGCTCGTGCCGGTGACGATCGAAGACGCCACGCTGCTCGTCGACGATGTGCTGCGGCAGACGCGGGTGGCCGTACGTCAGCTCTCGCTCGATGTCGAGCCCGACGAGAGCGAGGGAAACGCGGGATGGGCCACGGTGCGGGCCGTCGCCGCCGGTGACCTCTTCGAGCGGGCGAGCGTCGCTGGCCGCGTGGCGGTTGCGTCCGGCATGTTCGACCTCCGCGGAGCGGTGCAGGCGTTCGAGATGACGCCTCGTGTGGTCGGCATGCTCCCAGAAGGATCGGGTCAGATGGCGGAAAGCCTGAGGGACCGGATCGCCGGACTGCGGGGACGCATCAGCATGGACTGGCAGGCGGCGGGAACGCTGACAGCGCTCGAGGCCGCCGTCTTCTCGGTGACGGGCCGACTGGAATCGGGTCGCTTCGAGCATGCCTCGCTGCCCTCCGCGATGAGCGATGTGACGGCTGGCTTTCAGGTCGATCGCACGGGACTGCGGTTCGAAAAGCTGGAGGCCCACGCCGGCTCCACGCTCCTGCGTGGCAGCGGTCGCTATGCCGGTTGGACGAACACTGCGGATTTCGACCTGCTGCTTGAGGCCGAACGGCTGGTGGTGGGGCGACACTGGGAAGGGCTGCTGCCAGCCTCGATGGCGTCGCAGTGGAGCAAACTGTTGCCGGCAGGCGAGGTCGATGTGCGGGCGCAGGTGGCCCGCCGCAATGGCACGATCGAGCCGAACGTCTCCCTGCGGTGCCGCAACGTCTCCCTGACGCACTACCGGTTTCCCTATCGCCTCGACCGCACCGTTGGCACGGTCGTGTTGGAGGGGAAGGCACTGTCCATCCATCTCACCGGCCAGGCCGGCGGCCATCCGGTCCAGGTGCAGGGGAGCTTTCGCACGGTCTCGCCGTCACCGGCAACGAACGAACCGGGCGGCACCTACGGCACGCTGGAGGTGCGCGGCGAGAACATGCGGATCGACGACACGCTGCTCGCGGCCATGCCTTCCCGCAGCGCCGACATCATCCGCACGCTGCGGGCCGCTGGCACTTTCGACTTTGTCTTCCGGCACGACCGGACGCCCACGCTGCCGGGCGGCCATGTCAACTCGTTGGGCATCCGTCTCGTCCAGTGCAGCATGGCCTACGCCGGCTTTCCCTATCCGCTGTCGAACGTGTCGGGCAGCATTCGCATGGACCGCGGTCACTGGACGATTCGCGACATCACCGGATCGAACGACACCGGAGTCGTGCGGTGCAACGGCATGCTCGTGCCCGGTGGCGATAACGACGGCGAACTCACGCTCCAACTGGCCGGAACGGGCGTCGTGCTCGAGCGAGAGTTGCGCGACGCGCTTCCCGCCGGCGTGCGGCAGATCTGGGACGACGTGGACCCGCAGGGGAACGCGGAGTTTTCCGCGACCGTGCGGCACCACGTGAAGGCACGGCGGACCGAGGTGGAGATCGAAGCCACACCCCAGGGCGACACCGTGTCGATCGAGCCGGCCTGGTTTCCCTATCGTCTCGAACACCTCCGCGGGCAGCTGCACTGGAAGGACGGGCAGCTCACGTTTGAGCAGGTGCGCGGCACGCACGACAGGACGACCGTCACGGCCGGGGGCGTCTGCCGGTTCGTGCCCGGCGGCGGCTGGCACGTCTCCTTCGAGCAGCTTTCCGCAGACCGATTCCGCGCCGATCACGACGTGTTGCAGGCCCTGCCAGTGGGGCTGCAGCAGGCCATCTCCGCGGTTGACCTTCGCGGTCTTCTCTCCCTCGCCGGCTCGCTCGACATCCATTCCACCGCCGGGTCGCCCGCCGCATCGTGGGACATGCAGCTCGATCTGGAGCAGGGTTCGCTCGACGTTGGCACACCGATCGAGCACGTCCACGGCGGCATCCGCCTCCGCGGCCAGTCCGACAAAAATTCCTGGCAGACGTTCGGTGACATGGCGATCGACAGCGCGATGTGGCGGGGCATGCAGCTGACGGCGGTGCAGGGCCCGCTCGCGATGGATGCCAGCGGTGTGCGGTTCGGGGCGACGGCGGCCCGGGCTGGCGAGCAGGGAGCGCCGCGGCGGGTGTCGGCCCGCGTCGCTGGCGGCACGCTGCTCCTCGACGGAAGTGTCGCGGCGGGCGACCCCGGCGGATTTGCCTTGGCGGCGTCGCTCGGTGATGCCGACCTCGAACGCCTCGCCGGCGACACCCTCTCCTCCGCCCATCCCTACCGTGGCCGCGTCTTCAGCACGGTGGAGGTGAGCGGCTCACGCGGCGGCGCCCACTCGCTCGCGGGCCGGGGACAGGTACGGCTGCGGGATGCCGACATCTACGAACTGCCGCTGGTGGTGGCCATGCTCAAGATGCTCCGCGTCAAGGCGCCGGACCTCAACGCGTTTGGGTCGAGCATCGTCGATTTCCGGATCGAGGGGCCGCGGGCCTATCTCGACAACATCGAACTCTCAGGCGACGCCATCAGTCTGGTCGGAAACGGCGAGATCGACTTCGACTCCAATGTTCACATGACATTCCGCTCGATCATGGGTGATTCGGCCACGCAGCTGCCAGCCATGAAGCGGGTGCTCGGCGGAGCCAGCGGCCAGTTTATGCTGATCCACGTGGATGGCACGCTGCCGCATCCGGAGATGACGAGCGAGGCGTTTCCCACCCTTGCCGCCGCCATCCAGAAACTGCAGTCGCAGCGGCGCGGCCAGGATGGCCTCCGCAACGCGGGACTGCGGCGGGAGAATCAACGGTGAACGCAGCAGTAACGCGGAAGATTGGGGCCAATTACCGGCGGATGGTCATACTAGGTGGTGGTTGAAGAGCGGGCCTGTTGGCAGGATGGCCGAAGGCGACGTCGCGAGTGAAAGAGGATTGCTGATGACGACACGACCGATTCATTTCGTGAAGATGCAGGGCGCGGGAAACGACTATGTCTATATCGACTGCTTCGCCGAGCCGACGCCGGCCGACCCGGCCACACTTGCGCCACGGATCGCAGATCGGCATTTCGGCGTTGGTGGAGACGGTCTCGTGCTGGTGATGCCCTCGACGGTGGCCGCAGCGCGGATGCGGATGTTCAACGCCGACGGCAGCGAGTCGGAGATGTGCGGCAACGGCGTGCGGTGCGTGTCGCACCTGGTGGTGTCGCGCGGTCGGGCGTCGGCGGGGCCGGTGACGATCGAAACCGGCCGCGGCGTGCTGACGCTCGACGTCACGCCCGAGGGACCCCGTCGCTCGCGGGTCCGCGTGGACATGGGGGAGCCCCTGCTCTCGGCAGCCGAGATTCCGGTGATGGTCGCTGAGCACGCTGTCGCCACCGGCGGCCACGTCGTTGATGCGGCGTGCGCCGCGATTGGTCCGCCGGAGGCCTGGTGGGAGGAGGCGGGACTCGATCCGCGGATGACCTGCGTCTCGATGGGCAATCCCCACGTCACCTTCTACTGCCGCGACGTCGCCCGCGTGCCGCTCGAATCGATCGGTCCGCGGATCGAGACGCATGCAATCTTTCCGCGGAGGATCAACGTGCACTTCGTCGAGGTGCAGTCTCCCGAGCGGGTGCGGATGCGGACATGGGAACGGGGCAGCGGCATCACGATGGCATGCGGCACCGGTGCATCGGCGGTCTGCGTGTCGGGCGTCCTCTCTGGTCGGTCCGGCCGACGGATCGTGGCCGAGGTGCCCGGCGGAGTGCTGGAACTGGAGTGGGCGGCCTCGGGCCACGTCTTTATGACGGGGCCCGCCGAGGAAGTCTTCGAGGGGAGTTGGTGGGAGGCATGAACGCAAGAAAGGAATCGGATTCGTGAAGCTCGAGTCTCCGCTGGCCATCGGCAGCCTGTCGCTTGTTTCCACGGCGTGCATCCGGCAATGGATGGGCACGCTCGACTACCGCGTCGATTTTGGCGACCCGACGGTCGATCCGGTGCATCCCGACTATCGGGGCTCGAAGATCTATGTCTTTTGGCATGAAAACATCCTGCTGCCACTGTATTTGCGCGGGCACTCCAACATCGCGATGCTGCTGTCGCGGCATCACGACGCCGACATCCTCGCCCGCGTGGCGGTGATGATGGGCTTTGGGATCGTGCGAGGCAGCACGTTCAAGGGGGGCTCCGCAGCGCTGCGCGAACTTGCGGGGCGTGCGGAGCGGGAAAATCTCACCATCACTCCCGATGGTCCGCGGGGACCGCGGCGGCAACTGGCGCCGGGCTGCATCTTCCTGGCGAGCACGATGCAGATTCCAATCGTGGCGATGGGGTTTGGCTACGAGCGGCCCTGGAGGCTGACGACGTGGGATCGCTTTGCCATTCCGCG
>JBBAVO010000214.1:0-4991 GCA_040397635.1 Pirellulales bacterium
TCAGAACGGCCAGATCAGCGGCGCCAGCGCCACGGTGATCGCCATCACCAGCAGGTTCAGCGGACCGCCAAAGCGGACGTAGTCGCTGAATTTATAGCCACCCGGGCCGTAGATCATCAGATTCGTCTGGTAGCCCATCGGCGTGGCAAAGCCGCAACTGGCGGCCACCGTCACGGCCATCACGAACGGCAGCGGATTCACCCCAAGATCGGCGGCCGTCTGCCAGGCGATGGGAAATGTCAGAACAGCAGCGGCGTTGTTGCTCATCAACTCCGTGAACAGCATCGTCACCAAGTAGATCGCTGCCAGCACGACATGGGGATGGTCGCCCGCCGCGGCGATCGTCGAGTGCGCGATCGCTTCGGCCAACCCCGTCTTCTCCATGGCGCGGGCCAGGCCGAAGCTTGCCGCGATCAGCAGCAGCGACTCCCACTCGATCGATTGCCGTGCCTCGTCCGACGAGATGCATTTCATCGCGACGACGATCGCGGCCGCGACAAGGGCGGCCGCCACCATCGGCACCAGTTCGAGCGTCGCTGCCAGAATCATGGCGGCCAGTACGGTGCAGGCGATCCAAGCCTGGTCGTGTCGAGGCGGGGTGAAATTATTCACGGCGCTGACGAGATAAAAGTCGCGATTGCTCCGCTGGTGTTCCGCAAAATCACGGCTCGCCTCCAACAGAAGCGTGTCGCCAGGCTCGAGCGTGATGTCGCCGATTTTCATCTGCAAACGATCGCCGTTGCGGGCGACGGCGATCACCACGGCGTCGTAGGTCGAGCGGAAGCGTCCCTCGCGGATCGTGCGGCCGATCAGCGGGCAGGTGTTCGACACCACGGCCTCGATCAGCGTCCGTTCCGAGCGGGGATCGTCGAGTTTGAAGACCTGATCGGTGGCCGGACGGAGGCCGCGGATCTTCTGCAATTCGACGACGGAATCGACAACGCCTACGAAGACAAGGCGGTCGCCTGCCTCCAGTCGCTCGGTGGGAGACACGGCCGCGATCACATGCCCGCGGCGGTCGATCTCCATCAGAAACAGCCCTTCGAGTCCGCGCAGGCCCGCCTCCTCGATCGAGCGTCCGACAAGCGGGCTCCCCTGCTCGACGAGCATCTCCAGCGAATACTGTCGTGGATCGTCGCTTGGGCTGACCGCAGGCCGTCGATCCTTGAGCAGGTGCCGGCTGGCGAAGACGAGGTAGATGAAGCCTGCCACCAACAGCGGCACCCCCAGCCACGAAATCTCGAACATGCCAAGGGGATGGCCCGTCTTGGCGGCCACCAGTCCGCTGACGACGACGTTGGTGCTCGTGCCGATCAGGGTGCAGAGTCCGCCAAGCACCACGGCGGCGTTCATGGGCATGAGTAACTTCGACACGCTGAGCCGATGCTTCTTGGCCCAGTCTCGAATCGCCGGCACCATGAGGGCGACTACCGGCGTGTTGTTCATGAAGGCGGAGAGCGCGGCCGGGCCGATCATCGTTCGCATCTGGGCCGAGGCCAGTGACTCTGGCCGCCCCAGTGCCCGGTCGACGAGGGCGGCTAGGGCGCCTGTCCGCTCGACAGCCGCGGCCACCACGAAGAGCGCTGCCACCGTAATCATGCCCTCGCTGCTCATCCCCTTGAGCGCCTCGTCGGGGGTGAGCACGCCTGCTGCCAGCAGGACCACGACGCCGCCGATCATCGCCATATCGGGGCCGCGTTGGCTGAAGAGCAACGCGGCGAGGGTGCAGAATACGACGCCGGCCGTCAGGACCGCCTGCCAATTCTGAAGCAATGTCTCAAGGCTCATGAGGCAGGGAGGTCCTGGGGCTGAATCACGTTCTCGCGGACAGTGGAAATGTCGTGGGATCGCGACCGGCCTGCAAGGGCAAAAGCCGCCAGGAGATGGTCACGGCGGGAAAGGCCATCAACGCGGGACTCTCTGGGAGGGCGGGCTGCCTTCAGGGCGTGGGAAGTGGCACGCCCGTTGTGTCGCCGGCTTCCGTCCTCACACGCGCGAGTTCCGTGCGCAGATCGGCAAACACCTCGCGGGCCGCGGGATCGGCGTGGATGCTGCGGAGCTCGCGAGGGTCGTTTACGAGATCGAAGAGTTCCCATTCGCGGCGGTCGTCGTACCAGATCAACTTATGTGTCCGCGTGCGAACCCCGTAGTGGCTCGGCACGCGGTGCGGTTCGGGGAACTCGTAGTAGTGGTAGTAGACGCTCTGCCGCCAGTCGGCCGGGCTGTCGCCACGCAGGAGCGGCACGAGGCTTCTGCCCTGCATGTCGCTGGGCGCAGACACGCCAGCAGCCGCGAGGAAGGTCGGTGCGAAGTCGAGATTCTGCACAAGATGGTCATCGACCGTGCCGGGCGCCGTAACACCGGGCCAACGAACGACCAGCGGCATCCGGAGCGATTCCTCATACATCCAGCGTTTGTCGAACCAGCCGTGTTCGCCCAGGAAGAACCCCTGGTCGCTCGAATAGACCACGATCGTGTTCTTGGCGAGCCCCGTTTTGTCGAGGTATTCGAGCACGCGGCCGATGGTGCGATCGACCCCGGCGACGCAACGAAGGTAGTTGGCGATATACCGCTGGTAGTTCCACCGCGCGAGGGCGTCGCCCGACAGATTGGCCTTGTGGAACGCCTCGTTTTCGGCGGCGTAAGCCGCCTCCCAGCGGGCCTTCTGCTCTGGCGTCATGTTCTTCGGCGTCATCAGGGCGAGATCCTTGGGCAGCATGTGCCGGGCGATCGTCATCTCCTGTTCCGCTGCTCCGCCGGCGCGGCCGGCATAGTCGTCGAAGAGTGTCTCCGGCTCGGGGAAGGTCGTGCCGCGAAACAGATCGAGTTCCGCAGGCCCCGGCTCCCATTCGCGATGCGGTGCCTTGTGCTGGAGCATGAGCATGAACGGCTTGGAGGCATCCCGTTGTGTGTCGAGCCAGTTGAGCGCCAGGTCGGTGACGATATCGGTCACGTGACCTGGGGCCGTCCGCTTCGTGGGCGGCCCCTCCGCCGTTTTTGGTGCCGACAGCATTGCCGGGTTGTAGTAGGCGCCCTGGCCTGGCAGCACTTCCCAGTGATCGAATCCGGTCGGCTGGCTGACGAGGTGCCACTTCCCAACGATCGCCGTCTGATAACCCGCCTGCTGCAGAAGCTTTGGGAAGGTCGCCTGCCCGCCGTCGAAGGAGCTGTGATTGTCGCGAAAGCCATTGCGGTGGCTGTGTTTGCCGGTGAGGATCACCGCCCGCGAGGGGCCGCAGATGGAGTTGGTGCAGAAACAGTTCTGGAACAGCGTGCCCTCGCGGGCAAGCCGGTCGATGTGCGGCGTTTTGATCAGCTTCGAGCCGTAGGCAGAGATGGCGGCCGTGGCATGGTCGTCGGAAAAGATGAACAGGATGTTCGGGCGGGCGGTGGCCTGCGGGGCAGGGACGTCGTCGTCGGCCCATGCCAAAGGCACGCCCACAAGCAGTGCGAAGAGCATGGCCAGCAGCCGCAGCAACACGCGGCGGATTGGTTGCGGAGTCTGGGCTGAAGAGCGTGAAGGCATGGGCGGGTTTCCTCCCTCATGGCAGGACGACACGATGGTCCGGTGCCGCGGCGTCCCTGGCGTTATAGTATCGACCGCCGCGTCGCGAGGGTTTGCGGCCTGCCATCACACGAGAAAAAAGGGCAATCATGACCCATGAAGCACGCCTGCCGCCGCGTGACCGTTTCGAGGGCTACTATGCCGCGCCACGGGCCCCGTGGGATATCGGTCGGCCGCAGCGGGCCTTCGTTGAGGCCGCCGATGCGATCCGGGGCAGGGTGATCGACATCGGCTGCGGGACCGGTGATCTTGCCCTCTGGCTGGCGGAACAGGGCCGCACCGTCACCGGGGTGGACTTTCTCGAGAAGCCGCTGGACGTGGCCCGGCAGAAGGCAGCCGACCGCGGGATCACTGTGAACTTCCTCCAGATGGATGCGGTGGCGGTGGGTGAGATTCCTGAGCGGTTTGATGCCGTGACCGACTGTGGCCTGTTTCACACGTTCGACGATGCCGGCCGGTCGGCCTATGTCGGGGCGCTCGCTCGCCTGCTGGAGCCCGGCTCAGGTGTCTTCCTCCTCTGCTTCGCCGATGCGGAGCCGGGGGAGCATGGCCCTCGCCGCGTCAGCGAACGCGAACTGCGAGAGGCGTTTGCCACTGGCTGGCAGGTCGAGACGATTGAACCAGCCCGCTTCGAGGTCATTCCAGGCATTCCGGGAGCGGAATTCGGTCCCGGCGGGGCGAGGGCCTGGTTTGCCGTCGTGCGACGGGCCTGAGCCTGTCCGTACAATTCCGCAAGGTGATTGTGAATCCTTCGGACCTCGCGTGGGCCGGCTGCCAACGACCTCCGTAGAATAGGTTGACGCCGACAAATCAGAGTGAAAGACGCATTCAGACTGTCCATGCAAGGGAACACAATCATGAACCGCACAACGAAATGGATGATGACGCTGGCCGTGCTGGCCGGTGGGATGATGACGCAGCAGGTGATGGCCCAGCAGGTCGTGCAACCGGCGCCCGCCCAAGTGCGGACGGTGCAGCCGACCCGCTCGTACCGCAGCTTCTCCGTGAACCCGGCCCGTGGCGACGTGCGCCGCAACGGTCCTCATAGCGGCGACGCCACCTGGCGGCATGCCGGTGCGAAGCCCGCCGGTCATTACGCCAACGGCCGCTGAGCAGGAACCGATGGATTTGGCCGAAAGGTCAGACCCGTGGCCTCGATTCGTGGCCACAAGTTTTTAACGTGCGGAATGGGTGCCAGAGCCACGGACAAGTTAAAAACTTGCCGCCACGGGGAGCAAGACCCTTTGGAGACGGAATGTTGAGGGGCCCGGTGCGACGAATCGCACCGGGCCCTCGGTGTTTCTGCACGGTTGTTGGAATGGCGATGGGCAGACGGGCCATGGGGCCCCGCATCATCGCCGACGGTTTGACAGACCAAGGGTGTTGATGGGAGCCACCTCCTTCCAGGCGGATGAGACGGAAGCCA
>JBBAVO010000215.1:0-4990 GCA_040397635.1 Pirellulales bacterium
ATCCCGGGCAAGAAGTCGAATCCCTACGACCTCAAGGTCTGCCCGTGGGACGCCATCGAGATGGTGCCGACCGAGCAGGTGGCCCAGGTCGTGGCCCAGATCGGCGGCCCGCCGGAGTATGTCGAAAAGCACTGGGATCGGCTCGTGGGCACGGCCCAGCATCTGGCCGAACTCAAGTGCGCCACCGGCTGACGCGGCTGGTTTGACGTAGCTGGTTTGACGTAGCTTGTTTGACGCGTCTGGTTTGACGCATCCGGGGCCGCCCGCTACAACGTGACAAATGTTCACGTCTTAAGCCTGAGCATCCTCGCCAACGTCGTGCTCCATGTCGTCTCGTTCCATGTTCCCCGACGAGTTCCCCGACGATCTCCGCAGCCATGTCCGCCTCGCCTGCGTGCCGGGCATCGGCTCCCGCCTGCGGCGGCTGCTGCTCGAACGGTTCGGCACGCCCGAGGGTGTGTTTGCGGCCAGCCCCGATGAGATCTCATCGGTTGGCAGGATCAGCCGCAAACTCGCCACGACGATTCCCACGCTCGCCGACTCTACCGTCGCTGACGACGTGATTGCCCTCTGTAGGAAGCGGTCAGTCGACATCCTGCTCGAGGGCCGGGATGCGTATCCGTCGCTTCTGTCGCGAATCGACGACCCTCCCGGCCTGCTCTTCGTTCGCGGCACACTCCTCCCGCAAGACTCGCTCTCGGTGGCCATCGTCGGCGCCCGGCATGCCACGGCCTATGGGCTCAAAGTCGCCGAGCAGTTCGGTGCCGGCCTCGCCCGCGCCGGCTATACGGTCGTCAGCGGACTGGCGCGCGGCATCGACGCCGCCGCCCATCGCGGGGCGATCAAGGCGGGCGGCCGGACGATCGCCGTGCTCGGCAGTGGCGTACTCAACGTCTATCCCCCAGAACATGCCGACCTGGCCTGCGAGGTGATCGACTCGGGTGCCCTGATCAGCGAACTGCCCCCGCTGACAGACCCCAACGCGGGCACGTTTCCGCAGCGGAACCGGATCGTGTCGGGGCTCTCGCTGGGGGTGGTGGTCGTGCAGGCCGCGGACCGTTCGGGAGCCCTGATCACGGCCCGGCTCGCGACAGAACAGGGCCGGGAGGTCTTCGCGGTGCCGGGGCCGATCGACTGCCGGATGTCGCGGGGCTGCCACGAGCTGATCCGCGATGGGGCCAAGCTCGTCGCGAGCGTGGACGACATCCTGGAGGAGTTCGGGCCGCTCTTCGAGACCGTGACGACCGCCGACGGCCGCGCCGTCAAGAGTGCGGCAGAATTGCAACTGGGCGACGTCGAACAGCGGGTGCTGGATGCATACGACGCATTGGCTGAAGGTGACTCGAAGCCTGTGATCATCGACGAGATCGTCAACTCGAGCGGCCTCGCCGCCTCGCAGGTGCTGGCCACGATCGGCGTCCTCGAAATGCGGCGACTGATCCGGCGGCTGCCGGGCAACCAGATTGCCAGGACTTGATTCGAAGCCTGACTGGCCGGTCTGGTGGCACGCCGTTTGCAACTCTCGTGTCGCGAAACATTCTCCCGGCGACACCGTTGAACGCTGGTCGGGGCGGGTTTCCAGCAACAGGGAGTTCATCATGAGCAAGGCACCGAATCACTCGAGCCAAGGCCAAGCGCCGATCAAAAATGCGTCGACTGGAGCGGAATGCGGCAGTCCGGCCGTCCCGGTCCTTGTCCGCGGGATTCGGGGTCGCCGCGATCGACGCGGCGTCTCTGCCCGCTCCTTGGCCTGGCTGGAACAGCTCGAACCGCGGTCGATGATGTCGGTCAATCCGGTCGGCGGCCCGCCCGCTCCGCTGCCGGCTGCGTCGTTCGACGGCACCGGCAACAATGTCGCCCACCCCACCTGGGGCAGCACCGGTCAGGAACTCCTGCGGATCTCGCCGGCCGCCTACGGCGATGGCATTTCGACCCCCTCCGGAGCGGATCGCCCAGGCGCTCGCGTGGTGAGCAACCTGCTCGCCGCCAGCCCTGCAGGGGGCGTGACCAACGACCGTGACTTCACGGCCTTCGTCTATGCCTGGGGACAGTTCCTCGACCACGACCTCGGCCTCACCGAAACGGCCACGCCTCGTGAGCGGCTGCCCATCGCCGTTCCCGCCGGCGATTCATCGTTCGACCCCACCGGCACCGGTGCCATGACGATCCCGATGTCGCGGTCGGCCTATGACCCCACCACCGGCACCGCCACTGGCAACCCTCGGCAGCAGACAAACTCGCTGACGGCGTTCATTGACGGCTCGCAGGTCTATGGCTCCGACGCGACGCGGGCGGCGGCACTGCGTGAATTCACCGGCGGGCGGATGCGGACGAGTGCCGGCAACCTGCTGCCGTTCAACACCACTGGTCTCGCCAATTCCAACGGCGCGCATGTCGTGGCCGACGACCAGCTCTTCCTCGCCGGCGACGTGCGGGCCAACGAGAATCCCGAACTGCTTGCCCTGCAGACGCTCTTCGTCCGCGAGCACAACCGGATCGCGGCGGAGGCTGCCGTGAAAAATCCGGCCTGGACCGACGAGCAGCTCTATCAGCATGCCCGACGGATGGTGATCTCCGAAATTCAGGAGATCACCTACAACGAGTTCCTGCCGGCGATCCTCGGGGCCAACACGCCCGCTGCCAATACCCTGCAGAACTATCGCGGCTACCGCGCCGACGTGAACCCGGGCATCGCCACCGAGTTTTCTACGGCCGCGTTCCGGCTGGGCCACAGCATGCTCGGCGAGGACATCCAGTTCTTCGACAACAACGGCAACCCCGTCCTCGACGAATTGCGGCTCAAGGATGCGTTCTTCGATCCCCGATCGGTCTCAGAGGTGGGCATCGATCCCTTGCTCAAGTATCTGGCCAGCGACCGGGCCCAGGAGATCGACACGAAGGTCGTTGATGACGTTCGGAACTTCCTCTTCGGTGCCCCCGGACAGGGTGGCTTCGACCTCGTCTCGCTCAACATCCAGCGCGGACGCGACCACGGCCTGGCCGACTACAACACCGTGCGGGTGGCTTATGGCCTGCCGAAGGTGACCAGCTTCGCCCAGATCAGCTCCGATACCGCCGTGCAGGCCTCGCTCCAGCAGGCCTACGGCAGCGTCGACAAGCTCGACCTTTGGGTGGCAGGGCTCGCGGAGAAGCACCTGCCGGGGTCGAGCCTCGGCGCGACATTCACCCGGATCCTCGTTGACCAGTTCACCCGGCTCCGCGACGGCGATCGCTACTGGTATCAGAACGCGTTGCCGGCCACCTCCGTGCGTGCCGTGCAGAACAACTCCCTGGTTGATGTCATCCGTCGCAACACACAACTGACCAACCTGCAGTCCGACGTCTTCTTCTTCCGCACGTCGATCGGCGGCAACGTCTTTGCCGACGGCAATCGCGACGGCGTCCGACAGGTCCGTGAAGGCGGCGTGGCGGGCACAACGGTCACGCTCATGACGGCCGCCGGCGCGACCGTGGCGACCACCCGTTCCGATGCGCGGGGCAACTACTCCTTCCGCGGCATCGACCTGGGCAGCTTCCAGGTCGTGGTCACGCGGCCCGCGGGGGCTGGTCAGACTGGCGAGGGCGTGAAGAGCCGGGTGGTCGCGATCACCCGCGGCATGGATGTGCGGGACGTGAATGTCGGCCTGCCGCCGAAGCCGGCCGCTCCCGCCACCAAGCCGACGGCATCCCAGCCGCCGGCGCGGTCACCACTGGCAGCCGCCTTCGCGGGCATCGCCGCCAGCCAGCCGACCGCCCAGTCGCCTACAAAGCCCCGCCGGTAGAAGACGCGGGGCCTCTCGCTTGCGCGTCGGTCCTCTATGCGATCCGGAATCATGCGTGAGGGGCTGCCCATGTCCCGAGAGCCGGCGTTGCTGACCAGCGCAGGCAGGATGCCGAAGCGGAGGCGATCTGGCTGGCGCAGTCAGCATCGAGTGAGCGAAGGCCATGGATGGCCGTGGCGAACGTCCGGCGACGGGGCATGGGCAGCCCCGAACCGCCGCCAACGCAGCGTGACGCGGGTCTCCTTCTCGTCGTCGGGCAAGCAGCGTAGACTCATGCTCATGGACACAGCGCTTTTCAACCGTTCCGAAACCATCCGGGCCCGACTGCTACAGCTGCGGGACTCTCTTTGACTGGGAGGGACGCAAGGCATCCGCGACCCGGCTGGAAGACGCGATGGGTCAGGCCGATTTCTGGAACGACACGGGCAAGGCACAGGCCACCGTCGCCCAGCTGAAGACCCTCAACACGCTGCTGAAGCCGCTCGAGGAGGCGCTCGCCGTCGGTCGCGACCTCGAGGCTCTGGAGGAACTCGCCCGCGAAGACATCTCGCTCGAAGGCGAGCTCAAGCAGGAGACGGACCGGCTCGAGAAACTCGTTGACAGTCTCGAACTCGCCTCGCTCCTTTCCGGCCCGCACGACTCGAGCGATGCACTCGTCTCGATCCATGCCCGGGACGGCGGCACCGACGCCAACGACTGGGCCGAGATGATGCTGCGGATGTATTCGGCCTGGGCCGGCAAGCATGACTACGACGTCGAACTGCTCGACCGGCAGGACGACGCGGTAGCCGGCATCCAGAGCGCCACCGTCGCGATCCGCGGCCCGTGGGCCTACGGCTATCTCAAGGGAGAGATGGGCATTCACCGGCTCGTGCGGATCAGCCCGTTCAACTCCGAGGGCAAGCGACAGACGAGCTTCGCAGCGGTCGACGTCTCCCCAGAGATCGCCGACGACGACACCGAAGTCGAGATCCGCGACGAGGACATCCGCGAGGACGTCTTCCGGGCCAGTGGCGCCGGCGGTCAGCACGTCAACAAGACCTCCAGCGCTATCCGCCTCACCCACTTCCCCACGGGCATCGTCGTGCAATGCCAGAGCGAACGGAGCCAGCACAAAAATCGCGCCACGGCGATCAAGATGCTCCGCGCCCGAATCGCCCGGATGCAGGAGGAGAAGCGGGAGGCCGACCAACTGGCTCGTTACAAAC
>JBBAVO010000216.1:0-4950 GCA_040397635.1 Pirellulales bacterium
CGGCCCTGCGATTCGCGGTAGGTCCTCACCACATACTCGCCCACGATGGCGACCGCCGCGGTCTGGGCTGCGCCGACGAGCGCCGCCACCGCGATGACCGCCGCCAGTGAGATGCCGGCCTGCTGGGGGCCTGTCGCGGCGCCAGTGAAGCTCGACCAGGTTGCGACGGCCGTGGCCGAGAGGCCGATCAACGCCAAACTGAGGCTGCACGCCCAGGTCAGCCGCACCGGTGCATCAGAGGAGATCACGAGCGCATCGGCGGCGAGCATGATCAGCTTGCGGGCGGAGTATTTCGTCTCACCGGCCGCTCTGGCGTGCCGGTCATACCAGACCGGTTCGTGTCGGAAGCCGGCCCAGGGCACGAGACTGCGGAGATAGCGTCGCTTCTCGGGCAGGCTGCAGACGGCATCGACCACGGCCCGATCGATGAGCTTGAAGTCGCCGGTGTCCACCGGGATCGGGTGGGGTACGAGGCTGGCGAAGAGTCTGTGGAACAGACTGGCGGTCACGAGTTTGAAACGCGTCTCGCCCTCACGGGAGCGGCGGCGGCCATAGGCCACGTCAACGCCGTTGCGCCAGGCGCGAACCATCTCGGGGATCACCTCGGGCGGATCCTGCAGATCGGCGTCGATGATCACCACCGCGGCGCCGCGTGCCTGCGCGAGCCCCGCCGACATTGCCGCCTGCTGGCCGAAATTACGGGAGAGTTCCACCACCACGGCCCGCGTGTCGCGGGCGGCGATCGCCTCCAGCCGTTCGAGGGTGGCGTCGCGGCTGCCGTCATCGACGTAGATGATCTCGAGGTCCATGCCGGTGCCGGCCGCCGCGGCGACGAGCCGGTCGTGGGTGGTCGCCACGACGGCCTCCTCGTTGTGACAGGGTACGACGATTGAAAGCAGGCCGCCGGGAGCTCGGTCGGCGATGTGCCGCGCGGGTCGCTCACACTGCAGGATCGCGGGATGGGATTCGTCGTGGGAGTTCATCGGGTCGTGGTCTCCACTGGGCTCTGAAGCGCGGCGGTCGGGCCGACGCTGCGGGCCCCGTTTGTCGTGTGCGTGCCGACGAGCAGGAAGTCGTGGTCGCGGAAGAGCGGCCGACTGCGGGCGATCACGCCCACGCCCTCGGGCAGACCTGCCGAGAGGGTGGCGAAGTCGTCTTCACGAACGAGCACGACGGCGTCGGGGCCCGAAGCGAGAAAGCGGATGCAGTCGTCGCGCTGGGGCTCCTGCCAGGCGGTGACGTGGCCGTTGGCGTAGTAGACGACGTTGGGCGTGATCTGCGTGAAGGTGCCGAGGCGGGCGTGGCCGCCGGCATGACGATGCGCCTCCTGCACGAGCGACGGCAGTGCATTGGCACCGGCGATGCGGGCTGCGGCCGGGCCCACGGCGAGGCCGGTGTAGACGAGGCCGGTCACGGCGAGTGCGGAGATGGCCCGCAGCGGCTCACGCCGCCAGTGCCAGAGACAGGCCGCGCCAATGATCGGCACGAGGCCCACGAGGGCGGCGGGCGCGGCATCAGTGAGGCCAAAGCGTTCGGCCACGAGCACGGCGGCGGCCGTGATCACGCCGCCAAGGGCCAGCGAGACGGTGCCCGCGGCCATCCAGACGGGATGGGCCCAGAGGCCGCGCTGGGCTGCGGCCACGCCGGCAGCCGCGACCAACAGTGCCGCCGCAGGGTAGGCCGGCAGCACGTAGTTGGGGAGCTTCGTTGCGGAGGCCGAGAAGCCGCCTACCCAGACGAGGAGCCACACAAGGGCGAGTGCCATCGCGTGCCTCGAGACGGGCTGATCGGCCCGCTTCCAGATCCGCCATGCCGTCACGACCATCGCCAGCGGCAGGAAGCACGACCACGGAAAGAAGCCCACGAGCATCGCCAGCGGATGGAGCAGCACGCTCCCCCCATGCCGTTCCATCGGAGCCACGAACCGGCCGACGTTGTGGATGAAGAAGAAGCCGTTGAGCCACTCGCCGTTGGTGCGGAGCGACACCGCCGTATACCACGGCGCGGCCACCGCCAGCATCGCCACGGTGAGCATGCCCAGACGCGCTGTTCGGATGGTGTCCCAGACCGCGGGCAGCGTCGCCGCCAGCCATTGTGGCAGAGGGTGGCCGGCAGCGTGTGTGGCAGCGACCCGGCGCTGCACTGCCAGCCACCAGGCCCAAGGCAGCACGACGGCCAGCGGGCCCACGAAGCCGATCGGGCCCTTGCAGACGACCGCCAGTCCGAGCAGCCCGCCGATCACCGCCGCGCGGCGCCACGAGAGCTTCGTCAGACTGGCCGCCGCCTCGGGACCGGCCAGCAGGGCTTCTGCGAAGAGCACCGTGGCCCAGGTCGTCAGGCAGGTCAGGATTGCGTCAGGTGTGGCGGCATGCGCCTCGATACCCACCAGGAGGCAGCCCACATAGGCAAGCGCCGCGACGATGCCTGTGGTGCTGTTGAACCACCGCGTGCCTGCCCGCAAGAGCGCCAGCGCCGTGAGCAGCGTCGCGATTGCGGCCGGAAGACGGGCGGCGATCTCCGACGTTCCGAAGAGCGTGTAGGAGGCGGCCATGGCCCAGTGCATCAGCACCGGCTTGTCGACGGCGAGTTCGTCGTTGAACATCGGCACGATCCAGTCGCCCGTGTTGACCATGGTGCGGGCGATGGCCGCAAACCGCGGCTCGTCTTCGTCCCAGAACGGCGTGGCCGCGATCCCCGCCGCAAGGCTGACGATCGAGGCGACCAGAACGATGATGAGCGGGCGGCGGTCCTGCATGGATGGCTCCGGGAAAACGGCCTCGGAAGGTATGGGCGTGGGCTGGGCGTGGGCTGGGAAGGATCAGTCGGCACATGCGAGCGGGGTGTCGTGCTCCGGCTGTGTGTCGTGCACTGGAAGGCGACCGAGCAGCAGGAAGTCGTGCTCGGCGAGCGTGGACACTCGCGACAGCACGCCGCAGCCCGGCGGCAGCGAGGCCGTGACGAGCGATTCCTG
This sequence comes from Pirellulales bacterium, assembly GCA_040397635.1. Classification (GTDB taxonomy): domain Bacteria; phylum Planctomycetota; class Planctomycetia; order Pirellulales; family UBA1268; genus CAMCQY01. The sequence continues at coordinate 2,972 of JBBAVO010000216.1, forward strand.
GCGGCTGTCGATCACGACGCGAGACCGCGGATGCCGCCTGAGGTGGGCGGCGACGTCGTCGGCGGTGTCGAGCTTTTCGATCCGGGCGCCGGTGTAGAAGACGAGGCTGGGCGGCACGTTCCAGAGGCATGCCCAGTCACACTCGCTCGCATGCTCACCGAGTGTGGCGACGAGCGTCCGCGGCCCCTGCGCGCGGCTGAATGATTCGGCAGCGACGGAGGCCATCAGCGTGACGAGGAGGCAGGCAGCGATTGCGAGGAATGCCAGCGCTCTTGGCCGCATGCCAGCCGACTGGCTCCGCCATGCCAGTCCGGCCGCCGCCAGCGGGATGAGGCCGAGCACGCCCAGCCACTCGCAGCCGGGGGCAAGCCGATGGGCTGCGATGGGCAGCCCGATGGCCAGCGCCAGACCGGTCGCTGCAAGGATCGACCAGGCCACCCGCATCACCAGGCCGGTCAGCGTGTCGTCATCGTCCGCGATCGACAGCTGGAGTTTTCCAAAACGCTCAGGGAGGTGCGGCCACGCAAAGGCGGCCCGGCCGTCGGCCCAGTTGGCGAGAAACAGACCGGTCGCGATCGCCAGGGCGGGATAGGCCGGCCACACATAGCCGGGCAGCTTCGTGCCGGCGCAGGAGAAGCCACCGATCCAGACGACCACCCAACAGGTGAGGAACTGGAGCGGTTCGCGGCGGTCGTCGGCTGCCGGTGCCCGAAGGATGCATGCGGCGTGGGCGAGCATGGCGGCCAGCACGATCGACCAGGGAAAGAGTCCGACCGCCACGACCGTCGGGTAATAGAGGATCGAGCCGGAGTGACCTTCCATCGTCGATGCGAAGCGGCCGATATTGTGAACAAACAGGAATCCGCGGAGCCATTCGCCATCGGTGCGGAGGGTTACCCAGGCGTACCAGGGGGCCGCCACCACCGTAGCTGCCAGCACGATCGTGAGCGGCCGGATGCCGCCGATCGCTGCCATCCAGCCAACCTCCGGGCATGATTGCCGCCGCCAGGCGGTGAAGGCGAGGAAGGTCAGTAGCGGCAGAACCAGTCCGATCGGTCCCTTGGCGAGCGTGGCGGCACCACAAGCGACTCCGATGCCGACGGCAGGCCACAGCGAGAGCGTGGGGACGCCGCCGCCGGTGCCGGCCCGGATGCCGGCACCGCGCACAAAGAGATAGGCAGCGAGCGTCGTGAAGAACAGGAGCGGTGCATCCGGGGTGGCGGCGCGGCCACCCACGGCGGTCCACACGCAGGTGGCCATCGCCAGGCCGCCGAGCAGGCCGACGGCTGGCCCCAGGAGCGTGCTGCCGATCAGCCAGGTGAGCAGGCAGGTGCCCACGGTCAGTAGGGCCGAGCCGAGGCGGGCCCCGGTCTCATTGCGGCCGCACAGGGTGAATCCGGCGACCTGGATCCAGTTCACCAGCGGCGGCTTTTCGACGCGGAGACGGCCGTTGAACGTGGGCACGACCCAGTCGTGCGAGTCGAGCATCGCCAGCGAGCAGGCGGCATTCTTGGGCTCATCATCGTCCCAGAGGGCCGGGCCGCCCAGCCGCAGCAGCAGCACCAACGCCGCAGTGGCGGCTACAAACCATCCGTGAAAACGCGTTGCTGGCACGGGTGGCGGGCCTCGAATGGGAGAACGGTGAAAACGGGGCGGGAGAGTAGGGGGGGCAGACACGCGGGTCAAGCCGTCCGGCCCGCGGTTTTTCCGCAGGTTGAGGCCGGTTGACCGTTCCCACCGGACGGGTATGTTCAAGCGTTCCCACCGGTGAAAACCCCGGGGGTTCCGCTGGGAGAAACCCCCTTGGCAGACGACGCAGACGACATTGGATCCCCCGAAGGCGATGCTGGCGGTTCCGAGGCAGGGGGGCCACCCCAGAATGACGGCGGAGCGTCCCACGCTGGCGATCATCGGGATCAGGCCGGCGGGCTCCGGGACAATGCGGGGGGGCGGCTCGTCGAACAGCCGATCGAGCAGGA
>JBBAVO010000217.1:0-4940 GCA_040397635.1 Pirellulales bacterium
GGCGACATCGAGAGCCTGCCGTTCCTGGAGGCCATCCGCCAGCTTCCGCTGGAAGTGGGCCGCGAAAACTGCATGTTCATCCACCTCACGCTCGTCCCCTATCTGAAGGCTGCGGGCGAACTCAAGACCAAGCCGACGCAACACTCCGTCGGCCTCCTGCGGCAGATCGGCATCCAGCCCGACGTACTCGTCTGCCGCACCGAGCGGTCCCTCGACGTGTCTGATCGCGAAAAAATCGCGCTCTTTTGCAACGTGCCGCTCGAAGCGGTGATCGAGGAACGAGACAAGGACTTTTCAATCTACGAGGTGCCGCTCTCGCTCCAGTCCAACCGGATCGACGAGATCGTCCTGAGGAGGTTCGGGATGCAGGCCGGGCCCGCCGATCTTGAGCAGTGGCACGATCTGCTGCACCGGCTCCGCAACCCCGAGCATGAGATCTCGATCGCACTTGTCGGCAAGTACGCAGAGCATCGAGACGCCTACAAGAGCATCTACGAGGCGCTCGACCACGGCGGCATCGCGCATCGGACGCAGGTTCGAGTGCAGCCGATCAAGAGCGAGGACATCGAACGTGAGGGAGCCGAGCGGCTGCTGGCGGGCTTCGATGGACTCATCGTGCCCGGAGGTTTCGGCGAACGGGGTGTTGAGGGCAAGGTGGAGGCGATTGGCTTCGCGCGGGAGCGGCGGATGCCCTTCCTCGGCATCTGCCTGGGGATGCAGTGCGCCGTGATCGACGTCGCCAGAAACTCCGCCGGCCTCGCGGGAGCCCACTCCACGGAATTCGCCCGCGACACCCCCTACCCCGTGATCTGCCTCATGGAGGAGCAGCGGGGAGTGCTCGAGAAGGGGGGCACGATGCGGCTCGGGGCCCAGCCGGCCGTGCTCACGGAGGGAACGAAGTCTGCTGCGGCGTATGGCCAGCGAAACATTTCCGAGCGGCATCGCCATCGCTACGAGTTCAATCCGAAATACCGCGAGCGACTCGAGCATGCCGGGCTCGTGATCGCGGGCACGAGCCCCGACGGCTCGCTCGCGGAAATCGTGGAACTGGCCGACCACCCCTGGTTTGTGGCCGTGCAATTCCATCCCGAATTCAAGAGCAAGCCCACAGCTGCTCACCCGCTCTTTGCGGGATTCGTGGCTGCCGCCGTGGAGCGGCACGCCGGCAGCGCGTGGGTGGCAGAGGCCTGAGGAACACCATCATGCACACAGCCTATGAAGACGAACCGTCTGACGAGAGTCTCTCCGTTGGCGATGCCGGCGATGCTGGCGATTCCGCTGGCGATCCGCGCGATCCCGTGGGGGGAGGGCAGCCGCCGCCGGCGACATTCGAATTTCTTGCGCACACCCTCTTCACGCAGGCGTTGATGGCTCTGGGCAGGATCCCCAACCCGATCACCCAGAAGGCACACCGCAACCTGCCGACGGCGCGGCACTTCATCGACACGCTCGCGATGCTCGAGCAGAAGACCGCCGGCAACCTCACGGAGGACGAGCGACGGGTGCTGGAGGAGATCCAGCACCAGTTGAGGATGATGTACATGAGTGAGCAGCCATCATGACGGCCACACTGCTCGACGGCCGGGCGCTCGCGACACGAATCGAAACCTCGTTGCAGGGCGAGGTTGAAACCTTCACAACGGTGTTCCATCGCCGGCCGCGGCTGGTGGTGGTGCTCGTCGGGGATCTCGCGGCCAGCGGCTCCTACGTGAAGAGCAAGGCGGCGGCGGCAGGCCGCGTGGGAATCGATTCGGAGGTGGTGCGTGTGCCGGCCTCCGCGACCACCGACGAGTTGGTGACGCTCGTGGCCGCGATCGCCCGCGACGAACATGGTCCCGCCGACGGCATCCTCGTGCAGTTGCCACTTCCGGAGCATGTGGACACGGTCGCGGTGCTCGACGCCGTGCCGCCCGACCGCGACGTTGACGGCTTTCATCCCGAGAATGCCGGCCTGCTGTCGCAGGGTCGGCCCCGTTTCGTGCCGTGCACCGCCGCGGGCGTGCAGCGGATGCTGATCGACGCCGGCATCGAAACCGCCGGACGCCATGCCGTGATCGTCGGCCGCAGTGACATCGTCGGCAAGCCGTTGGCACTGCTCCTGGCTTCACGGGGGCCGGGCGGTGACGCCACGGTCACGATCTGCCACAGCCGCTCCTCTGATCTGGCCACCATCACACGGCAGGCGGACATTCTGGTGGCTGCCGTCGGCAGGCCCCGGCTCGTCACCGCCGACATGGTGAAGCCGGGGGCCGCGGTGATCGATGTGGGCATCAACCGGATCGCCGGGCCGGACGGCAGCGGAAAACTCGTCGGCGACGTCGATTTTGACGCCGTCCGCGAGGTGGCCGGCTCGATCTCGCCGGTCCCTGGTGGGGTGGGACCGCTGACGGTGGCCATGCTCCTCGCCAATACCCTGCTCGCCGCCGAACTGCGGGCCGGCCGCCGCTGAACCGGCGGCTGATGCGCTAGGAGCCTCTCTGGGGGCCCATTTTGCCCCGACAACTTCACCTTGCTCGACCGGTTCGCGATCTCTATCTTCCCTGCCCGCACGGGATCGCGCACCGGGGCAAAGCCCCCAGATTGCCCGCTCCTGTGCATCCTCCCCGCGCCGTCGTCGGACGGCACGTGGTGGGCTCGCAGACGCGGTCGTTCCGATGCTTGAGGAACCTTTCCTCCCAGGCATGCCGAAAGCTCCGGTCCATGAATCACTTTCTTCGAGCGCTTCGCGACGCGGTCAAAAGCTGGCCGTTCCTACTCGCGGCCTTCTTCTGTTCAGCCTGCGTCGCCGGGCTGTGGGGCGCCAACATCGCCGCTCTCTTTCCGGTCATCGAGGTGACACTCAACGGCGAGTCACTCCAATCGTGGAACGGGCGGCGGTTGGTCGATGCACAGAACCGCATCGACGCCGGCGACCGAGAAGCGTCCGACCTGAAGGCGTCGCTGGCCGTGAACACCATCGCCGATGCCGCGGCCACGAAGGCGAGGAGCCGCATCGACACACTGGCCCTGAACCGACGCGGCGACGAGGCGGTCGTCTATTCGGCCAGAAACCTTGCCCCGTGGCTCGACCGATTCCTACCGAAAGATCCGTTCCAAACGGTGCTGATGGTGGTGACGCTGATCGTCTTCAGCACGTTTCTCAAGCACGTCTTCATGCTGGCCGGTACGTTGATGGTGGGATGGGTGGCGATGAACATCAGCCGCGATCTCCGCTTGCGGGTGTTCGACAAGGCCATTGAACTCGACCGGGCCCAGTTCATGCGGCACGGCTCGGCCGGCTTCATGTCACAACTGACCCACACCACGGACATGCTTGCCGGAGGCATTACGGCCGTCTACGGTGGTGCCGTCACGGAACCGCTGAAGATCATCGCCTGCCTCGCCGGAGCCTTCTGCATCTCTTGGCAGCTCACGCTTGCCTGCCTGACGCTGGCGCCGGTTGTCGGCTTCCTGATGGTCTGGCTGAACCGCCGCATCCGCAGCGTGTCGAAGCACATCCTCTCGAGGTCCAAGGGCTTCCACCACGTGCTGCTCGAGACGCTCAACAACGTGCTCACCGTGCAGGCCTACACGATGGAAGACTTCGAGCGGCAGCGTTTTCGCAACTGCACGGGTGACATGCTCCGCACCGGCATGTGGCACACCTTCTATTTCGCCCTGGCGAATCCGATCACGGAGATTCTGGGCATCGGCATGGTGGCCACGTCGATCGCCGTCGGTGCCTGGCTCGTGATCAACCAGCAGACCCAGATCTTTGGCATCACCATGACTGACCGGCCGATGACCGTGCCGGGGATCATGGTCTTCTTCGGGATGCTCATCGGCGCCAGCGACCCTGTTCGGAAGCTCTCCGGCGTGCTCACCGGCCTCAACATGGGCGTCGTCGGCGCGCAGGCGCTCTACCCGCTGCTTGACACTCCCTCCAGGCTTCGCGAAGCCGCGGCGCCGAAGACCCTCCCTTCGCCCCACCGCGAGATCAGCCTGCGGAACGTGTCGTTCAGCTACGACGGCATCGATACGGTCGTCAAGAACGTGAACCTGTCGATCCGGTTTGGCGAGCGGGTGGCGATCGTCGGCCCGAACGGCGGCGGCAAGAGCACGCTCATCAACCTCATCTGCCGGTTCTACGACCCCACGGGAGGCGATGTGCTGCTCGACGGCGTGCCGCTCACCGCACTGGCGCTCCACGATGTGCGACGCCGTATCTCGCTGGTCACGCAGCAGACCGAACTGTTCAACGAATCGATCCTCTACAACATCCGCTACGGCCGCTGGGATGCGACCGAAGAGGAGATCATCTCGGCCGCCAAGCAGGCGCATGCCCACGAATTCATCGCCGATTTCCCCGACGGCTACCACACGATGGTCGGCCCCAACGGCTTTCGGCTCTCGGGCGGCCAGCGGCAGCGGATCGCGTTGGCCCGGGCGATCCTGCGGAACGCCGAGATTCTGGTCCTCGATGAGGCAACGAGCCAGGTGGACGTGGAGAGCGAACGGTTGATCCACGAATCGCTGGCTCGCTACGTGGAAAACCGCACCGTGATCATGATCACCCACCGGGCCAGCACGCTGGCTCTGGCAGATGCGATCGTGCACGTCGAGCACGGCACCGCCACGAAGAAGCCGGCTTCGCAGCATCGGGCAGCCTGATAGACTGCGGGCATGGTTTCTTCCATCTCATGCATCTGCGGCTATCGCGGACCGAGCGTGTCGGAGGCTGGCAGCGACGTCTGCCCCATTTGCCGAACGCCAGCCGCGGCTCGCGACGAGGCGTTGCACATCCCCTGCCCCCGCGGGCACGTGCTGAAGGTGACCCAGGCGATGCTGGGCCAGCGGGTTGTCTGCCCGAAGTGCAATGACTTCTTCGTATTGGCGGCCGATGCCAGCGTCGAACGCAGGCGGGAGATGGACCGCCTGATGCACGAAGATGACACGCGTCG
>JBBAVO010000218.1:0-4916 GCA_040397635.1 Pirellulales bacterium
CACATCTGCATCATCGGCGGCGGCGTGGCCGACAGCATGCAGCACAGCGGCTGGCTCGAGACACTGCTCCAGAGCCGCTTTCCGCAGCAGCGGCTCGTGATCCGCAACCTGGCCTACGACGGCGACGAGATCGAACTTTCGAAGCGGCTCCGCAGTGCCGACTTCGGCACGCCCGACCAGTGGCTCTCCGGGTCGGCGCCGATTCCCAAGCCGGACGATATCAAAGACAAGTCGGCCGTCCGCGAGAACCGTTTCGAACTCACAGGCACGAAGGCCGACGTGATCTTCGCCTTCTTTGGCGCAAACGAGGCCCATGCCGGGCCCGCCGGCCTCGACGCCTTCAAGAAACATGTCGATGACTTCATCAAGCACACGCTGGCCCAGAAGTACAACGGCCTCGACGCCCCGAAGCTGGTGATGTTTTCGCCGATCGCCCATGAAGACTTGCAGCGGCCGCACTGGACTGATGGTAGCACGCATAATGCCAACCTCAAGCTCTACACCGACGCGATGGAAGAGGTCTGCCAGGCCAACGGCGTGCAGTGCGTCGATCTCTTCACGCCCACGCAGGAGAGTTACGCCAAGATTGCCGAACCGCTCACGACCGACGGCATCCATCCCAACGAGCGGGGTGACCGCGAGATTTCCAGGATCATCGATGAGTCGCTCTTTGGCACGCATCCCGCCCGCGATCCGAAGTCGCTGGCCCGCCTCCAGAAGGCCGTGGCCGACAAGAATTTCTATTGGTTCAACCGGTATCGCGTCACCGACGGCTATTCCACGTTCGGCGGCCGCGCGTGGCTGAAGTTCACGCCGGGCGCCGTCGACCGCTCGTACAAGGCCGGGCAGACCAACTACGAGGTGGCCCAACGCGAGCTCGAATACCTCGACGTAAAAACAGCCAATCGCGACCGGCGGATCTGGGCCACGGCCGCCACGCTGGCCGATCCCGCCGCTCCGCTGCCCGCTGTGGAGGACGTCGGCCTCCCGGAAATGGTCCCGGTATTCACGAACATGCCCGGGCCGCTCGAGGGAGGCAAGCACGTGTTCCTTTCCGGCCAGGAGGCCATCGGCAAGATGACCGTCCATTCCGGCATGAAGGTCGAACTGGTCGCCGACGAGGCGATGTTTCCGGAACTCGTGAATCCGGTGGCGATGAGCTTTGATTCCAAGGGTCGGCTCTGGGTGGCTGCCTGGGAGAGCTATCCGCACTGGCGGCCTGACGAAAAGATGCAGGACAAGATCCTGATTCTGGAAGACACCAATGGCGACGGAAAAACCGATCGCGTGAAGACCTTCGCCGGCGACCTCCACAACCCGATCTCGTTCGAGTTCTGGGGGAAGGGCGTGATCGTTTCGCTGACGCCGGGCATCGAATACCTGGAAGACACGAACGGTGACGATGTCTACGACGTGAGGATTCCCCTGATTGGAGGCCTCGATACCGCCGATACCCACCATGCCTCCAACAGTTTCACGCTCGACCCCGCCGGCACGCTCTTCTTTCAGGAGGGCACGTTCCAGCACTCGCAGGGCGAGACGCCGTGGGGGCCGCCAGTACGGGTCGCCAACGGCGCCGTCTTCAAGTATGAGCCGCGCACCGGCAAGTTCGGTCTCTACACGTCGTATGCGTTCGCGAATCCGCACGGGCATGCCTTCAATCGCTGGGGCGACGACATCGTCGTCGACGGAACAGGCGCCGTGCCCTACTGGGGCTCGGTCTTCTCCACGCGGCTTGATGGCATGGACAAGCACGCTGGTGCGCCTTCCGTCTACAAGCAGCGGACACGGCCCTGCCCCGGCATCGAGTTCCTCTCGAGCCCACACTTCCCGGCCGATCTGCAGAGCAACCTGCTCGTCGGCAACGTGATCGGCTTTCAGGGCATCCTGCAGTACACCTTCAAGCCCGGCGCCAATCCCGCCGCCGACGCCTACAGCGAGGCGATCGAGGTGGAGCCGCTCGTCTCGTCGAGCGACCCGAACTTCCGGCCGGCCGACCTCGAGATCGGACCCGATGGTGCGCTGTACTTCACCGACTGGCAAAACCCGATCATCGGCCACATGCAGCACAACCTCCGCGATCCCAGCCGTGACCGGACCCACGGCCGTGTCTATCGCGTGGTGATGGACGGCAAGCCGCTCGCGAAGCCGATCTCGCTGGCCGGCCGGCCCGTGCCGGAAATCGTGTCGCTCTTGGCTGATCCCACCGACCGGCTGCGGTATCGCGCCCGCATCGAACTCTCCGGCCGGCCGGAGGCGGAGGTGGTGCCCGCCGTGAAGGCGTGGCTTGCGAAGCTTGATCGAAATGACGCTGCGTTCGAGCATCATCAGGTCGAGGCCCTCTGGATGCTCAGACACTTCGATCAGAGCGAGCCGCAACTGCTCGAGTCCGTGCTCACGGCCAAAGACCCGCGGTCGCGGACGGCTGGCATGCGGGTGCTCTCGTCGATCGTGAAACGGACGCCCAACAGCCTTGACCTCGTCCGCCGCGCCGCCGCTGACGCGAGTCCGCGGGTGCGGCTCGAGGCACTCCGCACGGCCACCTATCTGCGGGTGCCCGAGGCGGTCGAGGCGCTGGCGATCGTGGAGGAATTCCCCAGCGACCGCCAGATGGACTACGTGAGGAAGGAGTCGGCTCGTGTGCTCGATCCTGACTTCAAGCGGGCCCGCGAGTCAAAGCAGCCGGTTGCGTTTGTGACCGATGCCGGCAAGAAGTATCTCTATCGTTCGTTGACCAACGACGAACTGGCCCAGGAGCCGCGATCGCCGGCTGTATTCCGCGAAATGCTGCTGCGGAACGGCCTCGACGAGCGGCTGCGGCTGGAGGCCGTCGAGGCGCTGGCAAAAGCCGACAAGACGAGCGTCGTGAAGGTGGTCACCGACGCCTTGGCTGCACTCGACAAAAAGGAGGGCGAGGTCGATTCAAACACCGTGTTCGACCTGATCCGCGTGCTGCTCGGCCGGCCGAAGCAGGAGCTGGTCGAACTCCGTGGCGACATGGAGCGGCTGGCGACCAGTGCGAAGCGGTCGGTGATGCGTCGGATCGGCTACGTGGGCCTCATGAACATCGACGCCTCGCAGGCGGACGCTACCGGTGGCGATGCGAGCGCGAAAGTCTGGAAGCTGGCCAGCGCCGAGCCGCGTCGGCTCGTCGACCTCATCGAGGCGCTGCCGCTGGTCGGCGATCCGGCCGTGCGGACGAGCCTCTACGAGCGGATTGTGCCGCTGCTCGATGCCCAGCCGGGTCAGGAGAACAAGGTGCCCGGCACGCTGGGCCGGTTCGTGAGGATCGAACTGTCTGGCAAGAAGACGCTCACACTCGCCGAGGTGGAGGTGTTTGCCGGTTCGAACAACGTGGCCCGTAAGGGCAAGGCTTCGCAGATCAACACGTCCAACGGCGGCGATGCCAGCCGTGCGATCGACGGGAATACCAGTCCGGCCTGGGAGAAGAACGGCCAGACTCACACCACCGAGGGCACGGACAACCCCTGGTGGGAGGTCGATCTGGGCAGCGACCAGCGGATCGAAAGGATCGTGATCCACAACCGCGAGGGTGCGCTCGCAGGACGTCTCAAGGACTTCACGCTCAAGGTGCTCGACAAGGATCGCGTCGAGGTCTTCAAGCTGGAGAAGCAGCCCGCGCCGTCGTTGGCAGCGGAGTTTGCGCTCGTCAGCGAAGCCGATCGGATCGCTGTCGCGGTGAGGCGGGCCGCCTTCCTGCCGCTGGCGGGCGTTCGTGGCCGCGAGACCGAGGCGTTCAAGAAGATCGCTCCCTTCGTGAAGGAACTTGGCGATCGCGACGCCGCGATCCGGGCGTTGGCTGTGATTCCCGTGGCGAAGTGGCCTGCGGAAGAGGCCACGCCGCTGCTCGACACGCTTATCGACGGCATGAAGCAGGCCTCGTCGGATGAGCGGTCGAGTGATGCCGGGCTCGCTGCCTGGCAGTTTGCGGAGAATCTCACCACGCTCCTGCCTGCGGCCGAGGGCAAGGCCCGTCGGAGGGTGCTCGCCGACCTGGGCGTGAGGGTGGTGAAGATCGGCACCGTCTACGAGCGGATGAACTACGACAAGGAGACGATCGCCGTGCAGGCCGGGAAGCCGGTGCTGTTCGTGCTGGAGAATGTCGATGCGATGCCGCACAACTTCGTCATCGCCCGGCCTGGCAGCATGCAGACTGTCGGTGAATTGGCGGAGAAGGAGGCACAGAACCCCGCGTTCGCGAAGCAGAACTTTGTGACGAAATCGTCGGATGTTTTGGCGGCCAGTACGCTGATGCAGCCCCAGGGCTCGCAGCGATTGACCTTCACCGCGCCGACGCAGCCCGGGGTCTATCCGTATGTCTGCACCTACCCTGGCCACTGGCGTCGGATGTTCGGCGCGATGTATGTGGTGGATGACCTGGAGGCGTATCTCGCCGATCCGGCGGCCTATCTCGCGGCGCATCCGCTCGAGATCAAGGACGACCTGCTCAAGGACCGCCGGCCGCGGACGGAGTGGGCGCTGGCCGACCTGGAGGCGAGCGTGCTCGGTCTCGAGAAGGGTCGGTCGTTCGTCCATGGCCGCGAACTGTTCCGTACGGCAAGCTGCGTCTCCTGCCACAAGATGGGTGACGCTGGCAATGCCTTCGGCCCCGAACTGGCGAAGCTCGAGGCGAAGATGACGCCCCTTGAGATCACGAGGCACATCCTGGAGCCATCGCTGAAGATCGACGAGAAGTATCGCTCCACGACGCTGCTCACCGACGACGGCCGGTCGATCACGGGCCTCGTCGTGGAGGAGACGCCGACCGAGGTGGCGATCGTGGAGAACCCGGTGGCGAAGGCCGATCCGCTGCGGATCAAGAAGAGCGATATCGACGAGCGGAGCACGTCGCCCGTGTCGATCATGCCGAAGGGCCTGCTCGACAAGCTGACCCG
>JBBAVO010000219.1:0-4913 GCA_040397635.1 Pirellulales bacterium
GTTTTGGACGCCCAATGAAGACTGAACGCGCGGAGCCCGCCCTCCTGCGGCGAATCAACGAACGCAGGATTTTCGAGGTGATCCAGCGGAGCGGGCCGGCGTCGCGGGCAACCCTCGCCCGGCTGTCGGGTCTCACACCGCCCACGGTCTCGAAAGTCATCGATTCCCTTCTGACGCGGGGCCTTGTCGAGGAGTTCGACCAGCCCAGGCCACCGCTCGGGCGGCCCCACAAACTGATCACGATGGCGACCACGTCCGCCGCCGTGCTCGGTGTCGTCATCGATGCCGGAACTTGCTGCGTGACCGAAACCGGCCTCGACGGCCGGGTCACTGAGGACAAGACGCTCCGTTTCCCTACACCCGACACCTACGAGAAACTGCTCGACGAGGTGGAGGCGCGGTGCCGTATGCTCCTCTCCCGCACCGCCGCGGCGGCCCACGGCGTGGGTGTGAGCGTTCCCGGCCTGATCAGCGAGCGGCTGAATCAGGTCGTTTTCTGCCCGAATCTGCATCTGCTCGATCACCGGAATCCTGCCCAAGATCTGGAACAGCGGCTCGGAATCGAGTGCCTTCTCATGCACGAACTGCAGGCGCTCTGCCTGGCCGAGCGGATGTATGGCGGCGCCCGCGGCCTCGACAACTTCGCGATGCTCGACGTGACGCAGGGGTTGGGGCTGGGCGTCGTCGTGGGCGGCGTAATCCTCGCGGGCCACAGCGGCATGGCAGGCGAGATCGGCCACATCACCGCAGATCCAACCGGCATCCGCTGCGGTTGCGGGAACCGCGGTTGTCTGGAGACGATGGCGACCGACGCGGCGCTTGTGCGGATGATGCGGGAACGGCTGAACAAACCTCTCTCGTTCGCGGCAGCTGCCTCCCTTCTGGAAGGGAGGGAAGCCGACTTCCAGACAGAGATTCTCGCGGTGGCGGAGTACCTGGCCATCGCGATCGCAGCGGTGATCAACACGTTCAATCCCACGACGGTGTTCGTGCACGGCAAACTCCTCGTCGAAAGGCAGGAGCGGTTCGATCTGGTTCTCGCACGTGTCCGTGAGCGGACGCTCGAGCCGTTACTGGCCGAATGCACTATCGTGGCCACCCGTTCGAGCAAGCGGCAGGGGGCGATCGCCGGGATCATGCACTGGCTCACCGAAGGCCGTACACCGGGCCTCGGCCGTCGCCGCTAACCGGCTGTGGACAACGTTCTCCACGGTTTTGTCCAGGCAGGCGAAACGCGCAAACACCCTGACATCGGGGGCCTGGTTGGCAGCCAGCTGCTTCAGCCGCCGCTCGTCATTCGAGCCGCCAAAGCCGGGATTTTTTGCGATGGAGATGTGGGGCTTGACAAGATGCTAAACCTGCTTTCTATACTAGGGAAACTTTCGTGGATGAGCGTTCGTTTGCGGATCACCCTAAGACGGTTGTTACCGCTGAGCGAGTGGCAGGGGCGGAGCAGATAAATTCCTGGAGAACAAACCATGTCGATGCCAATGAGGAATGGTGTTCGAGGAGTCGCCCGAGGCTTTACTCTCGTCGAACTGTTGGTGGTGATCGCCATCATCGGCACGCTCGTCGGCCTGCTGCTGCCGGCCGTGCAGGCGGCCCGCGAGGCGGCCCGCCGCATGTCATGTAACAATAAATTGCGGCAAATGGGGCAGGCGGCGTTGAGCTACGAGTCTGCGCGTAAATGCTATCCGACTGGCGGCATCGTGCCTTTCAATTTTGGCTGGTGGAAGAACGGCATGGAGCTGGCCGATGTCTTCGGAACACCGTTCCTCAATCACTTCTTTCAGATGCTGCCCTACATGGAAGAAGACACCACGTACAAGTTGCGGTTCAAGGCGTGGAGTGGCTACATGGACCTGACCACGGCAGGCCTGAGCGCCCAGTACGTTCCCACCTATAGCTGCCCGAGCCGGCCGATTCGATTCATTGCCGCGGCGGGTAATCCGATCCCTGCGCCGACTTTTCTTCAGGACTACGCCGCTTATGTGAGCACCGAAAATCCTGGTAAGCCTGCCTCTTGGAGTGGGTACAACCAAGCAGGCTGTGACGCCAACTGGGGTGGAATCATCTCCGCCGGCGGCTTCCCGAAGACAGCTCCGAGCGACCCATACCCGATCTCCCAATTCAGCCTTGGCAAGAAAATTACGACCGCGTCAATCACCGACGGCATTACCAACACGCTCTTATTCGCAGAAAAGGGGGTCAGCACTGATCGCTACCTGAATCCCAACGCGGGGTCACCCTCGTCGTGGTGGGTGGAGGCAACGCCGTGGGCAGTCTCGGACAGTTGTGGTCGCGGCGGAATTCGGTATTGGTATGACCCACCGCGGCTCGATGGCCCGTCTTCGGGCACGAACCCCGACAGTGTTTTCGGGTCCGCACACCCTGCCGGGTTCAACGCCGTAATGGGCGACGGCAGTGTACTTACGGTCTCCTACGGAGTGCAGAAGAGCGTTTTCGAAGCCATCGGCAAGCGAGCTGACGGTGCCGGCCGGGTCGCTGAATTGCAGCCGTAGTGTGTTTCTGAAATATGTCTGCGATGCCCAATCGTTCCGGGAGGATATCCTCAATGCAGTGCCTGAGCCCCCGTACGACAGCCCTCCTTATCGGCATGGTCGTTGGAGTCATTGGCTGTGGCGGATGTGGGAGCAGCGACCCAAAGCCGGCCCTGAAGTCGGCCGTGCTCCGCGCCAACAGCACCAATAGCAAGCGACTGGCGACGCTCTATAACCGATACCATTCACGATTCTTCTCCGGCCCTCGGGATGAGGCCACATTCAAGAAGTTCATCGCCGGCAGTCCCGCCGCGGAACTGGAGGAGATCGGTGCGTCGAGCGGAGATATTGATGCGCTGTTCGTGTCGGAGCGAGACAAGCAGCCATTCTTCATCCGCTACGGACTACCATTAAACGATGCGCTCTTTCGGGCGATGGTGCTCGAGACCCAGGGCCTGAACGGCGAAGCACTGGTCTTGTTCGGCGGACGAGGTGGCATCAAGGAGGCGGCAGTTCCGATCGCCGAACTCGACGACTATCGAACTGGCAAGAAGGATGAACAATAGCCCGTTCAACGACGTGAAGCTCGATTTCAGCAGGGGGAGAAAGCCCACGAAGGCGCAAAAAAAGAGCGGCCTGGTTTCCCAAGCCGCTCTTTCTCGAACCCACCAGCCACTACCCAGCCCACGCTCTGCACGCCGCCCGATAGCCACACCCAGCGCAGCCTACAAGTGACGGCGCCGGATAGAAGTTCCCTGCCGAGATAGCACGCCAAACCCACTCCACGCCCGCCAAGGTGCGTTTCACGTTCCCGGGCTCGACCTCGCGGATGTGCTCCTCGATCTGTGGTTCGCGGGTCTTCGTCAAAACCAAGAACCGGGTCGCGACCTTCTTCCCCGGGCTGATCTCCGAGGCGAGGTGGCTATACAGCAGGAGTTGCTCGCCTGAATCCTCCACCTGCTCTGGGCTCCATTTCCCCCGACTGGTTTTGATATCCGTGATGACCAGCGAATCCGAGTCTTCCGTCAGCAAATCCACGCGTCCAAACAAGTCCGGCACGCCCGCAACCAGCATTCCGCGAATCTCTTCCTCGACGCCCAGCACCCGCCCCTGAACGCTCGCCGCAGGGCTGTTCAGGAAGGCCGTGAGCATCTTTCCAGCCAGGGCATCCAGCGAGGCCCGGGTTTCTGTGCTGCCGAAAGAGATCGCGTCTGGGCCGTGCGGCAGCCATGCGGAGCGGTAGGCAAACATTAGCCGGTCGACGTCGGGTTGCTCTTCGCCGGACAGGATCGCTTGGAAGTGCTGCTCGACGGCCGTGTGAATCCCGGTGCCGAATACGAGCGCACTGGAAACACTCTCTTCGGGCAGGCCATCGATGTAGCGAAACCGGTATTTCAACGGGCAGGTGCGGAACGTTGAGATGGCTGACCAACTCACGTAGTCCCGGCCGGTGAGTGTCTTGGCGATCTCGTTGGTAGGGTTGGTGCTGCGCGGCTCCATCACCGGCAGCAGCTCAGTTCCGGCGATCATCGGGCACCTCCAGTCGTCGCGTAGGCTCCGTTGCCATTCGAAGGGGTGGCTGCGGGTTCGTCGCTCTTCAGTTCGTCGATGAGGTTGGACGCCTGCCGGATGCCCAGTTCGTCCGCAGTGGTCAGGCCGAAGCGTTCCCGGAGCATCCCAACGAGGTCGATCTTCCGGCGAGCGGCGATGGCCCGGATGGCTTTCACCTGCGAAGCCGTGGCGGGACGGGGGCTGGGAGCGTCACGGAAGACGGCACGGTTGGTCGCACGTGTCTCGGTACTGTTGGTCGCGACCGTAACGCCCCGAATGGCCGGCCCCGTGCGGACCTCGATCACTTCCTGCGGTTGGGTGTTGGTTTGGCTGGATTCGTCCGTGCCGTCATTGGTGAGCCGGGCGATCTGGTCTTGGACAGCCTGCTCACACGACTGGTAGGCCCGCTGGACGACGATCTGGAAGCCTGCAGTGTCAGCGAGCAGGCTGGAATCGAGCTCTGCCTCAATGGTGCAGGAGGCCGAGGCACTGGAGAAGCCGGGCAGACCGACTTTCTTCGAGACGCCGGCATGGAGTTTCAACATGGGGATGAAGTTCCTGTTGGTTGGTTGGATTGTTGGGTTGTGAAAAAGCGACGGGCGTGGGTGCAGGGAGGCTTGGGCACCTCCACCACACTCCACGCCCGTCACTTATGGGATCGCGGTTCTCGTCAGGTCAGATCAGCAGCATGTCACGCCGCTCGGGCCGCCTGCTTCTTCACGCTGTTCTTGGTCCGACTCTTCTTCCGGGCCTTCAGCGTGCTCGTGAAGAACGGCTCACGGCAGCCAAAGCCGAGCGAATCCCAGTCGACCGTCCCACTTTCCGGGAGGTCGACCAGATCAAGCATGCATTCCGGGTCGA
>JBBAVO010000220.1:0-4882 GCA_040397635.1 Pirellulales bacterium
GCCGACGCCCTCGACAGCCGGTTCAACAGCCGCGGCATCAAGCTGGCGGTGGCGATCTCGACGCTCGTGGTGAGTATCTTCTATCTCATACCGCAGATGGTCGGTGCGGGTGACCTGATCGTGCCGCTGCTGGGGCTGCCGCATACGGTCGGCGTGATCCTCGTGGGCGTGGCGGTGACGATGATCGTGGTGACGGCGGGGATGGTCTCCACCACCTGGGTGCAGTTCATCAAGGGATCGCTCCTCGTATTTTTCTGCGGCATCCTCGCGGCGATGATCTTGAACCGTGGTCTGGTGGTCGGCGCCGGCCCCGCTGCGAACCTCACGCCTCAGGTCCGTACGGTCACTCCCGACGGCACCGTGCTCATCGACGGCCAGCCCCAGTCGAAGGACCACGACCTGCGGCCGGTCGGCACGCTCAAGGCGCTGCCCGACCGCTACGCCGGAAAAACGGCCACCGGGCCGCTGCGGCCGCTTGAGTATCTGGCGGCCCTGGAAGACTCGACGATCGTGACCTGGTCGAGCAAGAAGCACACCGATGCCGCAGGCACCCACACCACCTATTCGCCCGTCGAGCGCAAGGGCTCCGAACTGCTCAAGCCGGGCGGCTACTTCAAGGGGCTCTCCACTGGGAAGCTCGCCGACCGGCTCGATTTCGCGAGCCTGATGCTGGCGCTCTTCTGCGGCACGGCGTCGCTGCCGCACATCCTCATCCGCTACTACACTGTGAAAGACGCCGCCGCGGCCCGGAAGAGCACCGTCGTGGGGATCGCGGCGATCGGCGCCTTCTACGTGCTCACGCTCTATCTGGGATTGGGCGCGATGACCAGCGGCGCCCTCGACCCCACGAGCACGAACATGGCCGCGCCGCTCCTGGCCAAGTCGTTCAGCACCACCCTGTTTGCGATCATCTCGGCGATCGCCTTCACGACCGTGCTCGGCACGGTGAGCGGGCTGATCATGGCCGGCAGCGGGGCGGTGGCACACGACCTCGTCGAGAACGTATTTGGCATCCCGATGACCGACCACGAAAAGGTGCGGTGCGGCAAGATCGCGGCGGTGGGCCTGGGGATCATCGCGATGGTCTTGGGTGTACTCTTTCGCAGCTTCAACGTCAGCTTCCTCGTGGGCTGGGCATTCAACATCGCGGCAAGTGCCAACCTGCCGGCCCTCGTCATGTTGCTCTTCTGGCCGCGGACGACGAAGCAGGGGATCATCGCCGCAGTGACCGTCGGGATGCTGTCGTCGCTGGCGTGGATTCTGATGTCGGCCGATACCTTCGAGAAGGTCTACGGCTGGAGCCGCGAGGCGTCGATCGTGCCCTTCAGCCAGCCGGGGATCGTGACGATCCCGCTGGGATTCCTGGTGCTCGTCGTCGTGTCTCTCCTCACGTCGCCTGCGCCGGCGGTGCGTCGTCATGGCTGACGCGGGTGCCGGCGGCGGGCAGCACGCCGTGATCCGCTGCGGACGCGAGCACCTCGAGACGATCCGCGGCATCTACAACCACGAGATCGTGCATACGACCTCGCTCTACGAATACGAGCCCCGGAGCGTCGAAACCATGGCAGCCTGGTGGGCCGCCAAGCAGGCTGCAGGCCTGCCGGTGCTCGGCATCGAGGCCGAGCCGGGAGTGCTGGCGGGATTTGCCAGTTGGGGGCCGTTCCGACCGTTCCCGGCCTACGGCCACACGGTCGAACATTCTGTCTACGTTGACGCCCGGTTTCGCGACCGCGGCGTGGGGCGGGCGCTGTTGGCCGCGCTGATCGAGGAGGCCCGCGGGCGGAACCTGCACGTGATGGTCGGCGTGATCGACGCCACCAACGCGGCGAGCATCAGACTCCACCGCCGGCTCGGCTTCACGCATAGCGGCACGGTTCGCGAGGCGGGATTCAAATTCGGCCGCTGGCTCGACGTGGAATACTGGCAGCTGCTCCTGGCCACGCCCACGTGAAGCCGCGTCAGACCCGGGGGAGTTCGAAACCCTTGCGGTACTCCCGCGTGAAGAGCCGGTTTGCCTCGGCGTCGGTCGACCGCTCCGTCTTCGGGTCGATCGTGAGCTCCCGGCCGAGCGTGAGCTTCGTGACGGCAAAGTCGACGTTGTCTTCCTTGCAATACGCCTCGAAGCTGTCCCACGTATCGGCCACGTACTTATCGCTTGCGGCCAGCGTCGGCCGGGTGCCAAGGGGCACCGCCTGGCCGAGCGTCCACGATACGTTGCCCAGGTGCGCCAGCGCACTGGAGAGGTGCCCGTCCTCGATGTCGAGGTGGAGGTCCTTGTGGTTGCGGCTCTTGATCGCCGTCACGAAATTTGCGAAGTGCTGCTGGTAGCTGCCCTCCGCCCACTTGCCCAGTTCGTTGCCGTCATAATCGAAGGCCACACCCGAGTTGTAGCTCGGTCCGACGGCAAACCCCGTCGTGCCGTACCAGATGTTGCAGGCCTTGTTGAAAGGGCCGCCGTTCTTGAGGCCGAACGTCACCGGTGTCTTGATCTCGAGGCCCCGGACATCGGAGATCAGCAGGGCATCGTCCCACTGGAAAATCGTCACCTGGCTGTTGGCCGTGTCGCCGTTGTCGATGTAGCCGAGCCGGCCACCGAGGCTCACGACCCGCTTCGGTAGCTCCTGCTTGCCGAGGCCCCAGCGGGCCTTGTCGAGTTCGTGGGGATTCTGATTGCCGAGGTCGCCGTTGCCTGTGACATGGTTCCAGTGCCAGTCGTAATGGAGCTTTTTGCGGGTTGGCACCTCGGCGGGAGCCGGACCCGCCCAGAGATCGAAGTCGAGGCCGGGTGGAATCGGGGCGGGCGTATCGACCAGCCCGATGCTCGGCCGGTTGCGGTAGCAGATGGCCCGGGCCACCTTCACGTCGCCGATCTTCCCGCTCTTCACGAAGTCGAGGGTCTGCCGCATGCCTGTCATGCTGCGGCTCTGCACGCCCATCTGACACATGCGTCCGAGCTTCCGCGCCCACTGCGTCATCACGCGGCCCTCCTGCACGTTGTGGCTGCAGGGCTTCTCCACGTAGACATCCTTGCCCGACTGCATGGCCCAGATGGCCATCAGGGCGTGCCAGTGGTTGGGAGTGGCGATCGAGACGGCGTCGATGTCCTTGCGGTCGAGCAGGCGACGGACGTCCTGCACGTAGGCCGGCGGATGGAGCGAGTTCTTGAAATGCTTCTCGCACAGTCGCACGTAGGCAGAAGGATCGACATCGCAGATCGCCACCAATTCGACATCCGGGTTGGCCAGCCATTCACCGACGTGGAACCCGCCCTGCCCGTTCACGCCGATCGTAGCGACGCGGATCTTTGCCGTGTCACGGGGGCGGCCAGAGCCTGCGGATGATGCCGACTCGGCCTCGGCACCCACGGACGTGGACGCGGGCATGCCGGCCAGCGAGGCGGCGGCGAGCGTGAGGGCGGTTTCCACAAAATCACGGCGTGAGATTGGCACGGAGGCGAACTCCTGAGAGGGGAAAGACAAGCCGACGAAGGCAACGGTCACGGCACCGCCCGCCTCAAGGCGAGTCTACCCTTCCGCCATCCGCAGCCAACTGGCAAAAATGGCAATCGGCCCGAAAAATCGATCTGCATGTGAGCCACAAGGGTTGGCGTGCATCCCAAGGGTGACCGCGTGACTGAGTGGACCGCGTGGCTGAGGCTCAGGAGCGGTCACGACGGCGAACCGCCGCCCGCTTTGCTTTGCGCGGCGTGGCTGGAGTTCCATCCTGCGGAGGGATGCGGGCGGGAACGCGCGGCGACGCATGTCGGGGGGCACCCGTCGGCCGGGGGTCATACGACACGCTCAGCACCGTGGCCGTCCCGCGGCCGGCCGGCGCGAGCACGTGCGGAATGGCGGCGTAGATATAGACACTGTCACCCTCGTCGAGGTGGATCAGTTCATTCCCGTATTCGAGTTTGACCTCACCCTTGAGCACCAATAGAAACCGTTCACCGTCATGGTTGTCGGGAATATGGCGATTGCCCACGCCCGATAGGTGCACGATCGCGGGGTTCATGGCCCGATCACGCCACTGATCGGCGAGACTTTCGGTCACATAGCCGTTGCGGCTGTCGCGGGAAGGCTCGGACCGTCCCTCGCCCTGCTTCACCACGACGTACTGTGGCGGCACCGACAGTCCCTGCACCAGAGTGTCTACGCCGCACTCGAGCACCTCGGCCAGTCTTACGAGACCATCCAACGATGGCGTGAGTTGGCCATTCTCAAGCTTGGAGAGCCAACTGACGGTGAAGTTGGCCCGCGACACGACCTCTTCGAGGGTGAGTCGGCGGGCCAACCGAGCGGCCCGAACGCGTCGGCCAAGATCGGAAAGATTGACGGCGTTGGTCATGCGGAGCGCGACTGGGTGAAAGCTTTCTCCGCAGGAGTATGCCCCACCGGCAAGACACTCGCAAGAGGGGGTGCTTCCGCAGGCTTTCTGCCGACCGCCCCGCAAGGGACCGCAGTCAGCCCTCAGGCGCCCGGGCGACGGTAGTGCCGGTAGGCCAAAAGCACGTCGTGCAGGTCCGACGAAATCGAGATCTCGTCGTCCTTGAAATCGGTGAGCCAGGTGCGGTTGCTCACCACCGCATCGGCCAGCAACGGCAACACCTCACCGAGCGAGATGCGGACGCTCTTTTCGGCGGGCTGTTCCAGCACTGCGACCTTCGGCTGGCTCAGATCGGGGCCGGTATACACGCGGAGGCGACGCATGGCCATAAAACACACTCCCTTGTTGCTCGAGTTTGTTGGCGGGGGCGGAACGCCCACCGGCAGGATGGTCGGGCGTCTTCCTGACGCGCACCATCACTTCCAGATTGATCGGCACTTCAACCCCGCAAGGTTTGGCCGAATTCCCCGGACTGTGAGGAATCCAACGGTAAAAA
>JBBAVO010000221.1:0-4858 GCA_040397635.1 Pirellulales bacterium
GATGGCGTCGTGGCGCGGGCGTCGCTCAAGCTGCGGGCCGGCTCGATCGTCTGCATGACGGTGCCGGAGCCGCCCCGGGCCGGGCCGGCGGCGGAGGAGATTCCGCTGGAGTTCGTCCACCTCGACGACTGGATCGCGGTCGTGAACAAGCCGGCCGGCATGGTCGTGCATCCCGCCAAGGGCAACTGGAAGGGCACGCTTGCCGGAGCGCTCAAGTGGCACCTCGAACGCCCCGACGCGGCCGCCGGTGGTGCGGGACTCTCAAACGCTGGCGGCCCGACGCGGCCAGGGATCGTCCACCGGCTCGACCGCGACACCAGCGGCGTGATCGTGGTGGCACGCACCGAGGAGGCCCACCATGCACTCGCGAAGCAGTTCGAGCGGCGAACCGTCACGAAGACCTATCTGGCGATCACGCAGGGGCAGCCACAGTTCGACAGCGATGAAATCAATCTGCCCATCGGCATCCATCCCTACCAGCGGGAGAAGATGGCGGTGCGTCGCGACCACTCGACCAGCCGCGACGCCGTGACGCGGTTCGAGGTGCTGGAGCGATTCCGGGGGGCGGCGCTCGTCAGGGTCGCGCCCAAGACCGGCCGGACTCATCAGATCCGCGTGCACATGGCGGCGATCGGCTGTCCGGTGCTCTGCGATGGGCTCTACAGCGGCCGCACCCGCATCGATCCGGCCTTCTTTGGGCTTCCCGACGACGGCGCCGGCTCGGTTGCAGGTACGGCCCTCATCGAACGGCAGGCGTTGCACGCCGCCAGCCTCGCGGTCGATCACCCCGTGACGCGGGAACGGATCGAATTCACAGCTCCTCTTCCCGCCGACATGCAGCGCGTGCTCGATGTGCTGCGGGGAACGCGAGCGTGACGCAAAACATCGGCATCCTGCCGGCTGTCGCGTGGAAATCCCAACTTGCCGGCTCGTGGCCACGAGTTTTTAACTTGTGGAATCGGCGACGGGACACGGACAAGTTGCAAACTTGCCGCCACAGGGGACACGGACAAGTTGCAAACTTGCCGCCACAGGGGACACGGACAAGTTGAAAACTTGCCGCCACGCGCAGTCAGCATCGAGTGAGCGAAGGGCGTGCTGCCCGAACACCGAAGCGAGCGTCAGGCGCCTCGGCGCAGCAATCGTACCACCGTCCCTGACGCGGTCGCCGAGCCGCCGTGCGAGCGGAGCGTGTTCGGGCAGCACGCCCGGCACGGATCAACTCACGGTTGCTCCTCGTCGCGAGGCTCGTCCGCGAGCAGGAGGGCACGCGGCAGGGTGGAGTCGATCACCCGACCGAGCGCGACCACGAACCCGACACCCCCATCCCGCCAGCCACTCCGTAGCACGTAGCTCTTCACGAATGCCGCCAATCCGCGGAGCGGCAGCATCCAGGCGCCTGGCCGCTCCCCCTTCGACCGCAGGACATCAGCCTTCAGCGGCGCGTACCGCAGCGATCGCGACAGCACATCGCGGCAATCGGCGAAACTGTAATGAAGAATCGAACCGGCCAGTAGCCGCGGAGGCTGTTGCGATTGCACCTCCTCGTGGACGGCAATCGCCTTGAAGACGGCCGTCGTGCGGTTGAACAGCCGGAGTACGCGTTCATCCCGCCAGGCGCCGTGGCAGACCTCGCGACGGCCCACGAAGGTCCGCCGGCGGATCGCCCAGCAGGCAGCGGGGTTGGACAGATCGAGGTGCTCGCAGGCCGCCTGGGCTTGGTCGTCGAGCACCTCGTCGGCATCGAGTGAAAGGATCCAGTCGTGGGTCGCGAGTTCGACGGCCCGCCGCTTCTGCGGTCCATAGCCGAGAAACGGCTGGTGTTCGACGCGGGCCCCGGCTGCCCGGGCCAATGCGACGGTGTCGTCGGTTGAACCTGAGTCGAGGACGAGTCGCTCGTCGCACATGTTCAGGGCACCGAGCACCTCGCCGATCCGCGAGGCGGCATCACGCGCAATGATGACCGCCGAGATCGGCAGCCGGCGCGAGCCGGACTGGTGCACCGCCGATTCCGTCGCCGCGGCCACGTCGCCGCTGGAAGACTGGCTGGTCATGATACGGTGGCCGGGCTGTCGGGTGGGGGGTCGGCCTGCTCGTCGTCCCCGGCGCGCACCGGGAATTCCAGCACGAACGTGCTTCCCTCACCGGGTTGACTGGAGACGTGAATATCGCCGCCATGTTCGCGCAGGATCTTGCGGCTGACTGTCAGGCCCAGGCCGGTGCCGCGGGCACCCTTCGTGGACACGAAGAGGTTGAAGATTTCAGCGATCGTGTCCGGGGTCATACCCTCGCCATTGTCGCTGACGGTGACGCGGACGCGTTCGTCTTCGGTGTCGCATGTGACGCGGATCGACACCGTTGCGCCGCTGCGATCCTCGACCGCATCGAGCGCGTTGGTCACGACGTTGAGGATGGCCCGAGACAGCGCCTCCGGGTCGAAGAGCAGCGGAGGCATGTCGATTGGCGGTGCCCACTCGAGCGTCGCGCCGATTTCATCCGCCCGCTGCTGGACGGTTTCCACGATGTCGGTGACCAGCGCCACGAGGTCGGACGGCACCGGGTCGGGTTCCCGCTCCTTGCTGAACGAAAGCATGTCCATCACCAGCGAGGAGATCTTGTTCTGGTTGCGGTTGACGATGTCCCAGCCCTTGCGGACCACCGCGAGGTCCTCGTTTTCCAGGCCCATCTCGACCAGGTAGCTGCCGCCGCGGATGCCCTGCAGGATGTTCTTGATGTGGTGCGAGAGTGTGGCGATGGTCTGGCCAACGGCGGCGAGCCGCTCCGACTGCACCATCGCGGAGTAGTAGGTGGTGTCCTCGACGGCCAGTGCAGCCTGATGGCCGATGGCGATGAGGAGCTTGAGATGCTCATCGGTGAACTGCCGCTGCCCCCGTTCGATCGCGTCGCCCAGCGGGACGGTCGTGTCCACGTAGATCACACCGACCGTGCCGTAGCGGCCCTGCATCGGCACGCAGATCGCTTCCCGCACGCCGGTTCGCACCACGCTGTTGCCGCCGCTGAAGCGATCGTCGTCCTGGGCATCGCTCGTGATCACACCCTCGCCGCGGTCGAGCACGTAGTCGAGGATCGTGCGGCTGATGGCCATCGACGTCGCCTCGCTCACACGTCGGTCGCGCCGGGCTTTCGTGCGGAGTTGCTTTGAATCGGGGTCGAGCAGCATGATGCAGCCACGGTCTGCCTCGACCCATTCGAAGACGAGTTGCAGGATGCGGCCGAGAAGTTCGTCGATGTCGAGGGTGTGGCTGACCGCAAGCGCCGTGCGGTACATCACCTGCAGGTTGCTGCGGGCCCGGGCCAGCCAGCGATTCTGCGTGTCGTCGGGAAGCGGATCCCCGCCGACGTCGGCCTCGCGGGCCGTCCGCACGATCCGCGAGCCGTCGCCGCCATTGGATGCCGGCACGATGTCAACCAGGCCCGTCGCGGGCACGTCGGCACCGTCGCGGGCATAGACGAGGATCGTCCGACCCACCTGGATCTGATCGCCGCTGGAGAGCTCCGACCGCTCGATCTTCCGGCTGTTGAGCCAGGTGCCGTTGGAGCTTTTCAGGTCGCCCACGAAGAACGACTCGCCCACCCGTCGGATCTCGGCATGCCGTCGGGATACCTCGTTGTCATCCAACTGCACGAAGTTGCCCGCCTCCCGCCCGATGCTCATCGCCCCCTCGTGGTGGCTGAGATCGTAGCGGGAGCCGCGATTGCGGCCCTGAATCACGAAAAGGGAAGGCACGGACGAGGCTCCACAGGGGACTTTTCCGTGAACATCTTACCCGCTGCGCCGCCTGTCACGGGAGTGTGGCTAAAATGACGGCAGGCCGCTGTCGTTCCATGACGGCGGCAGACGCATCTCCCACGCATTCCTGCAGGACCCGCCCATGCCGAGCACACAGCCTTTGCCATTCCGAGTCTGGATCGCCCTGGCGTTGTCACTGACCGTCCAGCTTTCAGGCGTGGTGATGACGGTTGCCGCGGAGCCGGCTGACGACACTCCGCTGCGCGATCGGCTCAAGCTGGCCGTCGAGTGGCTGGCCGCTCCCGAGCGGGAGGGGCGCGGGCCCGGCACCAAGGGGGTCGACCAGGCCGCAGACTGGGTGGCCGAACAACTGGCCGCGATCGGACTCGAGCCGGTCGTCGGCGGCGTCCCCGACGGGGCGGCTGCGACGCCATTCCAGCGGTTCGCCATGACGCTCGACGCGAAGCTGGGCCCTGCGGACGCCAACACGGCGGAACTGGTGGGCCCGCCTGGTGAGAACGGCGTGCCGAGGACGATTTCGCTGAGCCTGGGCAAGGATTTCACGCCACTGGCCGCAGGTGGTTCGGGAAAGTTCGACCTGCCGCTCGTCTTCGCCGGCTACGGCATCACCGCCCCTGCGGAGCACTACGACGACTACGCCCCGCTCGCGGCCAACGCGGGGGGCGGTTCCGCCAAGGGGGCCGGCGTCGTGGTGCTGCGACAGGAGCCGCAGAAGGACAACCCTCACAGCGTGTTCGACGGCAACCAGGCGTCGCAGTATGCGGCGCTGGCCCGCAAGGTGGCCAATGCCTCGGAGCACGAGGCCGGGGGCATCATCTTCTGCAATGATGCCGATGCGGATGGCGACTCGTTGATGGCCTTCACCCGCGCCGGTGACGGCTCCGAGAACCGCACGATGCCGATCGTGCACCTCCGCCGGTCGCTGGTAGACGATGTCGTGAAGGCGTCTCTGGGCAGGAATCTCGACACGATTCAGAAGGGGATCGACGACGCGCTCGAGCCGCAGAGCGGCCCCCTTGCCGGCTGGCGGATTCGCGGCCAGACGGCGATCGAACGGACCGAGACCGAGGGCAGGAATGTGATGGC
>JBBAVO010000222.1:0-4847 GCA_040397635.1 Pirellulales bacterium
GTCACGCGACTCTCCCCCTGGCTGCGGCATGGCGTGCTCTCGCTGGCCGAGGTCCGCGATGCGGCCCTGGCCCGGGCCCAGCGACCTGAGGATGCCACCAAACTGATCTCGGAACTCGGCTGGCGCGACTACTGGCAGCAGGTCTACGCGGCGGTGGGGAGCCGGATTCACGCACCGCTCGAGTCTCCTGCCCAACGACACCGCGTGCCGGCGGTCGAGCAGGTTCCCGCGGACGTGCTCGCGGCAGGCACCGGCCTGCAGTGCATCGATGCCTTCGTGCAGAAACTCCACCGCACCGGCTGGCTGCACAACCACGAGCGGATGTGGCTTGCGTCCTGGCTCGTGCACGTCCGCGGCGTGCGGTGGCAGGCAGGAGCCGACTGGTTTCTCTCCCACCTGATCGACGGCGACCCAGCCAGCAATCACCTCTCGTGGCAGTGGGTGGCCGGCACCTTTTCAGCCAAGCCCTATCTGTTCAACCGCGAGAATCTGGAGACGTTCACGAGCGGCATGCACTGCCAGCCGTGCGGGCTTCGCGGCCACTGCCCTCTCGATGTCTCATATGAAGAACTTGCCTCCCGTTGCTTTGCCGCGGACGGGCCCACAGAGCGGCCGCCCTTGCGGATCAAGCCGCAGGCCGCCCCGCCAGCAGGGCAAACCGCGGCGATCCATCGGCCTCTCGTCTGGCTCACGCTCGACTCGGCCGCCGCCACAAGCCCGGCAGCGCTGGCCTATCCGGAGGCACCGCGGGTCTTTGTGATTGATCCGGAGTGGATTGCGGAAGAACGTCCTTCGCTCAACCGGCTGCTCTTCCTCGTCGCCTGCCTGGCCGATGTGCCGGGTGTCGAGGTGCTGCTTGGCGATCCTCGCGAGATCCTGCCGGGACGAGCGCGGGCCCACGGCTGCGATGGTCTCGTGCTCGCCGAGACGCCCTGTCCGCGGATTCGCCATGCCGCCGCCACGATTCAGGCGGGGGAAGCCGGCACCGAGCCACCGCTCCCGGTGACGTTCCTGCCATGGCCGCGGTTCTGTGATCGTTCCGGCGTGAAGGATCTGGGCAGATTCTCCCGGTACTGGCAGCAGGTGGGAGCATCGGCCATGCAGCCGACGCCTAGGGCATGAACCGTCTGCTCCGCCATGCGGTGGCTCATCGAGCCCAGTCGGCGAACCAGTCGGGTGGCTGCGACCTGACCTCGACCAGCCGCCCGTCGCGAGGATGAGGAAACGCAAGCCAGGCGGCATGGAGTCCGAGGCGAAAGGCCGGTGGCCCCTGCGATTCCGGGCGAGCTGGCCCATAGTGGGGCCCATAGAGACGGTCGCCCACGATCGGCATGCCCAGCCAGGCCAGATGCACGCGGAGCTGGTGGGATCGACCCGTGACCGGCTCCAGTTCCAAGCGTGATCGCTGCTGCCCGGCCACAGAAGCTGTCGCGAGCAGACGCCAGCGTGTCGTCGCGGGCTTTCCCTGGATCGGATCGACGCGGGATCGAGGGGGCCGCAGAGGATCCGAGGCCAGCGGCAGATGAACGATTCCCTCGCGCGCGGCGGGCCCGCCGTGCACGATCGCCTCATACCGCTTCTGCACCGCCCGGTCCTCGAATGCCCGGCCCAGCGCGGCCCGCACCTGACTCGAGCGTGCCAGCACGAGCAGGCCCGACGTGTCGCGGTCGAGCCGATGCACCGCCTCGACCGCGCCGAATGCAGCACGCACGTTCGATGCGACACAGGGCGGATCGAGCGGTGTCCGCGCCGGCACGCTCGGCATGCCCGCCGGCTTCTCAACCACGATCAGGTCCGCGTCGGCGAACACGATGCGAACGGAACTGCTGCTGGGCAGCGCAGCCTGCGGAAACGGCAGCGTCACAACAGTCCCAACGCCTCGGCCCACGCGGCCAGCGTGGCGGCCGGCACACCGGCGCCCGGCGTCATCGGCAGCGTCCCCGCCGCAACGCCCGACGCCTCCAGCCGCCGCCGGTCGGCCTCCACGCGGGGCGACAGCTGCGCCGCCGCAGCGGCATCGGCCGTCGTGCCAAACAGCACCCACCGCGACCGCCCCGGCTCAGCGGGTTCCACGACGGCCTGCCGAGGGAGCGTCGAATCGATGAGGGCCACGCCCCGCACGGCGGGTCCGAGCGAATCGGCGACCAGCCACGCAAACGCAGCCCCCGCCCCACGGCCCGCCACGGCGATCCGGGCCGGATCGATGGCACGCTTGGCCGCGAGCGTCGCGACTGCCCGCTTGATACCGCCGATATCCTCGCGGCCCCACCGCTGCGGATCGACCGATCCCGGCAGGATCACCGCCACACCATGCCGAGCCGCCGCCGCCTTCCAGGCAGTCGCCTCAGCCTCGGCCACGGGCCCCCGCGGCAGATCGAGATAGATGATGACCGCCAGCGGCTCCCGCGGCGGCGCCGCGGGCAGCACGACCAGCGGCGGCTGTGCCACTTCCGCAGCCTCCAATCGTTCGACCACGGCCGCATCTCCAGCCGGCACCAGCGGGCCTGCCGGCGCGAGGGCCGGTGCGAATGGTGGCACCAGTGCCGACAGATCGGCGGGCAGATCGGCAGGCATGGCCGCCACCTCGACCGGAATCGTCTGCCTCTTTCCATCCCGGGAAATCACGAGGGAGAGCGACCGCCCGACCTCCGTGCCGGCAACGATGCCAGCCAGTGCCGCCGCCGACTCGACCGTCACGGCATCGCCTGCGCCAGCCGTATCCCCGTCAACAGGTGGTGGAATCACCGCCTCGATCTGATCGCCGGCCACGAGGCCCGCCTTCGCCGCCGGACTGTCGGCCCAGACCCACGCCACCTGCACCGGCCCCGGACGGGCATCCCGCGCGGCCGACCGCACCGGCACGATGCCGAGCATCGGCCGCCGCCAGGGCGGGAGCGCTGCAATGAGTTCGACCTGCACATCGATCCGGGATGGTGGTGCCGACTGCTGACGGTTGGCCTCGCTCGTCGCCGGGCTGCCCCGCTCGACGGTGAGGCTCAGCGTGTCGCCGGCGTAGAGCGGCGCGAGCACATGCCGGAGTTCCGCGATCCGCGTCACGGGTCGGCCGTCCGCGGCAACGATCAGATCCCCCGCACGCAGCCCCGCTTTTGCCGCCGGTGAGCCGGGGCGACAGGTGGCAATCCTGGCCTCGCCGGTGAACGGATCCCGCGCACTGTATCCGATGCCCAACACGCCGGGAGACAGCGTCTCGCCGTTCTTCAGCCGCGGCAGCACGCGGAGCATGTCGGCAAGCGGCACTGCGAAGCCGATGCCGGAGTCGTAGAGTTCCGTCCCGAGATTCATGCCCGCCGTGTCAGCCGGCAACGGCGCAAGGATGCCGATCACGCGGCCACTGATATCGATCAGCGGCCCGCCGTAGTTGGCCGGCGAGATCGAGGCGTCGGTCTGCACGGAGCGACCCCAGGACCGGTTCGTGGCCGAGAGAATGCCGACGGCGACGCTGGGAACGGCCAGATCCCACGCCCGCCCCACTGCGATCGTCCACTGGCCTACCGCCAGTTCGGCACGCGGCACCCACTCAGGCACTGGCGTCAGGCCGGCACCGTCAACCCTCAGCAGCACGAGCCCGCGTGACAGATCGCGGCCCACGACCCGCGCCACCCGTCGCTGGCCGCCCGCCACCGTCGCATCAGGCAGCACGATGATCGCTTCGACGGCATCACGAGGCACGGCAAACGACGTGGCCAGCACCCAGCCCCCCTCCTCCACGACGATGCCCGTGGACGGTCCACTGGCCGGAATCGCTTCGGCCGCCGACCCGAGCACCGTCTCCGAGACTCCGGCGGTTTCAATCCGCACGACCGACGGGGCCACCCGCTCGACCGCTGCCCGGATCGCGGCCTCCTCCTCGAACGGAAGCTCCTCGGTGGCGGCCATCGATGCCGTGGCCACCGTTCCCACACAGGTTCCCAGAAACGTGCCCAGCATAAAAGCGTGCACGAGGCAGCGAAGCAGAAGCATCAGCGATTCCTCCCGGAGGCGGGGCGTGGCCCGAGTTCACACTCCACGATGGCACCGCTACGGACAACCGACAGCCTCACCACATCCCCTGCAGCCAAGGCCGAGAGTGCCTGCTGCAGCGCCGCCCGCGAGGCCACGGCACGACCGCCGACCGCGATCACGAGGTCGTCGGGCCGCAGGCCTGCCCGGGCCGCTGGCGATTCGGCGGCGACTGTCTCGATGAAGGGTGGCGTGCGGTCGAGCAGGTCGGGCACGAGCACCAGCCCCAGCGTCGCAGGATCGAAGCCAGCCCGCATCGGTTCGCTGGCAGGAGCAGCGGCGGCCGATGAGGCGGTCCCCGACGTGATCGCCGCGTAGCCTTCAACAAGCGATTCGGACGGTATGGCGTAATTGAGCCAGATGCCACTTCCGGAGGCCCTTAGTTCCTTGCCAAGCATCCCGACCAGGCGGCCACGCCAATCCACCACCGCACCACCGGGTGAACCGGGGTTGTTGGTTGTGCAGTCGAGAATGTAGACGTCGCCGCGGTACGGCACTTCGTAACTGCCCCGACGGGCTTCGAGCGGTACGATCGCCGAAACGACGCCATGCTGGGCGCTGACACGCTCGTCCCCCACCGCCACTCCGAAAAGATTCGAAAGGGCAAAGATCCTCGTCCCCGCCGGCACGCGATCGCTGGCGGCCAGGGTGAACGCCGGCAGTTCCTCCGCCTCGATCGAGAGCACGGCGAGTTCCCGGCTCGGATCGGCCCCCAGTATCGTCGCCCGATACCGTCGCCCGTCATCGAGCACGCAGGTCAGTTCGTCCGCATCGAGCACGGTGCTCATCACGGTGATGATGTGACCCGCGGGAGAGACGAGGATGCC
>JBBAVO010000223.1:0-4842 GCA_040397635.1 Pirellulales bacterium
GGCTACGACTCCAACTTCAACGGCGAAGCCTACAGCTCGATCCTCTTCCAGAACGCCAACCTCTCCGTGCGGCTCACCGACGACTTCATGGAGGCTGCCGATCGCGACGACACCTGGACCACCCGCTGGGTGACCGACCCGTCGAAGGCCGGCCCGAGCATGAAGGCCCGCGACGTGATGAAGCGGATGAGCGAGTGCGCCTGGCAGTGCGGCGATCCCGGCGTGCAATACGACACGACGATCAACCGCTGGCACACCTGCCCCAACTCGGGCCGGATCAACGCCAGCAACCCGTGCTCCGAATACATGTTCTTGGACGATACGGCCTGCAACCTGGCCAGCATCAACCTGATGAAGTTCCGCAAGCCCGACGGCGTCTTCGATGTCGAGCGGTTTACCGCGGCCTGCCGGATCTTCCTCGTTGCCCAGGAGATTCTGGTCGACCATGCCAGCTACCCGACCGCCCGGATCGCCCGCAACAGCCACATGTTCCGGCCGCTGGGCCTCGGCTACTCAAACATCGGCAGTCTGCTGATGGCCGATGGCCTGGCCTACGACAGCGATGCCGGTCGCGGACTCTGTGGGGCGATCACGGCAATCCTGCACGGATCGGCCAACCGCACGAGCGCTGAACTCGCCGCCGCGGTCGGACCCTTCGAGGGCTTCGCCGCCAATCGAGAGCCGATGCTCAACGTGATGCAGATGCACCGCACGGCCGTCGACAGCATCGACGTCTCCTGCCCGCAGTATCTCCGCGATGCCGCTCGGAAGATCTGGGACGAGGTGCTTGCCGGCGGGCGGAGCCACGGCTACCGCAACGCCCAGGCAACCGTGCTGGCCCCGACCGGCACGATCTCGTTCCTGATGGACTGCGACACCACCGGTGTCGAGCCCGACATCGCGCTTGTGAAATACAAGCAACTGGCCGGCGGCGGCATGCTCAAGATCGTCAATCAAACAGTACCGCTGGCCCTCCGCACGCTCGGCTACGACGGTCCGGCGGTCGAGGCCATCCTGTCTTTCGTGGACAAGAACGACACGATCGAAGGCGCACCGGGGCTCAAGGAGCAGCACCTGTCGGTGTTTGACTGTGCGTTCAAGCCGCGGCTGGGCGTTCGCAGCATCGCCTGGGAGGCGCATGTGAAGATGATGGCGGCGGCACAGCCCTTCATCTCGGGTGCCATCTCCAAGACGGTGAACATGCCCCGCGAAACGACGCCAGCCGACATCGCCGGTGCCTACATGGAGGGCTGGCGGCAGGGACTCAAGGCACTGGCGATCTACCGCGACGGGTCCAAGGAGAGCCAGCCCCTCAACACGAGCTCGGAGTCCGACAAAGCGGCCGACAAGAACGCCGCGAAGGCGACTCCCTCGCCGCGCCGGGAGCGGCTGCCCGACACGCGACGGAGCGTCACCCACAAGTTCAACGTGGGTGGCCACGAGGGCTATATCACCGTCGGCCTCTACGACGACGGCCGACCGGGTGAACTCTTCATCACGATGGCCAAGGAAGGCAGCACGATCGGCGGCCTGATGGACGCCTTCGGCACGGCGGTCTCGATGAGCCTGCAGTACGGCGTGCCGCTGGAGGTGTATGTGAAGAAGTTCTCGCACACCCGCTTCGAGCCGTGGGGCTACACGAAGAACCCCGATATCCCGGTGGCCAAGAGTCTGGTCGACTATCTGTTCCGCTGGATGGGCACGGAGTTCATCGCCGGCTATCGAGAGGCCAACCGGCCGGGCGGAGGGTACACCGCCGCCGGAGGCGAGGAAGCCTCCTCGGGCGACGATACGGAAACAGAGCGCAAGCCCGCCGCCACGACGGCGCGCGGGCTGGCTGATGGGCAAGGAAAAGCCCGCACCAATGGCGAGGCGACCAGCAGCCGGGGCAAGCACCCGTCCGGTACCAACGGGCACGCGACGGCGACCGTGAAGCCGGCCGCCGTGGCAGACAGGCTGGCTGACAAGAATGCGGCGCTCCTTGAGCGGGCGGGCCTCAAGATGGCGGTCGATCCGGCCGCCAGTCCGGCCGACCGACAGAGCCAGTTTGCCAAGTTTCAGATCGACGCCCCGGCCTGCGACAACTGCGGATCGATCACGGTCCGCAACGGCAACTGCTACCTGTGTCACAACTGCGGCAACAGCATGGGGTGTTCATGAGGAATTGCTAGCACGTCGAGTCGGGCCGGTGGTAACGGCTGGATGACGGTGCAGGAATTCGTCTGAAGGACACCGCCCCTTTCGGACGAATCTACCAGCACTGACATTCGACCTGTTTCCGCGTCCCGTCGGAGGTGCCAAACCCAACGCGTTGGTCCGGATCCTCGAAAAGCACGTACCCGCCGGCAGCAATGCCACCGGAGTGCGGCCGATCCGCATCAGTTTCGCAATTTCCTACCCCGTTCGCAGGCGGACAACAGGTTCGATACACCGGAAGGCCGTGGCAGAGAGATCTGCCGCGGCCTTTCGCTTTTTCCCGTCGCATCGACGCCGATTGCGGCCCTGCAGGCAGCCGTTTGCCCGGGTCCGCGCACGCAATTAGCATATCGAGACAGGATCGCCGCCACGGTGGCAGTGTTCCCGGTCTCTTTCTGCTTCTGCGTGTGAGGTGATGCGTGCGCCGGTCGATTCACTCCCTGATCGTGGCCCTGCTGTGCCTGACCCTGTTTGTGGACTCGGCCAAGGCCTGCTGGTGGCTGCGACAGCACCGTGGCCGCAGCCAGGTCTGCCGGCCCGCAGCGTGCCCGCCCGTATCGTCACTGCCATGCACGGTCGTCACGGTTGAGCACCAGGGGCAGGAGGTGATCTTTGGGGACGACTTTGGGGACGACCGGAGCGACTGCCACTGCGGCGAGGCACAGGCTGAGTCCGCGGTGGTCGAGCATCAGGCCTTTGAGCAGGTGATCGAGCACCACACCGACGGAGAAGCGGTGCTGGACCAGGCCGGGGTGGAGCAGGGCATGGTCGAGCACAGTGAGGTGGCGGGTGCCACGGTCAAAAGTGCCGAGACTGCCGATAGCGTGGTCGTCCATGGTCCAACGATCGTGGTCGATGCTTCACAAGCGCAGCCCGCTGCTGCCGCTCCGCAGCCCCCGTCGGTCATGGCGGCTGCGAACGCCGAGCAGCCGAGCCCGGCGGCCGCCCAGCCGATGCCCGTTGCATCGTCCAGTCCCGCCGTGCTGCCGACGCCGACGCCTGCCCAGGAGCCTATCCCCGATCTCAAGCCTGCCAGCATGCCCCAGTCTCAGGTGGCTCCAGCGTCGAACGAGCAACTCATGCTCGAACCAGCGGCGGCCGCAGAGAATCTGGCTGGAGGGCCGGATGTGAAACCCCCTAGAGCAGAGCCCATGGAGCCGAATCTGTTTGATCTCTACGGCGACGAGGGTGATGAAGACGCCCCCGCTGCGGAGGCTACCGACGCCAGCCCGCCAGAGGCTGCCGACACCGGTGCGGCAGAAACTACCGAGGATTCCGCGGCCGAGGCGACCGCGACCGACGAGCCGGAGATGACCGACGACGCCCCTGTCTCGGAAGCCCCTGTCTCGGAAGAAGAGGCCGCCGACGGCGAAGGCGAGACTGCAGAACCGGCCGCTTCGGCCGAAGAGCCGGACACGTCATCTGAAGCCGAGCCCGAGCAGGCGGAGGCCGAGCCCGCCGCAGCGGCGTGGACCGTTCCGAACGAGCCGATGCGGCACTGGTCCGACGACAGCGGCACCCATCACGCCCAAGGCTGGCTCGTGGAAGTTCGGACCGACCGGGTGCGGATCCTGAAGGTCAACGGCCGCCATACGACCGTGTGGACGGAGTCGCTCTCAGCCGCAGATCGCGACTACGTCTCGGAAGTCGGCGGCCGGCTGGCAGCCCAGCAGCAGGGCACCAGTCCCGCCCCGTCCACCACGGCGGGACTGTAGTGGGGACGAGTTTTTAACTTGTCCGTGCCCCAGCCCCCTCGTGGGGACGAGTTTTTAACTTGTCCGTGCCTCGCCATCGATTTCACAAGTTAAAAACTTGTGGCCACGGGTCGCGCTCGTTCGGCCACGCGGTGGTGACTGCTCCGGGATCACACCTCGTCGAGCACCGCCACGGTCTCGAAGGCCTTGCCTTCGAGCATCTCGAGCGACGCCCCGCCGCCGGTGGAGACATGGCTCACCCGGTCGGCGTAGCCCAATTGCTCGACCGCCGCGGCTGAGTCGCCGCCGCCGATGATCGTGATCGCACCGGCCGCGGTCGCCGCCGCCACGGCATCGGCCACGGCCTTCGTGCCCGCGTCGAAGGGGGGCATCTCAAACACGCCCATCGGCCCGTTCCAGACAACGGTGCCGGCCGAGCGGACAATCTCTGCATAGTGCTTCGCCGTCTCCGGCCCGATGTCGAGCCCCTCGAAGCCGTCCGGAATCTCGCCGGCCTTCACGACCTTCTTATTGGCGCCGGAGGAAAAATCGTCGGCACAGTGCGTATCCACCGGCAGCACGAGTTTGCCGGCGGCCTTCGCGATCAGTTCCTTCGCCAGGTCGACCTTATCTTTCTCGACGAGCGACTTTCCGGTCTTGCCACCCTGGGCCAGCGAGAACGTGTAGGCCATCGCGCCGCCGATCAGCACGTGGTCGCAGATCGAGAGCAGATTTGTGATCACGGCGATCTTGTCCGAGACCTTCTTGCCACCCAGGATCGCCACGAAAGGCCGCTTCGGCGTGGCGATGGCGTCGGCCAGATACTGGATTTCCTTCTCGACCAGAAACCCGACCACGGCCGACTTGCCCAGCGCCTTCATCGCCACGGGCACCGCGTGCATGCTCGCCTCGGTGCGGTGGCAGGTGCCGAAGGCGTCGTTGACGTAGGCAT
>JBBAVO010000224.1:0-4761 GCA_040397635.1 Pirellulales bacterium
CCGATCTGGTCTGGCCGCTCTTTGTGCATGACCATGAGGCGAGCCTGCCGGTGGCGAGCCTGCCGGGCGTGGAACGGCTGTCGATCGACGGCGTGGTGAAAGCCGTCGATGAGGCACGGCAGCTGGGCATTCCAGCTGTCGCACTCTTTCCCGCGGTGGAGCCACGGCTCAAGTCGGATGACGCCGCCCATGCGACTGACCCCGATAATCTTGTCTGCCGCACCGTCCGGGCGATCCGACGCCAATGTGGCGACGCAGTGGGTGTCATCTGTGACGTGGCCCTCGATCCCTACACCAGCCATGGCCACGACGGCCTGCTCCACGACGGGCGGATTCTCAACGACGAGACGGTGGAGGTGCTCTGCCGGCAGGCGGTGGTGCTCGCCGAGGCGGGCTGCCAGATCGTGGCCCCCTCGGACATGATGGACGGCCGCGTGGGGGCGATCCGTCGGTCGCTCGACGCCGCCGGCAGGCAAGAGGCCTGCATCCTGTCCTATGCGGCGAAGTATGCCTCGGCGTTTTACGGCCCGTTCCGTGACGCGGTTGGCAGTGCCACGGCGCTCGGCGCGGCCGACAAGAAGACCTACCAGATGGATCCCGCCAACAGCGACGAGGCGATCCGGGAGGTCGCCCTCGATCTCGCCGAGGGGGCCGACATGGTGATGGTGAAGCCGGCGGGCGTGTCGCTCGACATCATCCATCGCGTCAAGCAGTCGTTCGGAGTGCCGACATTCGCGTATCAGGTGAGCGGTGAATACGCGATGATCCATGCGGCGGCTGCCAATGGCTGGATCGACGGGGAGAAGGCGGCGCTGGAAAGCCTGCTGGTGATCAAGCGGGCCGGAGCCGATTGCATCCTCACCTACTTCGCGCCAGATATCGCCCGGCGGCTGTCGTGATGGAAAATCGGGGACGGGAGCGAATTTCGCCAGGTCAACAACCGCTCCCACGCTCACGGATATCGAAATTCGCTCCCGTCCCCGATTTTCCCGGCGTCACGTCTTCGGACGGAAGGCCACGAGCCGCTCGGGGTTTGTCTCAAGCCGCGGCGGTGACGGCTGGCCCGTGTGGATAAGATCGATGCAGTAGGGGATGGCCGGGAACACAGCCTCGAGGCACTCGCGGATGCTCTTGGGCCGCCCCGGCAGGTTGACGACCAGCGCCCCGCCGCAGACGCCTGCCGTCTGCCGCGAGAGGATCGCCGTAGGCACGTATCGAAGCGACACCTGGCGCATCAGTTCGCCAAATCCGGGCAGCATTTTCGTGCAGACTTTTTCGGTGGCCTCAGGGGTCACGTCCCGCGGAGCCGGGCCGGTGCCTCCAGTTGTGACGATGAGGCAGCACCCTTCCGCTGACAGGTCGCGGATCGCCGCGGCGATCGCGTCGAGGTCATCCGACACGATCTGCTCGCGTGGCTCCCACGGCGACGCCAGCACCTCAGCCAGATAGCCGCTGATCGCGGGGCCGCCCTCGTCCGCATACTCGCCCCGGCTGGCCCGATCGGAGACGGTGAGGATCCCGATCAGGGCGGGCATCAAATCATGCCCCGGGACTCGAGGAGTTTCACGATCGCGTCCACGCAGCGACCCACCGGCCATTCGTGAGTGGGCAGCACGAGGTCTGGATCGGCGGGCTCTTCATAAGCCGCGGACACGCCCGGGAAGTTGGCCAGTTCGCCCTCATCGGCCAGACGATAGTGGCCCTCGGTGTCACGCGTGCGGCAGACCTCGACCGGCGCCGACAGATGCACCACGAGAAACCGGTCGCTGCCGACCCGGTCGGCCGCTTTCCGGCGGACCGCGTCGTCGGGCGCCACGAAGGCAGCGATGCAGAGCATGCCGGCTTCGTTGAAGAGCCGTGCCACTTCGACGCTGCGGCGCAGGTTCTCGCTGCGATCGGCGGCGGTGAAGCCGAGGTCCTTGCTGATGCCCAGCCGCATGTTTTGGCCATCGAGCACGACCACGCCGCGGCCCATGTCGAAGAGTTTTCTTTCGAGAGCCTTGGCGAGCGTTGACTTGCCCGACCCTGTCAGGCCGGTGAGCAGGATCGTGGCGGGCTTCTGGCCGAACCGCGCCTCCCGTTCGGCTGCCGTCACGCCGCTCTGCTCGGCATGAAGGTGTTCGGCCGCCGCCGAGTCGTCCCAATGGTCTGCGGCGGCGTCCTCCGCCTCGCGGTCGAGGATCATGCCCGCCGCGACCGTGGCACTCGTGAGGCGGTCGATCATGATGAAGCCGCCAGTCGTGCGGTTGCGGCGGTAGGTGTCGTGGGCGATGGGGCTCGTAAGCGTGACCGTGCAGCGGCCGATCTCGTTGAGCGCCAGCGTCGGGGCTGGCTGGCTGTGGAGCGTGTTGATATCGATGCGGTAGCGGAGCGTGCTCACAGCGCCGGGAACGACCTTGCTCGTCTGCTTGAAGAGGTATTGCCGGCCAGGCACCAGCGGCTCCTCGGCCATCCAAACGACCATCGCCTCGAACCGCTGATCGACCTTCGGCACGTTGCCCGGCCGCACGAGCATGTCGCCGCGGCTCGAATCGATCTCGTCCTCGAGGGTCAGCGTGACCGACTGGGGGGCGAAAGCCTCGTCGAGTTCGCCGTCGAACGTCACGATCGACTTCACGCGGCTCTTCTTCCGAGAGGGGAGCGATAGGATCTCATCACCTCGGCGGATGATGCCCGAGGCGATCGTGCCCGCGAAGCCACGGTAGTCGAGGTTGGGCCGGAGCACCACCTGCACCGGAAAGCGGAAGTCCTCGAGGTTGCGGTCGGATCCGATGTAGACCGTCTCCAAAAGCGTCATCAACGGGCTGCCGCTGTGCCACGGCATGTTCGGGCTGTTGGTCACGACGTTGTCGCCCTTCAGCGCCGAGATCGGCATGAAGTGAACGTCGGGGAGATCCAGCCGCGAGGCGAAGTCGATGTAGTCGGCCTTGATCTTCTCGAACACCGCCTGGTCGTAGCCCACGATGTCCATCTTGTTGATGGCGACGACGATGTGCCTGATCCCCAGGAGCGACACGATGAAGCTGTGCCGCTTCGTCTGTGGGAGCACGCCGTGCCGCGCATCGACCAGGATGATGGCCAGGTCAGCGGTCGATGCCCCGGTCGCCATGTTGCGCGTGTACTGCTCGTGGCCCGGCGTGTCGGCGATGATGAACTTCCGCCGGTCGGTCGAGAAATAGCGGTAGGCGACGTCGATCGTGATCCCCTGCTGCCGCTCGTCTTCCAGGCCGTCGGTGAAGAGTGCGAGATCGACATCTTCGCCGGTGGTGCCATAGCGCGAGGTGTCCTTGCGGATCGCGGCGAGCTGGTCCTCGTAGATCATCTTCGACTCGTAGAAGAGCCGGCCGATGAGCGTGCTCTTGCCGTCGTCGACGCTGCCGCAGGTGATGAACCGCAGCAGTTCCTTGCGCTCATGCTGCGTGAGGTAGGCGTCGATGTCGGAGGCGATGAGGGAGGACTGGTGTGACACGGCCTAAAAATATCCTTCCTTTTTCTTCTTCTCCATGCTGCCGGCCTCGTCGGAGTCGATGAGCCGTCCCTGCCGTTCGGAGAACGTCGTGAGCAGCATCTCCTGGATGATCTCGGGCAGCGTGGTGGCCTGGGAGTCAACCGCGCCGCTCAAGGGATAGCAGCCGAGCGTGCGGAATCTCACCCGCCGCATCTCGGGCTTTTCTCCCGCCTGCATGGGGAGCCGTTCATCGTCGACCATGATCATCACGCCATCCCGCCAGACGATCGGCCGCTCGGCCGCGAAGTAGAGGGGCACGATCGGGATGTTTTCCAGATGGATGTATTGCCAGACATCGAGTTCGGTCCAGTTGGAGAGCGGAAAGACACGGATGCTTTCCCCCTTGCGAACCTTCGTGTTGTAGAGGTTCCAGAGTTCGGGCCGCTGGTTCTTGGGATCCCAGCGGTGGAACTCGTCGCGGAACGAGAAGACCCGTTCCTTGGCGCGGGATTTTTCCTCGTCCCGCCTGGCCCCGCCAAACGCGGCGTCGAACCGATACTTGTCGAGCGCCTGCCGCAGGGCCTGCGTCTTCATGATGTCGGTGTGCACCTTGCTGCCGTGCGTGATCGGGTTGATGCCCTGGGCGCGACCCTCTTCGTTGACGTGCACGAGCAGCTTGAAGCCCAGCTCCTTGCCGACGTATTCGTCGCGGAGCTTGTACATCTCGCGGAACTTCCAGGTCGTATCAATGTGGAGCAGCGGGAAGGGAGGCTTGGCCGGATAGAACGCTTTCTCGGCGAGGCGGACCATCACGGCCGAATCCTTGCCGATGGAATAGAGCATCACCGGGTTTTCAAACTCGGCCATCACCTCGCGGATGATGTGGATACTCTCGGCTTCGAGCTGACGGAGGTGGGTGAGGTTGTAGGATGTCATGGCGGCAATGGGGGACAAACGTCGGTTGCTGAGGACTACTGTAGGAAACCCGTTGGCCCGCGGCAATTGCAGGCGGACCGCCCTTATGGTGGCGTCCAGCCGGGACGGCAGAAGTCTCGTCGCAGTGGCTTTCAGGCCTCGGGCCGTGCGGCCAAGTCTCCTTCCACGACCTACGGCAGCACATTTCCCAGAAGGTCGAAAAACCCTAACGCTCCTCGAGCATCCACCGCCCCCGGCTTCCCCGTGGCGGCAAGTTTGTAACTTGTCCGTTCTCCGGCTCCGCCTGCGACTGCTTCGCACGATGTGTTGTTTTTGATTATCTCAGCCCATCCGCCTGGCGGCGGATGCTGCGGAGCTCGGCGGCGTCTTTGCGGGCG
>JBBAVO010000225.1:0-2544 GCA_040397635.1 Pirellulales bacterium
CGGCCGCCCCCCTTCCCTCCCACGATCGTCGCCGCATCCTTGATCCAGTTGCCCGCTGACAGACCACGCTCCTCGAGTTCGCGGCTGATGCCGGCGACGAGCGTCACCTTGTCGCCCTCGCTCGAGCCGAGCAGGACGGCGATCGGGCTCGCCTTGCGGCGGAGCTGATCGATGCACTGCCGCATGGCAGCGGCATCGCCACCACGGGCGTCGGCCACAACGATCCGTGTGCCGGCTACCTCGGCGGCTCCGGCGAGCAGTTCATCGACCGAAACCGCTGCGCCGCCCGCTGCGGGCTTGCTCTTCTTGAGTTCCTTGAGCTCTTTGGCGATGGCCGCCAGTCGGTGCGGGAGTTCGGCGACTGGAACCTTCAGTCCGCCGGCAGCCTCTGCAAGCACGCCCTCCATCTGCCGGCACCGTTCCACGGCGCGGAGGCCGGTGACGGCGGTGATCCGCCGCGTGCCGGCCGACACGCTCTCCTCGGCGGTGATCCGCACCATGCCGATCTGCCCGGTGCTCGACACGTGGGTGCCGCCGCAGAGTTCGCGGCTGACACCGTCCATCGACACCATCCGCACGATGTCAGGGTACTTTTCACCGAACAGCATCATCGCGCCGGCGTGGCGTGCTTCCGCCAGGGGCAGGAGTTGCGCTGCCACCGGCACGGCGGCCAACGTGTGTTCGTTGACCATGGTCT
Organism: Pirellulales bacterium; assembly: GCA_040397635.1. Taxonomy (GTDB): domain Bacteria; phylum Planctomycetota; class Planctomycetia; order Pirellulales; family UBA1268; genus CAMCQY01. The sequence continues at coordinate 698 of JBBAVO010000225.1, forward strand.
CGATCTGGTCGAGCGTGTCGCGGCCAACGCTGCTCGTGTGCGTGAAGTCGAACCGTAGCAGATCGGCATCGACCTTCGATCCCTGCTGGACAGCATGACTCCCGAGATAGTGCTGCAGGGCCGCGTGGAGGAGATGCGTGGCCGAATGGGCCCGGCGAATCGCCGCGCGGCGGCTGGCATCGACCTTCGTCCGGACCGTCTGGCCGAGGTCGAGCCAGCCCTGGCGAAGGTGGCCGGTGTGGAGCATGAAGCCGCCCTCTCGCTGCGTGTCGCTGACCTCGAAGCTGCCCCCATGCCATGCGAGCGTGCCGGTGTCGCCCACCTGGCCGCCCGATTCGCCGTAGAAGCTGGTGCGGTCGAGCACGACGGTGATTGGCGACGCATGGCCGACCTCGCGGAGCGAGTCGCAGAGTTGCCCCTGCGCGATGATGCCGATCACCTTGCCATCGGTCTCGAGCGCGTCATAGCCGACGAACTCGGAGCCGTGCATGGTCTTCTTGAGCGCGTCGAGTGGGCCTGATGTGAACACCTCGACGCGGGTTCCGGCGCCCGACCGCTGCCCGTGGGCATCCATCGCCTCCCGGAAGCCGTTCCAGTCGAAGCTGCAGTTTCGCTCGGCGGCAAGTGTCTCGAGCAACTCGGGCGGGAATCCGTAGGTGGTGTAGAGTTCGGCGGCTTCGCTGCCGCCGACCAGGCCGGTGCCGGAGCGGTCGATCGTCGCAAAGAGCTTTTCGATACGGTCGAGTCCGCCGTCGATCGTGGCCAGGAACGACTCCTCCTCCCGCTTGATCACGCTGCCCACGCGGTCAACCGTCTCTGACAATTCCGGATAGGGCTTCCGCATCATCGCGGCCACCGTCGTCGGGAGGAGGTGAAGGAACGGCTCCTTCATGCCCATCTGCCGGCCGTCGAGCACGGCCCGCCTGAGGAGTCGCTTGACGACATATTTCTCCTCGTTGTTGCCAGGCAGCACGTTTTCGTGGATGGCAAACGTGCAGGCGCGGACGTGATCCGCGATCCGCCGCATCCGACGGCCGTCGTCGCTCGACGCCACATAGGGGCGGTGGCAGACTTCCGCGACCGCCTCGACGATTGGTTTGAGGATGTCGATGTGGAAGTTGCTGTCAACGCCCTGCAGCATGGCTGCCGTCCGCTCCAGGCCCATGCCGGTGTCGATGTTGCGGCTGGGAAGCGGGTGCAGATTGTCCGGCGGTGACCCGACGCGGTTGAACTGGGTGAAGACGAGGTTCCAGATCTCGACGTCGCTGCCATCGGGCATGCGGTAAAAAATCTCGCTGCACGGTCCGCAGACGCCGTCGGGCCCCTGGGAGGGCGAGCTGGCGGGCCAGAAGTTGTCGTCCTCGCCCATTCGCGTGATCCGAGCCGCGGGCACGCCTACCTCGTTGGCCCAGATCGCATAGGCCTCGTGGTCGTCATGGTAAACGGTGATGGAGAGCTTTTCTGGCGGGATGTTCAGCCAGTTGCGGTCGGTGAGAAACTCCCATGCCCAGAGGATGGCCTCCCGCTTGAAGTAATCGCCGAAGCTGAAGTTGCCCAGCATTTCGAAGAAGGTGTGGTGTCGCGGCGTCCGTCCGACGTTGTCGATATCACCGGTTCGCAGGCACTTCTGGCAGGTGGTCGCCCGGGTGAATTCGAGCTTGCACTTGCCGAGGAAGTGGTCCTTGAACTGGTTCATGCCCGCGGGCGTGAAGAGCACGGACGGATCCCAACGCGGCACGAGCACGTCGCTGGGGCGGCGGACGCATCCCTTCGATTCAAAGAATGACAGATACGCTTCGCGGAGTTCGTCGGCCTTCATGTCGTCATCAGCTCCCAGGGAAAACGCT
>JBBAVO010000225.1:2644-4761 GCA_040397635.1 Pirellulales bacterium
CGCAGCAAAAAAACCGCCCGCGAGCACTGCTTGGGTCAGTTGCTCGCGGGCGGTGAGGGGACTGAATTGTCAAGGGGAGCGAATCATGCCGGTCAGCCGGCTTTTCCCTCAGCCGATGCGGTCAGTCGTCGCTGCCGCCACCACCACCCGAGGCTTCGCTCGCCACCGCGATCACGGCATCCTTGCTGGCGAGGACCTTCTCGCGGAGTTCCTGCGCCACCTGCGGGTTCTCCTTGAGGAAGAGCCGGGCCTTCTCCCTGCCCTGCCCCAGGTGCACGTCGCCATACCGTAGCCACGTGCCCGTCTTGTCAACGAGCTTGGCCAGAACCGCCAGATCGAGGATGTCGCCCTCCACGCTGATGCCGTCGGCATGCATCATGTCGAACTCGGCCACGCGGAAGGGCGGTGCCACCTTGTTCTTCACCACCTTCACCTTCACCCGCTGGCCCACGACGTCCTCGCCGTCTTTGAGCTGGCCGATCCGGCGCACATCGACACGGCACGACGAATAGAACTTGAGCGCCCGGCCGCCCGGGGTCGTCTCGGGGCTGCCGAACATCACGCCGATCTTCTCACGGATCTGGTTGATGAAAATCACGGTCGTCTTGCTCTTGGCGATGGCGCCCGTCAGCTTTCGCATGGCCTGACTCATGAGTCTGGCCTGGAGGCCGACGAAGGAATCGCCGATTTCGCCGTCGAGTTCCTTCTGTGGCACGAGCGCCGCCACCGAGTCGACGACGATGATGTCTACCGCGTTCGACTTGATCAGCAGTTCGGCGATCTGCATCGCCTCTTCGCCGCTCGTCGGCTGGCTCACCAGCAGGCTCTCCAAGGAGATGCCGAGCTTCTTGGCCCAACTGGGGTCGAGCGCATGTTCGGCGTCGATGAAGGCCGCAATCCCGCCGGCCCGCTGGGCGGCCGCTACGGCATGGAGGGCGAGCGTTGTTTTTCCGCTCGACTCCGGCCCGAACACCTCGATGATGCGGCCACGAGGGAACCCCTTGCCGCCGAGGGCGAGGTCTACCGAGAGGCTGCCGCTCGAGATGCCCTCGATCGGGGCCTGAGCATCGCTGCCCAACGGCATGATCGAGCCCGTGCCGAATTCCTTCTCGATCTGGGCGAGGGTGTTTCTCAGCAACGGATTGTTGTCGAGGAACGACGCCACCGTTTTGCCGGGTCGTCCTTTCCCGTCAGCCTTGCTCTCGCTCGTCTTTGCCGCGGACTTCGCCGCTTCGGCTTTGTCGGTTTTCTGTGATGCTTTTGCCATCCGACCATTCTCTCCTACTGCCAAGACCATGACGTATGCCTCCCGCGTTTCCCGGCACGTCGTCGGGGTGGTTGCATCGCCACCATAAATCGAGCGAGTTGCCGGCAAACCGAACACTGGACACCGGTATAGTATCGGTTTGGGCCGCGGCTGGCAAGAGGGTTTTTTGAACGCCCGTTCAGGCCTAAAAACTGAGCATCTTGCGGTATTCGGCCAGCCGGCGGTCGAGGTCGTGGCGGCTGAGCAGGGCCAGGCGGTCGAGGCTGAAATCCTCGACGGTGTAGCTGGCCGTCACCACGCCGTAGGCCAAGGCCTCCTTGAGGGCCTGGGGATCGAAGCGGCCGAGGGCCGCCAGATGGCCCATCATGCCGCCCGCGAAGCTGTCACCGGCTCCCGTGGGGTCCACCACGGTAGCGGTCGGAAATGCGGGCATCACATACATCTCGTGCTCGCTGAAGAACATCGCCCCATGCTCGCCCTTCTTGATCACCACGAACTTTGGGCCCATCGCCAGAACGGCCTCGCCGGCCCGGACGAGATTCTCATCGTCGGCCAGCAGTTTGGCTTCCGAGTCGTTGAGCACGAGGCCGTCGATGCGCTTCATCAGTTGGCCCAGTTCATCCCGCTGGATGTTGATCCAGAGGTCCATCGTGTCGGCAACGGTCAGTTCCGCCCCCTTGGCCTGGTCGAGCACGCTCAACTGCACCACCGGCGAGGCGTTGCCGAGAAAGAGAAAGCGGCAGTCGCGGTGGGTGTTGTTGAGCTTGGGCTGAAAATCCCCGAGGACGTTGAGGTGCACCTCGAGCGTCTCGCGGTCGTTCATGTTGGGCAGGTAGCGGCCCCGCCAGCG
>JBBAVO010000226.1:0-4760 GCA_040397635.1 Pirellulales bacterium
AGCACGGCAGTGGCTGGCCCGCGCCCTCTGGGCGGCCGTCCTCGTGGTGGTGTCGCTGGTATCGTTGATCATCGTCAGCGCCCTGCCGAAGTAAACGTTTCACACAGGAGCCGAAGGCGTGCTGATACGGGGATGCCCATGCCCCATCGCCGGACGTTCGCTACGGCATCCTGCCTTCGCTCTCTCGATGCTGACTGCGCTCCGGCATCCTGCCTGCGCTGGTCAGCAACGCCGGCTCTCGGGACCTGGCCATCCCCTCCCCGTCACTGCGCTAGCAGAGCCGGGCGTTCCAGCGGGCCGCGTCCCGAGGCTGGTAGTGGGCCAGTTCAAAGCTGTCGCGAACCACCGACCGCACCGCGCGGAGATCGACCGCCCCATCGCGGGCGACGAGCTGCACGAGCAGGTTGCCGATAGCGGTCGCCTCGACAGGCCCAGCCACGACCGGGCGGTCCGTCGCGTCGGCGATCATCTGACAGAGCAGCGCGTTCTTCACACCGCCGCCCACGACATGAATCCGCTCCACGCGGCGGCCGAGCAGTTCATCGAGTTCCTCGAGTGTCTTGCGAACGGCAGCGGCGACACTCTCAAGGGCCGTGCGGATGACGGCGCCGGTCGTCTCGGGGACAGGCGCCCCGGCACTGCGGGCGAGACTGCGGATCGCCTCCGGCATGTCGGCCGGCGCCACGAGCGACGGGTGATTGGGATCGACGAGCGTGGTCAGGGGCGCGGCCTCGGCTGCCAACGCAGTGAGCTGTTCCCAGCTCCACTCCTGGCCCGCCCGCTGCCAACTCGCCCGGCATTGCTGCACGAGCCAGAGGCCACAGACATTCTTGAGCAGGCGAGTCGTGCCACCCACGCCGCCCTCGTTGGTGAAGTTGCGGGCACGGCACTCCGGCGTGACGAGCGGCTGATCGAGCTCGGCGCCCACCAGCGCCCACGTGCCGAGGCTCACATAGCACCAATCGGGTCGGCTGCAGGGGGGCTCGAGGGCCGGCACGGCCGCCACGGCACTGGCGGTATCGTGGGTGCCGGGCACCACGACCCGAACGCCCGACAGGCCCGTCTCCGCGGCCACCTCCGGGCGGAGCGGCCCGAGGTCGGCGCCGGGCTCCACAAGCGGTCCAAACACATGCCGTGGAAGCCCGAACCGATCGAGCATGTCGAAGGCCCAGTCGCGGCGGCGAGGGTCGAAACACTGCGTGGTTGTGGCGTTCGTTCGCTCGTTGGATCGCTCCCCCGACAGCAGCCAGTGAAAGAGGTCGGGGATCATCAGGAATCGGTCGGCTGCCGCCAGCACGGTCGGGTGCTGGCGTTTCAGGGCAAGCAACTGATAGAGCGAGTTCAGCTCCATGAACTGCAGGCCGGTGGCCGCGAAGATCTCGTCGCGGGGCACGATCGCCTCGGCGGCTGCGAGCATTCCCTGGGTACGGGCATCGCGGTAGCAGACGGGATTGGCCAGCATCGCGCCGTCGGCCGTCAGGAAGGAGAAGTCAACGCCCCAGGTATCGACACCGACGCTCCGCACCGTGCCCCCATGACGGACCGCGGCGGCCCGCAGTCCGGTGACCACCTCCTGCCACAGCCGCACCAGATCCCAAACGAGTTCGCCCCCCATCGGGACCGGTCCGTTCTCGAAGCGGTGGATCTCTTCCAGTTCCAACAGCCTGCCGTCGAAAGCACCCGACACGACCCGCCCACCGGAGGCGCCCAGATCGACCGCCAATGCCACAGATCTCGCCATGCGTGAAGACTCCTGCCGAACGTGTCGTGTCGCGAGCGGGGCGTGGGAAGACGATCCACAGCCTGCTCCAGAGCCAATATTGTTCCTTTTTCCGATCAGGTGTCGAAGGGGCTGCGAAAAGACCGCCACGGACTCCCCTGGGGGACTCCGAACGGCAGACCTGGGAAAAACGGCGAACTTTCCGGTTGTATTGACTCTTCGTAGGCCGCGAGCGGGCGGAGGGTCGATAAACCCCGGGAGAGAGCCTATTGTTAACCTGCTTGGGCAACTTATGTAGGATTCAGGCAGTGCAGAATTCCGGCCCCACACAGGCCTCCGGGCATCGGGCAGTCGCTATGGGATTAAACGCCATTGAAATAGGCTCCACAGGCGTCTCGCCGGAGGTGCTCGAGGATCTGTCCCAGGCCAGTCGTTCCCTGGAAGGACTCGAACCTCCCGACATCATCAACTGGGCCGTCGGGCGGTATGGGCAGCGCCTGACGATGGCCACCGCCTTCGGCCCGGAGGGCTGCCTGATCATTCATTGGCTCGCGACCATCGCGCCGAAGACCTTCGTCTTCAACCTCGACACCGGCTACCAGTTCAACGAAACGCTCGAACTGCGTGACCGCATCGCCCGTCGGTATGGCATCGACGTCTCGCTGGAGCGGCCGGAGACAACGGTCGAGGAATACGAACGGGCGAATGGCGGTCCACTCCATCAATCCGATCCCAACCGCTGCTGCGCCGACCGCAAACTCGCCGTCATCCGCCGCGTGCTCACGAGGTACGACGCGTGGATGAGTGGCATCCGCCGCGACCAGAGTCAGGATCGGTCATCCGCGCCGATCGTGGGCTGGGACCACAAGTTCAACGTGGTGAAGATTTCGCCGCTGGCCAACTGGACGAAGGCCAAGGTCTGGGAAGCGGTCGTGCGCGAGGACGTTCCCTACAACCCGCTGCACGACCAGGGCTACATCTCCATTGGCTGCTGGCCCTGCACCCGGGCCGTCTCCTTCGGCGACGATGAGCGAGCCGGTCGCTGGAGCGGCACGGCCAAGACGGAGTGCGGCCTCCATTCCCGCGATCACTGACAGTCCGCAGTGGTTCACACCAAAACCCTGACGCAGCGCCCAGCGCAGAGCGCCACGCAGAGCCCAAGCACAGGGCGCCGAAAAGAGCCAGGATGAGACTTTCCGCGAAGACCGAATATGCCGCGATCGCCGTGCTCGAACTCGCGCGGCAGTGGACTTCCGGCGAGCCGGTACGCATCCGCTCGATCTGCGAGGCGCATGGCGTACCCGCCCGGTTTCTGGTGCAGATCCTGCTGCAATTGAAAGGGGCGGGGGTCGTCATCAGCACCCGCGGCGCCTCCGGCGGCTACCAGTTGGCCCGTCCGCCCGCGGAGATCACGCTGGAGGATGTGTTTCGCGTGATCGAAGGCCCTGATGAACTGTTGACGGCAGTCACCGCCGACCTCGCCGGTCGATCACGAACGGTGAACGTGCTCCTCGATGCCTGGCGACAGGTGGCCCGGGCCGAAACGGAGACGTTGCGGGGCGTCACGTTCGCCGACCTGGTGGAACGCTCCCGCGCCGTGAACGAGCCGATGTATTACATCTGACTTCACGCGAAACACGACGTCCTGTGGCCACGAGTTTTTAACTTGTGAAATCCGTGCCGAGGCATCGGCCAAGTTAAAAACGTGCCGCCACGGCGGGCAGCATTGTCGTGCCAAACAGGATTACAATCCAGCGTGTTCGGGGAGCCCGCCCGGCGACGGCTCCGCAGCCGCCGGCTAGCCGATGAGCGTGGCGAGCATGTCGCTCATCTCGGCCGTCTGCAACGGCACCGTGACGGTTTTGCGGCGGTCGTCCACCTTGGCAAGCCCCGCAAGTTCCGGCTGCGAAGGATCGAGGAGCAAAACCGCCGGAATGTTTCTGAGGAACGGATCCTCGGCCATCATGTTGAACGCATCCACGCCCGTTTCGCCGAACGACGTACCGCTGATCACGAGGCAGTCGGCTGCCGGCGGCGACGCGGAACAGCGTTCCAGGGCCCGCTGCAGATTCTCCGTCAGAAGCACCTTGTAGCCGAGCGTTTTGAAGAAACCGCGCAGCTCCGTCTGCTCCGTCGGCGACGCCTCCGCCAGCATCAGCGTGCCCTTCACGGCCGCCTGTGCGGCCGCGGCTTTCACGGCCGTCTTTTTCACGGCGGCGCCGTTGGCACTGGCGGCTACCGATACCTCGCCTGCTGTCGCATATTTGGCCACCAGCGGCTCCAGGGCCCGCCGCAACTCCATCGCCGTCTGCCAGCGTTCATCCGGATTGAGGTGCATCATCCGCATGACAAAATCCACGACGTCGCGCGGCAGTTCTGGCGCCCGCCAGGCGAGCGGCTCGACTCCGGTAAATCGACGCGGATCGGTGCGGACAGCACGATCACGCGATTCCGTCAGTGCCGACACCCCGCAGAGCGCCAAGTAGGCGACCGTGCCGAGAAAATAGATGTCGCTGCGCACGCTGTCGTCCTTGACCTTCCCGATGCTCTCCAACGCCGCATAGTCAACGGTCCGCGGCTGTCCCGTGCGACGCAGCGCCTTGCTCGCAGTCGTGTCGCCACCGGCAAGACCGAAGTCCACGAGCTTCGCCTGCCCGCTGAAAGAGATGAGCACGTTGGACGCCTTGATGTCGCGGTGGGTCACACCGAGGCGATGGGCGTACTCGAGCCCCTCCACGAGTTGCAGGATGATGGCCAGCGCCCGCGAGAGGTCGATGGCCCCACGGACTCGCACCAACTCTCGCAGCGTCTGTCCCTCGACGAACTCCATCGTGATGTAGCTGGAGTTGTATTCCCTGCCAACGTCCTCGATGGCGACGATGTTGGGATGCCGGAGCAGCCGGCCCATTTCCCCTTCACGCTGGAACGACTGGCATTTCTCAGGGTCGGAACTGTAGCGGCTGCGCAGCACCTTCACGGCGAGAATGCGTCCATTATCGGCGTGGATGGCGCGATACACCCGAGAGAAGGATCCAGCCCC
>JBBAVO010000227.1:0-4747 GCA_040397635.1 Pirellulales bacterium
TCGTCCCTGGCAGCGTTGCCCTGCCTGACGAGAAACGCCGTGCCATGCCGGCCGCGACGGTTGCCCAGCGTCGGCTCGCCCGTCTCCCAGAGCCGCTTGCCCGTGGCAAGATCGACGGCGGTGAGAAATCCCGTCTCGCAGTCGCAGCCGTAGAGCGTGTCGCCGGAAATGAAGGGCGTACTGTTGGCACAGTAGACAGCCGACTTCGGATCACCCCGCCAAGCGATGCTCGCGGCGGGCTTGTCGGCGGCGAGCGTGTAGAGGGCACCGACACGGCCGATGCCGCTGGCGAAGAGCACCTGACCCCGTGGCGTGGCCGCCACCTGCGGCGCCATGATCGACATGCCGTAGGCCGGCTTGAGCGGCTGCGACCAGAGCACCGTGCCCGTCGCAGGATCGAGCGCGTTGAGGTTGTCGGCATCCCAGATCACCAGTTGCCGCACCCCGGCCGACTCGATGATCGACGGCGGACAGTAGCCCGACTCGCTCGCCGAGAGGGCCCGCCAGAGTTCGCGGCCGGTATCCTTATCGAAGGCCACCGCCACGCTCCCCTCACCACCTACCAGGCAGACGAGCCGGTTGCCATCGACGAGCGGATGGCCGCAGAAGCCCCACAGCGGCGTCGGCGCGGCATAGTCTTTCTTGAAGTCCTTCGACCAGATCACCCGGCCGGTGGCTGCATCGAGGCAGAACAGATTCCCTTCGGCGCCGAGCGTGTAGACCTTGCCGTCGGCGACGGTTGGCGTGCACCGTGGCCCCGAGGCATACGAGATCGCATAGGGGCAGTCGTAGTCGTGCTTCCAGAGCAGCCGACCGGTGGCCGCATCGAGGCAGAGCACTCGTTCGCGGCCGGCAATCGCGTTCCTTTCGTTCGGTGCGTTGGCAACCTCGCCCTCGCGGCGTTCGTAATCCATGAGATAGACGCGGCCATCGGCCACGGCTGGCCCGGAGTAGCCGCCCTTCACCTCCACTCGCCATTTGACCGGCAGGCCCGCCGGCGGAATCGCCTTGACGATCCCGGTCTCCCGCCAGACACCATCCCGCGCAGGTCCCATCCACTGCGGCCAGTCGTCGCCACGGGCGGGGCTGGGAACCGAGAGAAAGATGGCAAGGAGGAGGAGAATGCCTCGTTTGGTAAACGCTACTGACCAGAATGCGAGGTAGCACGTGCCCAGATCACTGTCATTCAGGCATTTGCACCGCATGGCGGCGGAAAAATTCCAAGGCATCCTTCTTCTCCCGTCGGCTGGCGGCAATATCGAGCACAAAGTCAGCGTACGTGTCCTCATCGGCCGTGAGTTGCCACCCATTCATTCCCAGAAACACGTCTGCGGAAGCAGCACCAACCCGCTTATTCCCGTCGATGAATGGATGATTGGCAACGAGATGAAATAGATAGGCAGCGGCCATGCCTTGCAAATCCTCATGCAGGAACTGCCCACCATAGGACGCCTGCGGCATGCTGATGGCGGCCTCAAGAAGCCCTTGGTCACGAATTCCAAAAGCCCCACCGAATCGGCGAATCTGTTCCTCGTGAATAGCGACCACTTCAGCCAGCGACAGAAACGTGATTTCCACAGGTTCACTCCGCAAGTTTGCGAAGTGTTTTCTCGTATCTCGTGAGCGTCGACTCCAAGGCCCTCTCGAAGCGGGCCTTGCGATCTGCGGACGTGGCGTCGTCGGCGAGTTGCGGCGTCACGTTGACGGTCGTGCCGGTGACGGAAACCTGGAGTGGTGTTTCCTCGTCGATTCCAAAAGAAGCCAGCATTTCACGATTGAACACAAGAGCCAGATCGTCGCCATGCCTGCTGAGTTTCTGGATCATGATGGAACCAACGTCGCTTAAGGGTGATGGAAACCTGTTCAGATTATAGCATCGCGTGCAGAACTACTGAACAACCGGCAGCGGCAGTTCGACGCCCACGTCGATGCCCTCTGGCCGCCAATCGATGATTTCCATCTCGGCGGTGCGGCGGCCGCGGAACTCGTTGATCTTCGGCTTGAAGGCGACATGAAAGGGCTGGCCTGGCGCGGGGAGATGCGGCAACCACTCCGCGCCGCCGAAGGCTACGCCGCGGACCTTCGCGCCATGCTGCGTGAGGTTCATCGAGATGTGTCTCGCGCCACCGCCGATCGTCCGCGGCGGCTCCACCAGACGCACGCCCGAGGCGCAGAGGATCGGCCGCCGGTTGCTCTGACCAAAGGGCGACAGTCGCTCGAGCTGCTGGACTGTGTCGAGCGTGAGGCCGGCGAGCGTCGTCTCGCCGTCGAGGGTGATCTGCGGCAGTCGCAGACTCGCCGGCATGCGTTGCCTCACGGCCGCCAGGAAAGCCCTGCGGAAGTCTTCGATCCTGCCGTCTTCGATCCGCAGGCCCGCCGCGGCCGCGTGGCCGCCGCAGGTGAGCAGATGTTCGCGGCAGGCCATGAGAGCCTCGTGCACATCAAAACCCGGCACACTCCGCACGCTGCCGATTGCAGGCCGGCCCTGATGCTCGTCGCGGGAGATCATCACGATCGGCCGATGCCACCGCTCCGCCAGCCGTCCTGCCACGATCCCGATCACGCCGGCATGCCAGCCGCGGTCGGCCAGCACGAGGGCCGGGTCGGCCTCGGGATCGAACTGCTCCTTCACCTGCTTGGCAGCGGCCAGTTGGATGCTCCGCTCCTCGGTCTCGCGACGGGCGTTGAGCTCATGGACGTAGTCAGCCAGCTGCACGGCTCGTGCTGCGTCACTCGTTGTGAGCAACTCGATGCCGCAGGCGGCCTGACCGAGGCGGCCGGCGGCGTTGAGCCTTGGCGCCAGCCGAAACGCTATGTCCTCGCTGTCGATCTGCGACTTCTCGTCCAGCTTGGCCAGCTCCAGGAGCCGCGCGATGCCCGGCCCGCCCCGCTTCCGCAGGCATTCGAGGCCATGCTTCACATAGATCCTGTTCTCGTCGAGCAGCGGCACGACGTCGGCCACCGTGCCGAGCGCCGCATAGCCGATCGACTTGAGCAGCATCTCACGCAGTCGGGGCGTGACCTGCTTCGCTCCAGAGGCTCGCGTGGCGATCGCCCAGGCCAGCTTGAAGGCCACGCCCGCGCCGCAGAGTTCGCCGAAGGGATAATCAGCCCCCGGCAGTCGGGGATGCACGAGCACGTCGGCCGTGGGAAGCGTGTCGGCGAGGTTGTGGTGATCGGTGATGATCAGTTCCAGACCCAACTCTCGCGCCCGTGCTGCCTCGGCTACGCTGGCGATGCCGCAGTCGACCGTGACCACGACCTGGGCCCCGCGGGCCGCGAGCGTCTCGATCGCCTCGGCGTTGAGGCCGTAGCCCTCCTCGAACCGGTCAGGCACATACCAGCTCACCTTCGCGTCGATCGCCTCGAGGCAATTCATCAGGATCGCGGTGGCGCACATGCCGTCGGCGTCGTAGTCGCCGTAGATCACGATCGGCCGGCCGGCCCGCGCCGCTGCCAGCAACCGGTCGGCTGCCGCCGGGATGCCCGGCAGCAGGTCGGGATCGCGGAGGTCGGCCATCGTGCCGCCGAGGAAGGAGCGGACGGCCGGCGCGTCGGTCAGCCCCCGTGCCGCGAGGAGCCTCGCCGCTATGGCGGAGACGCCGGCCGACCGTTCGATCGACTCCACGAGGCCACGGTCGTGCGGCAGAATTCGCCAGCATTTCGGCACGGTTCGACTCCCTTCGGAAAATGTCCCGACGGAGTATACGGAAATCGCGTCGCCGCGCTGCCAAGCGGTTTCTGGCGACGATTCCGCTTGGTGGCCGTGCGTGTATAGTGTGGGCCCGCGGCCTACCTTGGCGCCCCCGGAGAAAGAGTCTCATGTCGATCGCCGATATCGTCCTGCCAAAGATGCCCATCAAACCGAAGCGAGAGGACCTGTCGAAAGATACGGTGCTCTGCGAACACTGCACCGCCAAGTGCTGCCGCTATTTTGCGCTGCCGCTAGAGACGCCGACCACGCGGGAGGAGTTTGAATACATCCGCTGGTTCCTCCTCCACGACCACGCCTCGGTATTCACCGAGGATGGCGATTGGTATGTCTGCGTGCACACCGTCTGCAAGCACCTGCAGGACGATTACCGCTGTGGCATCTATGAGACGCGGCCGCAGATCTGCCGGGAATACACGACCAAGGACTGCGAATACGAAGACGACTGGGTCTACGACCAATACTTCGAGACGGCCGAGCAGGTCGTGGAATACATGGACGCGGTGCTCGGTCCGGGCGGCATGGAAGTCGGCGACGGACGCAAGAAGAAGAATCGCAGCAAGTCGATCCGCAGCCAGAAGCCCCCGCTCCTGCCGGTGCTGTCGTAGAGAAGGTTGACCGCGTGACCGAATCCCGCAGCCTCATCGAACCTCGCACGCTCAAGGGCTTCCGCGACCACTTGCCTGCGCAGGCGCTCGCGCGGGAAAAGATCCTCGACATCGCCCGCCGCGTCTACCGCTCCTACGGCTTCGCGCCGATCGACACGCCGGCGCTCGAATACCTCGAGATCCTTACCGGCAAGGGGAGCGAGGAGACCGACAAGCAGCTCTACCGATTCAAGGACCATGGCGGCCGCGACGTGGGCCTGCGGTTCGACCTCACCGTGCCCTTCGCCCGGTTCTGTGCCCAGCACATCGGGGTGCTCGGCACGCCCTTCAAGCGGTATCACATGGCGCCGGTGTGGCGCGGCGAAAACACGCAGCGGGGCCGGTATCGCGAGTTCATGCAGTGCGACTTCGACACGATCGGCACCAC
>JBBAVO010000228.1:0-4741 GCA_040397635.1 Pirellulales bacterium
CTCTTCGAGCGGTTCCTCGACATCAACCGTCGGGAGGCGCCCGATATCGATATCGACTTCTGCAAGGAACGCCGCGGCGAAGTCATCGACTACGTCAAGCGAAAATATGGCGAGGCCAACGTCGCCCAGATCGGCACGTTCGGCACGCTGGCGGCCCGTGCGGCCATCCGCGACGTGGGCCGCGCCCTGGGGCTCCCGATTCCCCGCGTTGACCAGATCGTGGCCCTCGTGCCCGACCAGCTCAATATCTCGCTGGAGGAGGCGGCCGCGCCGGGATCACAGTTGGCGGCCGCCTGCGAGGCCGACAGTGAGGTGCGGGAACTTGTCGATCTGGCCCAGCGGATCGAGGGTCTCGCCCGCAACGTGGGCACACACGCCGCGGCCGTCGTCATCGCCGACCGGCCGCTCGTGGAATACGTGCCGCTGCAGCGGGTGACCGGCAAGGAGGAAGTGATCACGCAGTGGGCGATGGGCGACGTCGAGCGGGCCGGGCTCATGAAGATGGACTTCCTCGGCCTGCGCTACCTCACGGTCGTCTCCAAGACGCTCGACATCATCTCCGCGACGCGGGGCTCCCGGCCCGACCCGCTCGCCTTCCCGCTCGACGATCAGCCGACCTTCGACACGCTCTGCCGCGGTGAGACGAAGGGCATCTTCCAGCTGGAGAGCGGCGGCATCCGCGATCTGCTGCAGCGGATGAAGCCCGACCAGTTCCTCGACATCGTCGCCGTCAACGCCCTCTATCGACCGGGGCCGCTCGAGGGCGGCATGGTCGATGACTACGTCGCGGTCAAACACCGGCGGAAGCGGGCCGAGTATCTCCACCCCGTCATGAAGGACGTGCTGGAAGAGACCCATGGCGTGATGGTCTACCAGGAACAGGTGATGCGGATCCTGGAGCGGCTCGGCGGCATCGAGCTCTCGAGCGCGTATACCTGCATCAAGGCCATCAGCAAGAAGAAGCTCGAGACGATCGCCGCCTTCCGCGAGCAGTTCGTCGATGGTGCCAAGGCCAAGGGTCTTTCCAAGAACGAAGCGGAGGAACTCTTCGGACTGATCGAGAAGTTCGCCGGCTACGGCTTCAACAAGAGCCATTCCACCGCCTACGCCCTCCTCGCCTGGCAGACCGCCTACCTGAAGACCCATTTTCCGGTCGAGTTCATGGCGGCACTCCTCTCCGGCGACATCACCGGCCGCAACTTCAAGAAGAAGGACGCCCTCGTCGAGCACATCGAAGACTGCCGCCGCATGGGCATCGACGTGCAGCCGCCGGATGTCAACGCGTCGGGGGCCGACTTCACGGTGGCCGACGGCAAGATCCTGTTCGGTCTCGCGGCCATCAAGGGCTGCGGCGGGCAGGCCGCGGAAGCGATCAATGCCGCCCTCCAGCGGGAGGGACGGTTCCGCGATCTCTACGATTTCTGCAGCCGCGTTGACCCGTCGCTGGTCAACAAGACGGCCGTCGAAAGCCTCGCCAAGGCGGGTGCGCTCGATTCACTCGGCGGCCACCGCGGGGCGATCATGGCGGGGATCGAGCGGGCGCTGGCCGCCGGTGCCTCACGGCTGGCCGACCGCAAGAGCGGTCAGAAAAACCTTTTCGATGCCCTCGACGATGCGCCGCAGGCCGCCGCGGCCCCGCCTCCATCGACACTCCCAGACGTGGCACTGCTCACCGACCTGGAAATGCGGTCGGCCGAGAAGGAGGTGCTCGGCTATTACGTGCACAGTCATCCGCTCGCCGAATACAGTGACGTGCTCTCGGCCGTCTGCACGCACGGCACCGGCGAACTTGGTCAGGCGAAGCCGAAGAGCGATGTGGTGATCGGTGGGCTCGTGGGCGCGCTCAAGCTCTCGAACGTGAAGCAGCCGCGGCCGGGCTCCACGCACACTCGCTACGGCATGTTCGACCTCGAGGACATGGACGGGCTCGTCCGCTCGATCTGCTGGCCTGAAGACTACGCCAGACTCGGAGCGTTTCTGCAGCCCGACGCCGTGGTCGTGGTGGCTGGCTCGATCGACCGGCGTGCGGGAAGCGAGGAGACGAATCTGATCGTCAACGACCTCGTGCCGATCGCCGACCTCTGGGGGAAACCGGCCCGCAGCGTGACGGTGAAACTGATCGAGACGCAGCACGACACCGCAACGCTCGACCGGCTGGCGGCCATCGTGCGTCGGCATCCGGGGCAGGTGCCGCTGCGGCTCGTCCTTGAATTGGCCGACGGCCGCCGCGTGCTGATGGAGGCCGACCGTGACAAGGTGGCCTGGTCGCAGGCATTTCATCGGGAAATCGTTGATCTCCTTGGGCCGGACTGCCTGCGAGCGCCGATCACCCTGGCTGGTAAGAAACGCGAGGCCGAAACGGCCCGCCGCGGCCCGCCAGGACGTTCGCCTGCGGGGGTTGGGTAGGCCCTGCGGCCTAGGGAAAACGTGGCAAGCGACGGGAGGGCGCCCGCCGGGGCGAAAAACTCCAATCTGTTCGCCTGCGCCGACCGAACTAGCCTCTGAGAGACTGCCTCGGTTCGCTCCACTTTTTTCCAAGGCGATTCAATGGCTCGAACACTCCCAAGGCTTGTAACCATCGCGATCGCGCGGACTTCTCGTTGGCTCCGTCCGGCGTCCTACGCCGCGGTCATCATGCTGCTCGCCGTGCAATGCGGCCCGGCCCAAGGCCAAGGCATGGGTGGTGGTGGAATGGGTGGCGGCCAGGGTGGTGGTGGCATGGGCGGCGGCGGCATGGGCGGTGGTGGCATGGGTGGTGGCGGCCAGGGTGGTGGCGGCATGGGTGGCGGCATGACGGCCGCCGGCATCGTCATCGATGCGAATGGTGTTCTGCGGACGCAGACCGTGGTAGGCGGTGGGCTGTCGGCCGAGCGAGTGAAGGCCGCGGTGACAGGCCTTCCCGCAGACCTGCAGACAAAATCACCGCTGCGAAAGGTAGCCCTCTCCCGGCTCGAGGCGGAGGTTGCCAAGGCCGCCGCGACCGGCCGGGGCATTCCCGACGAACTTGCGAAACTCGCCGGCCTTACCCGCGTGCAGTATGTCTTCATCTATCCCGCCGATGGATCGGGCCAGGACGCCGCTCCGGGCGAGGTGGTGATTGCCGGCCCTGCGGAGCCGTGGGTGACAGACGCCACGGGTCGCGTCGTGGGCACCGCGACCGGCTCGCCGACCGTCCTACTGGAAGACCTCGCCACGGCGATCCGCGCCTTTCCGCCGGGCCAGCCGACAGACCATACCATCGGCTGTTCGATCGATCCGACGCAGGAAGGCCTTGCTGCAATGCAGGCGTATCTGCGGAAACTCGGCCGGGTCAATCCCAAGGCCAGTGCCAGCGACATCGTCAACGGCATGCGTGAGTCGCTCGGTCCCCAAAGGATTCGCGTCGACGGCGTCTCCGCTGCCAGCCACTTTGCACAGGTGATGGTGGAGGCAGACTACCGAATGAAGCTCATCGGCATCGGCCTGGAGAGGCCGCCGGTGAAGATGAATAGCTGGATCGAGTTGACCAGCGCTGGCGGCGTGGCGGCTAACGCCCTCCAGCGCTGGTATTTCATGCCCGACTACCAGTGCATCCGCACCAGCGAAGATGACCTCGCCATCGAACTGGTGGGCCGGGGCGTGAAACTGGTGGGTGCCGATGAGGCGGTGTTGCCTGACGGCCGCCGCATGACCGCCGACCGGGCCGACCGGGCGAGCAAAACGTTTACCGATACGTTCACGCGAAAATACCCGGAGATCGCGGCCCGCCATCCGGTCTACGCCCAGCTCCGCACGCTCATCGATCTGACTGTGTTAGCGGCCTACCTGCAGGAACACGATGGCTACGGCCGGACGCAGTGGGACGCGGCGGCCCTGCGGGACGAGCAGATCTGTGCGACCGCACGGTTCCAGTCCCCTACAGTCGTGGAGCCCGCGATCAACGCCGTCTGGCGGGGTAGCCGGCTGCTCACACCGATCGGCGGCGGCGTCACGCTCCAACCGCGGATGGCCCTCGATTCGCCCAACCTGCTGATGGACGAGAAGGGCACCGTCGCCGCCGCCCGCGGCGACAAACTCGCCGTTCCTGCCGGCCGTTGGTGGTGGGATTGATTACACGAAAAACACGGCCATCCTGGCCGTTTTTTCTTGGCGACCGCAGGCAGGATGCCGAAGCGAGCGTCCGGCGACGGGGCATGGGCAGCCCCGAACCGTTGAATGCAACTCCCGCCGTCTACTCTTTCACGCGTTCCAGGTAGTCGGCGGTGCGGGTGTCGATCTTCACGAAGTCACCCTGCTCGATGAACGCGGGCACGATCACTTCGGCACCGGTCTCGAGCTTCACAGGCTTGGTGAGGTTGGTCGCCGTATTGCCACGCATGGCGGGCTCTGCGTACTCGACCTTGAGCACCATGTGATTTGGCGGCTCCATCGAAATTGGATTGCCGTTGTAGAGCAGCATCGAGCAGACGGTGCCCTCCTTGATCCACTTCCAGGCGTCGTCGACCTGTTCCTTGGAGAGCTCGTACTGCTCGTAGCTGGCGTTGTCCATGAACACGAACGCCTCGGCCTGCTTGTAGAGGAACTGGGCGTCGATCGTGGTGATGTCGGCCGCGTCGAGCGAGTCGCCGCTTTTGTAGGTGCGGTCGAGGACGGTGTTCCGCAGCAGGTTGCGGAGCTTGCACTTGTAGAGTGCCTGCCCCTTGCCGGGCTTCACGAAGTTGCACTCGATCATGATGTAGGGGTCGCCGTCGATCTGGACCTT
>JBBAVO010000229.1:0-4698 GCA_040397635.1 Pirellulales bacterium
CAGCCGGACCGACGCCGGTCCGGCTGTTGCTTGGACATTCAGTTGGGCCGGCGAGTGTGTGGCTCAGCCGCCCACGCTCACTCTAGCCGTTCAGGCGGTCGAGCAGACGGTCGAGCGCCAGGTCGATCTTCTCGGGCGTTTCATATGAACCGTCGGCGATCGCCGCCCGGATCGCGTTGACGCGATCGAAGCGAATGTCACCGGTCGATTCAGCAGCCCGAACGGCATCGACCGACAGCGTCACCGAATCGTGCACCTCGGTCACGCCCTGCTGCATGGCGGCCTGCGTGGACTGCGCGGCCTCGACGCCCTTCAAGGCGTTCAGACCCTGCGATCCCTGCGTCGATGTGACACCCCAGATGTTCATGATGGCTCTCCTCTTGGTGGAACCGACCGTTGGTGCTTCGAACCCCTCTCCCCCGTCATGTCCGCTTCTACGCCGTCGCCGGCTGGAAGGTTCGTGAAGGGTTTCAGGAATTCGAGGCCGGCGGTTCCTTTCTGACTGACCGATCTCGTAGCTATTGTTGCCGCGCTTCCGCGTTCCGGCGACACCAGTCGTCGGACAGCGGCCGGAAGGAGTCACCCGTCCAGTCGCCGCGACAAGCTTTCATTCATCGACCAACCATCGACACAAACTTCAGAAAAATTTTTACCTGCCTGTTTTCCGCATTCTGCCGGCCCAAAGGCCCCGCATCCTGCCCAGACTGCCAGGCCCACTACCAGCCCCACGCTTCTCGGCTGTTCATCAGCCAAACGCAAACTCCACCTTCCGCCGATCCAGCTGATTCTGAAGGCGTTCCACGATGGCGGAGTGCATCTGGCTGACACGGCTTTCCGAGAGGTCGAGCGTGGCGCCGATCTCCTTCATCGTCAGTTCCTCGTAGTAGTAGAGGATGATGATCAGCCGCTCGTTGCGGTTGAGCCCCTTGGTGACCAGCCTCATGAGGTCCGATTTCTGGATCCGGCGAGTCGGATCTTCGCCCTTCTTGTCCTCGAGGATGTCGATCTCGCGAACATCTTTCGAACTGTCGGTCTCGCACCATTTCTTGTTGAGGCTGACGAGACTCACGGCGTTGGCGTCGACCAGCAGCTTCTCGAACTCCTCGTGCGAAAGCCCCATGTGCGCGGCGACTTCGGCGTCGGCAGGCGCCCGGCCCAACCTCGCCTCCAGCGTCTTGACGGCCTCGTTGAGCTTGCTGGCCTTCGACCGCACCAGGCGGGGCACCCAGTCCATCGTCCGCAGTTCGTCGAGCATCGCACCGCGGATGCGCGGCACGCAGTACGTCTCGAACTTCACGCCCCGCGACATGTCGAACGCGTCGATCGCGTCCATCAGGCCGAACGTGCCCGCCGACACGAGATCGTCGAGTTCGACGCCATCGGGCAGGCGGGACCAGATGCGCTCGCCGTTGTATTTGACCAGCGGCAGATAGATCTCGATGAGCCGGTTACGAAGCTGCTCGTTCGACTGGTCGGCCTTGAAGGTCGTCCAGATTTCGAGCATCTCCTCGGCAGACGGCTGAGACGCATAGTTCGCCACGACATCCTCCTTGAAAGGGCCTTGCATGCAAAGTCGCGAGCGGGCGTTTCCGCCATGCCGCGACCTTCTTCTCATCACGCCGGACACGCACCATCCTGGTGCATCCCGGCACACCGCACTCTCTTCTTCGCTGCTTGCACTATCGACCGGTACCGACCAACTGATCGTCATCGACCAGCTGACGACGCCTCCCTGACTTTTTTTCCGTTGAATGTTTTTTTTGGAGGCACTCCGGCCATCCCAGGCTGCCCAATCCATCGGCGATTCGGCGTCGGCGCGTCACGCCGCCCGCAACACCTCGCCCCCTCCCACGCTGGCAAAGATCTCGACGCGATCCTCGTTCGCCAGCTCCTCGGCAGCCAGCACCTGCACGTCCGGCAAGTGGCGTGAGAGAGCCTCGCGAACCCGTAGCCTCACATCACCAGGCACGATGATCACCGGCCGCGCCCCCCGCTCCACGGCGGGACGGACGGCGCGCCGCAATTCAGCCATCAGATGGGCCGGCGGCTTACCGGCGGCCCCAAGGGCGGCATCGATCGCCGGCTCCTCCAGCCGCACCGCCACGAGTCTGCCCCGCGGATCACGGGCCCGGCGGCAGATCGATCGGGCAAGCGACCGTCTCACGATTTCAGCCAGTTGCGGCGGGTCGGACGCCTCGGCCGCATGATCGGCCATGATCTCGAGCAGTTCCGCGAGCGGCCGGATCGGCACGCCGTCGCGAAGCAGGCATTGCAGGGTGCGATGGATACGGGCGATTGTCAGCACGCCCGGCACAACCTGGTCCACGACCGCGGGCTGCACCGCACGCAGCGATTCGATCAGTCGGGCCACTGAGTCCCGGGACAGCAGCTGGTCGCTGTGGCGACGGATGGCCGCCTCGATGGCCCGGGCGATGCAGTCAGCCTCGCCATGCACGGCCGCGCCCCGACCACGGGCAGTCTCCGCCTGCGCATGGCCCACCCACGCCCCTCGACGACCGGTCAGGGGATCGACGGCAGACGCGTCTTGGGCGTTGACGCCACTGAACCCCGCCTGCTCGTCAAGCATCTCGCCGACGGGTGGCACGGCCAAAAGCCTCCCCACGGGAATCTCCGACTCGGCGACGATGTCGCCCGCAATGATGACGCGGTAGCAGCGGTCGGGCAGTGAGAGATTGTCCCGCATCGCCACCGAAGGCACCACCAGCCCGAGATCGGCTGCCAGGCTCGTTCGCACGGCCGTTGCCCGTTCCGAGAGGAGGGTGGGTGATTCGTTGCCGCCGGGAGCTGCGAGCAGTCCCACGAGGCCGCGGCCCAGTTCCACGACGATCCGTTCGTCGGCGAGCAGATCATCGGCCACGCTCGTGCGGGTCGTTGCCGCGGCGGCCGCTCCGGAGGCTGCCGCTCGCTCCGCATCACGTGATGCCGGCGTGCGTCTGATCATCCAGGCCAGTGTCGCCACCGCCACGGCCATGCCAGCCAGTGGCAGGAATGGCAGATCGGTCAGCGACAGCAGTCCGAGAAACACCGCGGTGATCACGAGCACGTGCGGCCGCGATACGAACTGCCGACCGAGTTCCTGCGACAGATCGACTTCCTGACTCGACCGCGAGATCAGCAGTCCCGTCGCCACGGAGATGAAGAGCGATGGCACGGCGCTGGTGAGTCCGTCACCGATGGTCAGTCGCGAGTAGACATCCAGAGCCTTTGCCACCGGCATGCCATGCTGCGCCACGCCGATCGCGAGGCCACCGAGGAGGTTGACCAGGGTGATGATCACGCTGGCCTTGGCCTCACCACTGACGAACCGGCTGGCACCGTCCATGCTGGCGAAGAAATCGGCCTGACGCTGCAGGTCGAGCCGCATCTGCCTCGCCTGGTCGCGGGTGATCGTGCCGGCCTGCACCTCCGTGTCGATCGCCATCTGCCGGCCCGGCAGGCCGTCGAGCGCGAAGCGGGCAGCCACCTCGCTGGTCCGCGTCGAACCGGCGGTGATCACGACGAACTGGATCACCGCGATGATCGCGAAGATCACGCCGCCCACGACGATGTTGTTGGCGGACACGAATTCGCCGAAGGCCTGCACCACCTGCCCGGCAGCGGCGTCGCCATCGAGGGCCGCACGCGACAGCACCAGCCGCGTGGTGGCGATGTTGAGCACCAGCCGCACGAGCGTGGCGCCGAGCAGAAACGTGGGGAAGACGCTGAGTTCCAGCGGGGTGCGGGCGGCCAGCGCCCCCAACAGGGCGAGCACCGACACGGTCAGATTCGCCGCCAGCAGCACGTCAACGACCGCGGCCGGCACCGGCGCGAGGACTACCATCACCGACAGCAGGATGACCGCCGGAATGGCGTAGTCGAGGCCGCGGGCCGAGGCGGACCGGGGGATTGCCGCGAATGTGGCTGGGGACTGCGCCATGAAACAACGAATGCGGGAGGGAGCCGGACGGGGCGACGATGCCTGCCGCTGAAGGTCCGGCAGGGGGCGGACAATAGCGGCGCCGCCACGGGCGGTCTAGACCGCTCCGCGGTCTTGCCGCGACCGCCTACAATGCCCCGACAATCACCGTCCTGAATGCCCCGCCCTTCGTCCCCATGCAGGATCTGCCGCCACGATGCACTTCAACCGTTTTGGACTCGCCTTCGACTATCCCGAGAACTGGTCGATCGATACCGACGATTCCCAGGATCGCTACGCCGCAGTGACCGTCTATTCACCGGAGGGGGGCTTCTGGTCCGTGAGTGGCCACGCGGCCGGCGGCGATCCTACGGAACTCGCTCAGGCGGTCCTCGACCAAATGCGGAAGGACTATCAGGATCTCGACAGCGAACCGGCGGCGGACGTGGTAGCCGGGCACAGCCTCACCGGCCTCGACATGAACTTCTACTGCCTCGATCTCACGAACACGGCGCAGGTGCGGACGCTGGAAACATCGGATGCGATCTACCTCATCATCTGCCAGGCCGAGGATCGCGAGTGGGACCGCATCTCCCCGGTCTTCGCAGCGATCACCACCAGCTTCGTCGCGGCGATTCCAGAATCACTTCCCGACGATGACTGATTCCGCCGCCGGGTGACGTTCCCCATGGGACTCGCCAGCCTGTATGCTCTTGTGTCCATTCCGTCCTCAGGAACCAACTACGTTGTACCTGCTCGCTGAACTCGCCGCCGCGACGGCC
>JBBAVO010000230.1:0-4651 GCA_040397635.1 Pirellulales bacterium
AAGTGCCTCGCCCACCTGGTGGCGGAGAAGCCGCTCCGCACGCTCACGCTCGACGAGGCCGAGCAGGTGGCCGTCAAGGAATTCGGACTGCTCACGGCCAAGCCGATCCTCTACGTGGTCAACGTGGACGAGACCGACCTCGAGGGCAAGGGCCCGCTCGTGCAGAAGGTCCGTGAAGCGGCGGCGAAGGCCGGCGCGGAGGTCGTGCCGGTCTGTGCCAAGCTGGAGGCGGAGATTGCCGAACTCGACGAGGCCGACCGGGGCGAGATGCTCTCAGGTGCCGGGCTCACCGAGCCGGCGCTCGCGGTCCTGGCCCGGGCCGCCTACAAGACGCTCGGCCTGCAGAGCTACTTCACGGCCGGCGAGAAGGAGGTCCGCGCCTGGACCGTGGCAGTCGGGGCCACCGCCCCGCAGGCCGCCGGCGTGATCCACACCGACTTCGAGAAGGGATTCATTCGGGCCGAGATCTACTCGCTGGCAGACCTCGAGACCTACAAGACGGAGAAGGACATCCGCGCCGCGGGCAAACTCCGCGTGGAGGGGAAGGAATACGTGATGCGCGACGGCGACATCTGCCACTTCCTGTTCAATAAGTAGCGTAGACAGGGCCGGGCCTGGCGCTATGTGCTTTGCGGAATCCGTGAGGGGCTGCCCGTGTCCTGAGAGCCGGCGTTGGCGGCAAGCGAAGGCAGGATGCCGAGAGCGCGGCCGCCATCGAGTGAGCGGAGGGCAGGATGCCCATAGCGAACGTCCGGCGACGGGGCACGGGCAGCCCTGAACCGTCACGCGCTGAGTGACTCCGGCCGCGGGCGGTGTTCGCGAAGGTTCTCCGGCAGCCAGTCATCGTCGCCCTCGTCCGGATCACCCGCTGAACTCGCCTCATCGCCCTCCACGTCTTCGTCGCCGTGCGAATCGACCGTGCCACCGATGAACGAATAGGCCACCGGGATCATGATCAGGATGAGCACGGTCGTCACCATCTCGCCGAACGTCATCGCCGCCGCCATCGGAATCAGGAACTGTGCCTGAAAGCTCTTGTCGAAGAGCAGTGGCAGGAGGCCGCCCACCGTCGTGATGCTCGTGAGAAACACCGGCCGGAACCGCACGCAGCCAGCCTCGCGGATTGCCAGATGGAGTGGTCGTCCCTCGCGGACCCGCGCGTTGATGAAGTCGATCAGCACGATCGAGTCGTTCACCACGATGCCCGAGAGGGCAACCACGCCGAACATCGTGAAGAGTGACAGCGGCATGCCGAGCATGGCGTGGCCGAAGACGGCACCGGCCGCGCCGAACGGGATCGCCGTGAGGATCAGCAGCGGCTGCAGGTAGGAGCGGAACTCGATCGTGAGCAGCACGAACATCGTGAACACCGACACGATGAAGCCCAGGCCGAGGCTGCGGAGCGACTCGTTGGTCTGCTCCTGCTCCCCTTCCCAGCGGACGCGAACCGCGGGAAACTCGTCCTTGAGCACCGGCGTAAGCCGCCGTTCCAACTCCTCCGTGACCTGCCCGGAGGTGAGCGAGGAACCGGAATCGAAGTCGGCTGTCACCGTGATCGACCGCTTCTGCCCGAGGCGGTTGATCTCCGAGTAACCGCGGGCCACCTTCGTGTCGGCCAGTTCGCCGAGCGGACGGGCGATGCCATCGGGCCCCTTCACCCGCACGTCGTCGAGTGCTGCGAAGCTCCGCCGCTCTTCGCGTGGGTAGGCCACCATCAGCTTCACCTCGTGCCGGCCCCGCTGCAGCCGCATCACTTCCTCGCCGTAGAAGCTAGCCCGGATCGTCGAGGCCACGTCGGAGAGCGACACTCCCATCGCCTCGGCCTGCGGCTTCACCTTCATCTGATACTCCCACTTGCCCGGCCGGGAATCGTCATCGACGTCGATGACGCCCGGATACTCGGCCAGCCAGCCCTTCACCCGCTCGACCGCCGCCTCCAACTGCCGCACCGACTCTTTGTCGGACGGGGCCAGCAGCTTGAACTCGATCGCCTTGCCTGCAGGGCCGATGTTCTCCGAGGTGAAGATGACGCTGTCGGCACCGGGCACTGATCCCGAGGCCTTCCGCCACTCGGAGAGAACCTGTTCGCTGTTCACGGTGCGGTTGATCGCATCCTCGAGTTCCACGCTCACCGAGCCGATGTGGCTGCCACCGAGCTTCGACTCGATGCTCGGCTTGCCCCGTACATCGGCGGAGCCCACGGAACTGTGCACGAAGGTCACGAGCGGCCGGCCGCCTGCAGACAGCCTCGAGGAGGTTTCGTCGAGGGCCCGCTCGACCTGCGCGATCGCCTCCTCGGTGACGCTCGCTGGCGTTCCGTCCGGGAAGATCAGCCTCGCCTGGATCCGCTTCGCGTCGATCTTCGGGAATATCTTGAACGGGGTCACGCCACTGCGAATGAGCCCGACCGCGAGGATCAGAATTGCAGCGGCGCCGGCGAGCACGGCATACCTGTTTTCGATAGCCGCCTCGAGCGCGGGAGCGTAGCAACGCTTCACGAACCACTTGAGGCCGTTGTCGCAGCTCCGCTGCACGAACTGCAGGGCGGGCAGGAGCGGTTGCAGCGGGGAAAACAGGAACTGGAAAAACCGCAGCACGGCACTGTCTTCGTGGGCCAGATGCCCTGGCAGCACAAAGAGCGCCTCGGAGAGCGAGACCAGCAGCGTGGCAATGAAGGCGAACGGCATCACTGCGATGAACTTGCCCATCACGCCAGAGACGAACAAGAGCGGCATGAATGTGATCACGGTCGTCATCACCCCCGACACGACCGACGGCAGCACCTCCGCCGTGCCATCGATTGCCGCCTGCACACGCCCCTTCCCCATCTTGCGGTGGCGTTCGACGTTGTCGCTGACCACGATCGCGTCATCGACGTCGATGCCCACGGCCATCAGGAAGGCGAACATCGAGAGCATGTTGAGCGTCTGGTCGCCGGCGAACATGAGCGCCCCGGTGCCGAGCATTGACACGGGCACGCCCATCGCCACCCAGAACCCGATCTTCAGGTCGAAGAAGAGCGCCAGAAGCACGAACACGATCGCCAGCCCCTGCGTGCCGTTGGAGAGCAGCATGTCGAGCCGCTCGCGGACATCGACGGAGGCGTCGGCCCAGGTGACCAGTTCATAGCCCGGGGGCAGCTCCGCCTCGGCGACATACTTCTTCACCGCCGCCACCATCGCCAGCAGGTCCTCGCCCGAACTGCGGTCGATGGAGACCATCAAGCCGGGGCGACCGTTGATCCGGTCCCGCCCGGCGACGTCGACAAAGCCGTCCCGCACCGTTCCAAGATCGCCGACGGTGAGCACGAGGCCGTCGGGCCGCGTCACGAGCGGCAGTTTGGCGATGTCCTCGCCGAGATACTGCTTGTTCTTGCCGCGGAGCAGGATCTCGCCCCCCTCGCTGCGGATCGTGCCGCCGGGGAGTTCCAGATTTTCCTTCCGCACGATGTCGGCGACCGCCTTGAGTGACAGACTGTGCTTGCGGAGCGTGTCTTCGGAAATCTCGATCGTGATCTCGTAGTCCTTGGCGCCGCCGATGTTGGCCGCCGACACCGTCGGCAGTGCAAGCAGGTCATCACGCACCCGCTCGGCAACGTCGCGGAGTTGGAGTTCTGACCGCTCATCACTGCCGGTCGAAGCCGGGGCCACGACGCCCACCTTGATGGCCGGCTCACGAAGCGTCACCTGCTCCACCTTCGGATCCTCGGCCAATTCGGGCATGCTCGGAATTCGCTCGACCTCGGAGCGGATCTCCCCCACCACCCGCTGCGGATCCTTGACCCCATCGGTCATCTCAAAGACGCAAAACCCCATCCCCTCGCGGGCGATGCTCGTGATCTTCTTGATGCCCACCACGCTGCGGCAGGCCTCCTCCACCTTCTGGCAGATGCCCTCCTCGACCTCCTCAGGTGTGGCCCCGGGGTAGGGCACGCTCACCAGCGCGATCTCAAGGTCGAACTCCGGAAAGGCCTCGCGGCGCATCGAGGAGAAGCTGATCCAGCCGATGATCATCACGGCGAAGACCAGCACGTTCATGGCAGGCGTGTTGTGAACCGTCCAGGCGATGATCGATTTCATGGAGCGGCCTCCACCAGTTGCATGCCTTCCCGTGGATTCACGAGTTGGCTGGTGACGATGCGGTCGGTCGGCAGCAGGCCGCTGTCCGCCTCCTTGAAGGCGACCACGCCGCCGCCGGAATGAAACGGTCGCGGATGCATGATCACCAGCTTGCCATCCCGCATCACGAACATGTCGCCCGAGGGCCGCACCGCCTCCTGCGGCACAGAGACCAGCGGCTGGGGCACGTTGACCTGCACGAGCACCTCGACAAACATGCCCCGCAGCAACGACCGCGGCGCCTCCGGCGGCAGCGTCGCCATCGTCGCCCCGTAGCGGTCGATGGCCTTCACGTTGGCCGGTTTCGTCACGAGCACGCGGCAGGGGAGCGTACGGGTTTTCTCATCGAGCCCCCGCCCTTCCTGCCGGGAGAGGATGCCGTCCCACTCGTACGAACTGTCGCCGAGCGTGAACACCACCCTCGCGGGCGCGTCGGGCAGATCGTGGGCACCGAGTCCGTCTCCATTGGCCGCGCGGCCTCCCCAGACCTGCGACAGTTCGTCCATTCGCAGGCTCGTCTTCACCTCCACGGC
>JBBAVO010000231.1:0-4647 GCA_040397635.1 Pirellulales bacterium
ACATGCCAGCGGACCTTCGCTCCGGCCACCGACACGCCTGTGTAGGTCGTCGCCGTGCCGGAGAGCATGACCTCGCCGCCGAGCGGCATCGATTTCTCGGGCGCCGCCAGCTTCACGAGGAACTTCGGCCGCTTGTATTCCTCGACGCGGACACCTGTACCGCCGGAGAAGCCATTCGTCCCGGGGGCCTGGGCGAGGATCGACCACTGGCCCGGCAGGGCCCCGGCGGGAATCGGAAAGTTCCCGTGGAACGAGCCGTTGGCCGTCGTCGTATGCCGGGCTTTTGCCACCTCGCGGCCGTTGGCATCACGGAACACGACGTCGATCTCCCGTTTCTCGACGGCCTGGTATCCGGCCGTGGCGATGTTGCTCGCGCAGGCGATTCCCTTGTAGAAGACGATCTGTCCCGGTCGGTGGATGCCGCGGTCGGTGACGAGCACGATCGTGGACTGCGACTCGGGCTGCACGTTTCGCCAGAAGCTCGTTGCATCGGTGGCGGCCTCGTGCCGCTTGCCGTCGACGGTCGCCGAGGCCAGCACGACATATTCTCTGCCCTGATCGAGCCGTAGTTCATAGCGGCCATCCTGATCGCTCGTGGCGGTGCCGGCTTCGCTGAACTTCTGCGGGTAGTTACCCTGCTGTTCGCGGACGAACAGTGTGACGGTCGCGCCGGCGACCGGCTCGCCCGACTGCATGTCAACGACATGGCCGGAGACTTTTCCCGCCCGCTGGTCGGCCGCTGCGTCCTTCGCAAATGTCTGCCGCTGCTGTTCGGTCACGACCGCCAGCCGCGTGACCCAGACGAGCGCCACCTGAACAACATTGTCGGCTTCGCCGAAGTCGGCCTTCTGGCTGGCGATCACCCAGTAGGGGCCGGGCTCGAGTGACTTGGCATCGAGTGCCGTGCCCACGGGAATGTCTTCGGAACGCTGCCGGTAGTCGTCGGTGGCGGGCAGATCGACTGCCTGCGTCCGCACCGTCTGCAGGGCGAGGATCGCCTGCCGGTCGGCATCGTCCATCCAGCCGGTCTGTGGCTTGCCGGCCTTAAGTCGGCTCATCCAGTCGGCCTTGGCGATGCGCAGATGCACCTTCGTGAGATTGCGATAGCTGACGCGGACACTCGGCCACGGCTCCGCCCACGAGCGTTCCGTCTGCATGGAAAGCTCCTTCGAATCGATCTGAGCGATGAGGTTTTTGCACATCGCGCCGCCGGGGCTTTTCGGGTGTGCCTCGGCCCCCTTGGCCGCGATGGCCCGCGCCTCGACGAGATCGCCATCGCCGCTGCCGTCTCCCTGTTGCATCAGGCCGGCGAGATGGAAGCGGGCCAGCGATGCCGTCTCGTGATCTCCCGCCCGCTCGATGAACTGCTCGAGCGCGTCTTGCTTGCGTTCAGTGAGATCGGCGGCGTCACCCTGCGACACCACCGCGGCGATTGCCCACAGGATCCGGTCGAGATCGGCAGCCAGGAGGGCGGTGCGGTCGGCGTCGCCACGATGAAACGCAAGCAGACTGCGATAGAGCTTCGCCGCTTCGAGCAGCGGTGAGTCGAGATCGGTGACCGCCTTGTCGGCCTCCGGCTGCCAGGCGAGGAATTCGTCGAGCGAGCCGAGCGCGGGGCTGGAGGCGACGAGTTCGAAGGCGTCTTCGGGGGCCACCAGGCCACGCTCGCCGGACGCGGCAAACTCAAGGGCATCGCGGACGACCACGTCCCACACTGTTGGCCGGTAGGCGTCGGGCTGTTTTCCCTGTTGGATGATCGCCGACCACTCAGCCACCGGCAGGCTCTGCAGGGCTTTTTGTTCCGGGCTGCCGGGCTTGCCGACCGCCACGGCGAACCGCCTTCTGATCTCGCCGACGATCATCGGCAGATCCCACTCGGCGATGGTCTTCAGATCATCGGTTCCATCATCCCGATCACCCCGAGCACTCGGTTTGAGACCACCGGCCGTCCGCTGCTGAAACCGCCAGCGGTTCTGCATGAAGAAGCCCCAGGTCCAGTTGGCGCGGATCGCTTCCAGCACGCCACGGGTTTCGGGCGGAGCGTTCTCCATCGCACCGGCGAGCAGGATCAGCCGCTCGGGGTCGTCGCCGGGCCGGTCGCCCGTTTCGCAGAGGATCCGCGTGGCAATCGCGCGGGCGGCCTCGGCCCAGGCCTTATCGGCCACCGCCGCCCGCTCCACTCCTCGCAGCGCCTCGATTGCCGTCTTCGGCTTGCCCTCTTCGATCGCCTTGTCAACGGTCTTCCAGGCGGCTGCTCGTGGTCCGGCGGGAGCATCGTCGCCGCGGGCTTCATGCATGGTCATGGAGAGGCCTCCGAGAAAAAGTACCGTGAGGGTCAGGAGAACAGCCGCAGCACGGAGTGTGCCCCGCGCTCCACGTAAGAACCGAACAGTCGTGATGCGCACAGCAAGTCCCTCCGAACGCCGAAAGAAAAAGTTCTCCACGAGGGAAGTCTACGGGGCCGGGCCAGTTTCGTTACAGTTCGGCTGGTGCCCCCGTGGCGGCAAGTTTTTCACTTGTCCGTGTCCCCGGCGCGGATTCCACAAGTTAAAAACTCGTGGCCACGGGCCGATCCCTATTTCACTCCTTGACAAAAAGTGAACATATGTATACTTATTAGGAAACGCCTGCCAGGAGACCTCTCCCATGCCCCACGATCTGCATGCCACCCTTGAGCGTTCTTTCGGCCACACCACCTTCCGAGAGGGGCAAGAGCAGGTGATCGAGACGCTACTGGCCGGCCGCAGTGCGCTTGCGCTCTTTCCCACGGGCGCCGGCAAGTCGCTCTGCTATCAACTCCCCAGCCTGCTCATGGACGGGCTGACGGTCGTGATCTCGCCATTGATCGCCCTGATGAAGGATCAGGTCGAGGTGCTCCAGTCACGGGGCATCGCGGCAGCGCGGCTCGACTCGTCGCTCTCCGCTGCCGAGGCGGCGGAGGTATATGACGGCATCCGGAGCGGCACACTCAAACTGCTCTACATCGCGCCCGAGCGACTCTTGAACGAGCAGTTCGTCGCGCGGCTGGCGCGGGCCAGGGTCGCGATGATGGCGGTGGATGAGGCACACTGTATCTCAGAGTGGGGGCATAACTTCCGTCCGGAATACCTGCGGCTGGCGCATGTGGCCAAGGAGCTTGGCATCTGTCCCGTGCTGGCGCTGACGGCGACGGCGACACCCGCGGTCGCGGCCGACATCCGGCGGGCGTTTGATATCGCTACGGCGGACCATGTGCAGAATTCGTTCATGCGGCCGAATCTCAGCTATCGCATCACCCCCTGTTCGGCCGGCGATCGGCTCGGGGTGCTGACGAGCCGGCTGCTCGAGCGGCGGGAGACCGCGATCGTCTATGTGACGCTGCAGAAGACCGCCGAAGAAGTCGCGAGCCACTTGAAGAAGAACGGACTCAAGGCGCTCGCCTACCATGCCGGCCTGCCGGACGAGCAGCGGCACGAGGCGCAGGATGCTTTCATGGGAGGCCGCGCCGAAACGATCGTCGCCACGATCGCGTTTGGGATGGGCATCGACAAGGCCGACATCCGCGGTGTGTATCACTACAACCTGCCCAAGACACTGGAAAACTACGCCCAGGAAACGGGCCGGGCCGGCCGCGACGGCAAGCCCTCGGTCTGCGAACTGCTGGCCTGCAGTGATGACCGGATCGTGCTCGACAACTTTACGTACGGCGACACGCCCACGCCGCAGGCGATCCGACACCTCCTCGACGAGCTTCTGTCGCCGGGTGCTTCAGGGACTTTCTCAGGAGCCGGCGAATTCGATATCTCGCTCTACGATCTCTCGCAGGCCACCGACATCCGTCCGTTGGTCATCGAGACGGTGCTCACCCATCTCGAACTGGCCGGGGTGCTCCGGCCGCTGGGGTCGTTCTATGCCAGCTATCAGTTTCGGCTGCTTGCATCCGAGGCAGCCGTCCTTGATGGGCACACTCCCGACCGACAAGCGTTTCTCAAGCGGCTGTTGCATGCCGGCAAGCGCGGCACGAAGTGGGCCACGCTGCATCCCGATGAGGCGGCGGTCGCATTGGATGAACCCCGCGACCGCATCCTGAAGGCGCTTACCTGGCTGGCCGACGCAGGCCACATCGAGCTCAAGCCCAGCGGGAGCCGCCAGCGGTACCGGCTTGAAGGCGATCCCGCCGGGCGCGATCCGGAGCGACTCGCCCAGTCACTGCAAGAGTCGATGCAGGAGCTATTTGCCGTCCGGGAGTCCCGCGATCTGGAGCGGCTGCAGGGGGTGCTCGACTTTGCCGGTCATCGTGGCTGCCTTACTCAGCGGCTGCTGCAGTATTTTGGGGAAGCGTCGGGCGACGAGGCAGTCGCTGGCTGTGGCAGTTGCACGAGTTGTCACGAGGCCGCGTCGGCGACCGCGGGAAAAGTCGGCGTCGCCCGGCGCGAGATTCCGGCATCGGCCGTGCCGCCGATCTCTCCAGAGCAGGCGGCGGGCGTGCGCAGCCTCGTCGACGAAGGCCGGCCGGCGCTCCGCACGCCTCGGCAGTTGGCCCGGTTTCTCTGCGGGCTCACGAGCCCAGCCACCACCCGTGAGCGGCTGGGCAGACATGCCGCATTCGGCGTGCTCGCCCGCGTGCCCTTTGCGGAAGTGCTTGCGGAAGCGGAGACGCTCCTCAAT
>JBBAVO010000232.1:0-3013 GCA_040397635.1 Pirellulales bacterium
ACAAGATTCACTGGATTCGTCGAGCCGTGGGCCTTGGTCAGAACGTCACGAATGCCCGCCGATTCGCACACCGCACGAACAGCTGCGCCTGCGATGATACCGGTGCCGGGGCTGGCGGGCAGCATGATCACCTTTGCCGTGCCGCTGAAGCCTTCCACGCGATGGGGAATCGAGCCTGATTCCACCGGGACTTCGATCAGATTTTTCATGCCATCCTTGATCGCCTTCTCGACGGCCGGAGGCACCTCGTTGGCCTTGCCATAGCCGCAGCCCACCTTGCCGCGGCCGTTGCCGACCACCACCAGTCCGGCAAAGCTGAACCGCCGACCACCCTTCACGACCGTGGCGCACCGACGCACCTTCACGACCTTTTCCGCAAACTCTCCCCCGCGGGAATCACCACCACGGGAATCCCGGTCTCTCGAATCCCTATCTCTGCCGCCACCTGTGGACACCATTGGCTCTCTCGGTTGGAAGACTCTGTTGTTGTATTCGTTTGAAAACGCTGACTTGAAAACCTGTTGGCACCCCTGGCCGCTCAGAACTCCAGCCCAGCTTCGCGAGCCGCGTCAGCCAGCGCAGCTACGCGGCCGTGATAGCGGAACTCACCTCGGTCGAAGCATACTTTTTTGACACCCGCAGCCTGAGCCCGCTCCGCGATGGTTTTGCCGATTGCAACAGCGGCATCCTTGTTCCCGCCAAACCCGAGGCTGTCGCGGAGTTGCTTGTCCACGGTGCTGGCAGACGCGAGCGTACGGCCCGAGGCATCGTCGATGATCTGGGCGTAGATGTGCTTGTGCGCGCGAAAAACAGAAAGTCTTGGGCGTTCTGCCGTACCGCGGATGAACCGTCGCACGCGGTGGCGGCGGCGGATGCGCTGACGGAGAATCGTGCGGGCGTGGTCCATGGCGGGTTTTGTTGGCTACGAGGAAGTGAGGGGTGAAGGCGTGTCGGAAAAACGTGTTCTTACTTGGTAACGGCCTTGCCGGCCTTACGACGAACCTGCTCCGCTTCGTAGCGAATGCCCTTGCCCTTGTAGGGCTCAGGCTTCCTCATGGCGCGAACGGAGGCAGCGAACTGGCCGACGAGTTGCTTGTCGATACCTTTGACGCTGATGTGGGTCTGATCGGGACAGGTCACGGTGAGGCCGGCGGGGATCGGCACCTGGAGTTCATTGGCGAAGCCGACCCGCAACTGCAGAACGTTTTTTTGAATGGCTGCCAGGTAGCCGACGCCGACGATCTCGAGTTTCTTCTCGTAGCCCTTTGAAACGCCCTCGACCATGTTGGCAACGAGAGCGCGGGTCAGCCCATGAAGGCTTCGCGCCACCCGATTGTCATCCGAACGCGTCACCGTCAGTGCCGATGCAGCCGGATCCATGACGACAGCCACTGCCGGGTGGACGCGATGCTCGAGCTTTCCGAGCGGTCCTTCCACGGTCAGGCTGCCGGCGTTCACGGCTACCTTCACACCCTTCGGAATTTGTACTGGCGCTTTTCCTATGCGGGACATCGCCTGGGGCCTTTCTTCTGCTTGCCTACCGATTCTCGTCTTCAGCATCGCGCCGGGAGTACGGATTCACCCGGCATCGACGCACTGCATCACCAGCGTTTTGAAATCACCAAAGCTCCCAAATCACCACAATTCACAGAGCACTTCGCCGCCCAGCTTCCGCTGCCTGGCCTCACGATCGCTCACCACACCGCTCGATGTTGACAGGATCGAAATTCCAAGACCGCCGAGCACGGGCCGCAACAAGGCCGAGCGGCTATACACCCGGTGGCCCGGGGAGCTCACGCGCCGAATGTGCCGAATCAGCCGCTCACCGTTGGGGCCGTACTTCAGCTCGAGTTGCAGTTGGGCGACAGGGGCAGACTCCACCTCTTTCCAGTCCCAGATGAATCCCTCGCGCTTCAGAACGTCAGCCACGCCACGCTTCACCTTCGAACTTGGAAGTTCCACGGTAGCGCGTTCGACTCGCACCGCGTTGCGGATGCGGGTGAGCATGTCGGCGATGGGATCGGTCATCATGTCAGCGGAACCCTCTTGTGAAATCCTCAGACTCGTTCTTGATCGTTTGTTCTGTACGTGATCGCTTGCCCGGGTTCTTTCGCCCCACCATGGCGGGCTACAAAACCGTTTTTGAGCGGGCTACCAGCTGGCCTTTCGAACCCCCGGAATACAGCCCTGGTCGGCAAGCTTCCGGAAACAGATGCGACAAATGCCGAATTTCCGATACACGGCACGCGGCCGTCCGCACAGCATGCAACGCTGCACTTGGCGGGTTGAGAACTTCGGCGGCCGCTTGGCAGCGGCGATCTTTGATTTGCTTGCCATATGTGTTTCTGGATACGTCTCGACCAGTTCTGATGCCGCTACGCCGCGGCACCGCCATCCTCTCCGTCCTTCTTGAGCGGCATTCCCATGGCGACGAGAAACTGCCTGGCCTCGTCATCGGTGTGGGCTGATGTCACCATCGTAATGTGCATTCCCTGGGGCCGCGTGTAGCGGTCGGGGTTGATCTCCGGAAACACCATCTGTTCCGACAGGCCCAGGCTGTAGTTGCCATGGCCGTCGAACGCGGTGCTGGAAAGACCGCGGAAGTCTCGGACTCGCGGCAACGCCAACGACACGAGGCGATCGAAGAATTCGTACATGCGACGACCGCGAAGAGTGACCTTGCAACCGATCGGGAGATTCTCACGGAGTTTGAAACCCGCTACGGCAGCCTTGGAAATCGTGGCGATCGGCTTCTGGCCGGTGACCTGAGTCATCGCACCAATCGCCTCTTCGAGATACTTCTTCTCGGACACAGCCACGCCAACACCCATATTCACCACGATCTTCTCGAGCTTGGGAATGGCATGCGGGTTGGTCCGATCCAGCGCCTTGGCAAGCTGCGGCCGCACCACGTTGACGTAATGGTCCAGCATCCTCGGCGTACCCGCCGGTGCCGGGGCTGCTGCTTCTTTTTCTTTCGTCTTTTTTGCCATCGCCACGATCCTGTTGGAGT
>JBBAVO010000232.1:3113-4642 GCA_040397635.1 Pirellulales bacterium
CCTAAACCCGTGAACCCTAAACCCGTGAACCCTGTACCTGTGAATGTCGTCCTGCCTGGCGGTCCTATGCGCCAGCCTTCTTGCCGCGGGCCGGCCGAACCACGCTGATGTCGGCCTTGCACTTCTTGCAGACGCGAGCCTTGGAGCCATCGGCTGCCACCCGCATCCCGATCCGCGTGGCCTTGCTGCAGGCCGCGCACACCACCAGCACGTTTGACACGCTGATCGGCATCTCCCTGCTCAGACGGCCACCCTGCGGATTCTTCTGGCTCCGCTTCATGTGGCGGTAGACGCGATTGACGCCCTCCACCACAACCTTGCCATCGTCGGTCCGAACGGACAGCACCTTCGCCCGCGTGCCGCGTGCGTTGCCCGATGTGACCTCGACCAGATCGCCCGTATGAATCAACATCACACCACCTCACTCGCAAGGCTGACGATCTTCATGAAGTTTGCATCACGAAGTTCGCGGGCCACCGCACCAAAGATGCGGGTTCCCTTGGGATTCTTGTCGTTATCGATGATCACGCAGGCATTGGTATCGAACCGCACATAGCTGCCATCTTCCCGCCTGGTCGGCCTCTTGACCCGCACGACGACGGCCTTCACGACGGCCTTCTTCTTGACGTCGCTGCCCGCGATCACGCTCTTCACGCTGCAGACGATGATGTCGCCCAGTCCAGCGGTCCGTTTCTTGCTTCCTCCCAGCACCTTGAAGCACATGACTTCCTTGGCGCCGGTGTTGTCGGCCACAACGAGCCGTGTCTGCATCTGGATCATGTTGCGGCCCGTCCTTCCGTGCTCTCGGTCGCGGTGCCGGTGGCGGCAGCCGCCTCAGCCTTGGCAGCCGTCTCGCGGAGTTGCGTTGCCCTCGCACCACTTCGCAGGGAAGCGACATCGACCGCGGTGCTCTTCGTAACCACACGAACAAGTTCCCACCGTTTCAGGCGGCTGCGCGGACGGCATTCGATGATCTCGACCAGATCGCCAGGCTGCGATTCCTCCTGCTCGTCATGAACGTGGCACACCGTACGGCGATGCTGGATCCTGCCGTACTTCTCGTGCCGAACGACACGCGGGATCTCGACCCGCCGCGTTTTGCTTGCGGCAGCGCTCGTGACTGTTCCTGTTTCCACACGCTTGGGCATCTTCAGTGATTCCTAACAGTAAACCTGGGAGTACGTTGTTGTCTGGAGAGTTGTCCGCTTATCCGACGAGACCACCGATGGCTCAGGTGCCGCCCTCATGTCCCACCCTTATGTCCCACTCTGCGTCCGCTTCTTGAAATCTTGCCGCTTCTGAACGCCGGCCTTTCCAGGTGCATGCACCTTTGCCCGACCACTCTCGCGATTCTTTTTGGCATGCTTTTCATGCTGCGGAGACGACGCATCGCCAGCAGCATGGTCACTCACGGAATGGTGGCCTCCGGCCTCGCTCGCATCTTTCTTGAGCAGACCCCGCTGAGTCAGGATGGTCTGGCATCGCGCGATGGTTCGGCGGTGCTTCCGCACTTCGGCCGGCGATGCCAG
>JBBAVO010000233.1:0-1894 GCA_040397635.1 Pirellulales bacterium
AGCTTCGCCACCTCCGGCTCGAGCGAGTCGATGAGCCCGGGCAGCACCCGCTCGCTCTCGGCCACGGCGAGGCCGCAGGTGGGCAGCGCCACGCAGGCCATGCTCCAGCGGCGAAGCGTGGAAATCTCTTCGGACGTCTTCACGCCATGGTCGTGGAGAATCTTCGTGATCCGCTCCCGGTCGGTGATCGCCAGATCGGTGAAGAGCAGGCTCTGGTGGGCCGTGATCCGCATGCCCGGCTTGATGTCCTTGAGGATCCGACGCAGCGCCGTCTTGAGCCGGAAGTCGCCTGTGTCGTGAACACGGCCGTTCTCGACGTTGAGACCGTAGAAATACTTCCCGTCGCCCTGCTCGAACCAGCCAATGTGGTCGTCGAAGCCGTGCACATCGGCCGGGTGGCAGGGGGCGAGCGGCTTGCCGAAGTATTCCTCGACCTTCTTCCGGAACGCGTCGAGGCCCATATTGTGGATCGTGTACTTGAGCCGGGCCGTCTTGCGGTCGGTGCGGTTGCCGTAATCGCGCTGCACCTTCACGATCGCCTCGGCGATGGCCAGCACATCCTCCGGGGGAACGAACCCGAGCCGCTTGGCAAGCGCCGGAAAGGTTTTTGCAGCGCTCGGCGTCACACCCATGCCGCCGCCGGCGAGCACGTTGTAGCCGAGGATTTTTCCGTTCTCATGGACGACGAGAAAGCCCATGTCATTGGCATAGATGTCGGTGCAGTTGTCTTCGGGCAGGGCGAACGCCGTCTTGAACTTCCGCGGCAGGTAGGTCGGGCCATAGATGGGCTCCACGTCCTTGTCCCCCGACGTGCCGCCCGCGAGCGTCTTCTCGCCCGTGTCGGGATCGGTGAGCCAGATCTCGTAGTAGGCCCGTGTCCGCGGGGCGAGGTGCTTGGCGAGCTTGTCGAGCGTCGCCTGCATCTCGGCGCGGACGGGGTGATTGTGGATCGCGGCCGGGCAGCACATGATGTTCCGCTCGACGTCGCCGCAGGCGGCGAGCGTGGACATCTGGATGTCGTGGACCCGCTGCATGAAGGGCTTCAGGTCGCCCTTCACCACGCCGTGGTGCTGGATCGCCTGCCGCGTGGTGAGCCGGATCGTGCCGTTGCCCACCTCGTCGCCGAGATCGATCGCCGCGAGCAGCTGGTCGGCTGTCAGCTTGCCGCCGGGAACGCACGTCCGGATCATGAACGAGATCTCGCGAGTGCTCTTGGCCCCCTCCTTGGCCTTCCGCTGCTCACGGTCGTCCTGCTGGTAGGTGCCGTGGTTCTTGAGCAGCTGGATGCTCGGTTTGCCGAACCCGGGGGCCCCGTCGACGAGTTCCTTGGCGATGTCGCCGGCCAGGTAGTTGCTGGCGATCTTGGCCAGTTCCACGGCGGTGGGCTTGGGGGCGGGAGCGGCTGTCGTGGGCGTCTCGTCTGACATAGTTTCCTGCGACTGTTTTCGAGGGCACAATGGAGATTCGCTGCACTCCAAGAATAGACGCTTCCGGTCGCGGAAGCGATATCTTCCCGCCCCAGCAATGAAGGCAGACAAAAAAGCCGGCCTCGCGGCTCCTTGGGGAGTGGCGGCACAGACCGGCGGAGAGAAACGGGTGGCCAACACGGTCGCGAAACAACTGGCTGCTGGTGATCCGGAGGCCTTCGCGGCCCTCTACGACCGGCTCGCCGTCCGCCTCTTCAACACCGCCCGCACCATGACCGATTCCCTGCCAGACGCCGAGGACACCGTACACGACCTGTTCGTGGAACTGGCCCGCTCCCGCGACCGGCTCGCCCGGATCACCGACCTCGACGCCTATATTTTCACAATGCTGCGTTATGCGGTCAGCCGGCGACGGCGGCGGCGGGACGTGGACCGGCGGGCGATCGATACCGTCGCGAGGCGGCGTG
>JBBAVO010000233.1:1994-4613 GCA_040397635.1 Pirellulales bacterium
CGGCGGCGGCGGGACGTGGACCGGCGGGCGATCGATACCGTCGCGAGGCGGCGTGTCGAGGCTGGCGGGTTCACCACGCAGCCGGCGGAACTGCCCGACGATGCGTTGACCGCAGCCGTGGCAGGATTGCCCCCGGCCCAGCGGGAGGTGCTCGCGCTGAAGATCGACGGTGGTCTCACCTTCGTGGAGATCGCGGCCGTGACTGGCACGAGCATCAACACCGCCGCCAGCCGCTACCGCTATGCGATTGAAAAAATCCGTGCCACGATTACCCACCCGGAGTCCGTCCGATGACCTCTCCATTCGACTGTGACACGTCAGCCGTCGAGAAGCTGCTCCATGATCGCACGCGGCCGGCACCGCCTCCCGCCCTGAGGTCACAGGTGCTCACGGCCGTCGAGGAAGTGCTGCACGACGACCGGTCCATGAGGCGGGCAGAGCCTGCCGGTGGATCGGAGTGGATCCCGATCGGCGTTTTGCTGGCGACGGCCCTGTCGTTGCTGATCGTCGCGATGCTGTCGATTGACGCCGCCTCGCGCCGTGTCAGGGTAGCGACCGATCAACCGCTGCTCTCATTCGCGCAGCGGGCCGAGGCGGCAGGTATCACGCTCGACGTCATACCTCCGTCCACCGTGCAGTTGGCCGGCGGCCAGCCGTATGACACGGCCATCCCGCGTCAACGCAATACACTCCATGTGCTCGATACTCGCTCTTTCCTGCAGGGGGACCTCTGATGGGCCACTTTCTTTTCTTCGTGTTCGTCGTCGCATCATGCCTGCTCTGGTCGGCCGCCTGCACGGCCGCCGCGGCGCGAACGCACCGTCCCTGGCTGCGGTTGCTGCTCGAGTCCATCGCCGTACTCGCACCGGTCGTTGCACTCGCGCCGTTTGTGGCGTTCACGGGATTCCTTGCCTTCGTGAAACACCTGCCGACCAATTGGTTCGGCCCGACGCTCGCCACGTGTCTCTCGGCGTTCATCGGCGGCACGTGGATCGTCTGGGCGGGGCTTGCCACAGAAAACGCTCAGCGGCTGCGTGCTGAGGCAGACACTGTGCCGCTGGCTGCCCGCTGGCCGGTCGTTGGTTTGGCGGCGGCCTTCGTGATGGCGAAGGCGGTGTCGTTTGGCACGCTTCTGATCATCGACAACGCCGTCGCCGCGCAGGCACCGTATCTCCGGCTCGAGGCGGGGCAACTCATGCAGAATAACCTTCCACCCGCCGTGCCAGACCTGCAGAATGCCGCGCCGCTCTACCAGCAGGCCTTCGCGATCCTCGACGCCGATCCCGCGATCAAGGAGGAGAACTCGCCGCTCACCACGGCGACAACGATCGACGTGGCCAATCCGGCCGTGACGGAAACACTCGCCAGACATGCCGCCACGCTCGACCTGATCCGCCGCGCAGCCGATCGCGACACCTGCCGATTCCAGCGGGACTGGACGCGACCGTCCATCGGCATGCTGCTGCCCGAAATGCAATCGCTGCGCACGGCGGCCCGCCTGCTCGTGCTGGACGCCCGGCGGGAGGCGGCCGACGGCAACGCCGCCGACGCCCTTCACGACGTCGCCCGCATCCAGCGGATTGGACGTCACGCCGCCAGCGAGCCGATCCTGATCTCGAACCTTGTCGGCATCGCGATCGATACCATGGCTCTCGAGACACTCGCACAGGTGCTGCCGACGCTCCGGAAGAGTGATCTCGCCACGCTCGATGCTCCCGAGATCCGAGACCTGATCACAACCCCGCCAGCCATGGCAAGCCACTTCTACGGCGAGGAGGCCTTCG
Source organism: Pirellulales bacterium (assembly GCA_040397635.1). GTDB lineage: Bacteria > Planctomycetota > Planctomycetia > Pirellulales > UBA1268 > CAMCQY01. Next base: position 3,779 of record JBBAVO010000233.1, read on the forward strand.
GGCTCTCCGTCTTCGCGGACATGTCGGACGACCAACTCGGCGTGACCAATCTCGTTGATCTGCTTGGAAATGGGCAGCCACAACCCTCCGCCCTCCACATACAGCCGCTCTCCCTTTTGTACCGTGTCTTTTTCCTGCCCGCCGACCTCACGGGCTACCGGACACTCATGCAGAAGTACCAGTCGGCTGCCAGCCGATCGGCCCCCTATCCTGAAACGATGAAGGACATCACCGCGATTGAGACGCAGATGCGTGACCGCAGCCCGGGCATGCTGTCGTCGATGATCGTGCCGGCACTGGGGGCCATCTTCAAGTCGCAGACCCGCAGCATCGCCAACCACCGCGCCGCCACGGCGCTCGTCGCCGCGACGAAAGAGCGGCTCGAAACGGGCGCAGTGCCAGAGACGTTTGATGAACTGGCTGCCCAGTTGGTGCCACCTGCATCCCGCGATCCCTTCACGGCCGATCAGCCGCTGCTGATGACGCGGACCGACGACACGCTGCTCGTCTACTCCATCGGCCCTGACGGCGAGGACGACGGCGGCCCGGTCGCTCCTGCCGCCGACAAGGTCGAGGGCAACGACGACATCGGCCTGCGAATGGCGCTGTGATCACGTGGCGCAAGGACAAGTTAAAAACTTGCCGCCACGAGGGAAAAGAACACCGGCAAGTTACAAACTTGCCCCCACGTGGGAATGGCGTGACATCTACTTCGCGGGCAAATCAAAATCGCCCGTGCGATCCCGCCACATGCAGTGGATGTGGTTGGCCGGATTCCCTTCGGCATCGGGCTGCACGTTGCACAGTTCGATGACGAAGGTCGGCCCCTCGACGC
>JBBAVO010000234.1:0-4606 GCA_040397635.1 Pirellulales bacterium
CCCCTCCGAGATCAACAAGAACAAACTCGTCCACGTGCCGATCGTGGCCGACGTGAAGGAGACGTTAACGCAACTCAACGCGATCGTGGAGCCACCTGCGGCGCCGCTCGACGGCTGGTATGCGCAGATTGACGAGTGGAAGCGGGAAGATCCATTTTCCTACGACCGCTCCTTCAAGGGTATCCTGCCGCAGCACGCCATCGCCGAACTCTCACGGCTCACGGCCCAACGCGACACGATCATCACGGTGGGCGTAGGTCAGCACCAAATGTGGTCGGCGCAGTTCTACAAGTTCCGTCGCCCCAGGACGTGGCTCTCCTCAAGCGGCCTGGGCACGATGGGATTCGGACTGCCGGCGGCGATGGGGGCCAAGGTCGCCCATCCGGAGTCACTCGTGGTGGACATTGATGGCGACGGCAGCATTCTCATGAACATTCAGGAGTTCGCCACCTGCCACTGCGAAGACATTGCCGTCAAGGTGCTGCTGCTCAACAACCAACACCTCGGCATGGTGGTGCAGTGGGAGGACCGGTTCCACAAGGGAAACCGTGCCCACACCTACCTTGGCCCCGTCGGGAATCCCGAAGCCTCCGGGCAGGGCAACGGCATCTCACCGGCGGCCCGCTACCCGGACTTCGTGGAAATTGCCAAGGGATTCGGCTGGCAGGCAGAGACGGTCTCGGAGCGGAGCGATCTCGAGGCGGCGCTCATGCGACTGATCGACTCCCCGGGCCCGGCGCTGCTCGACGTGCAGGTTCCCTACCAGGAGCAGGTGCTGCCGATGATTCCGTCTGGTGGCACCGTCCGAGACCTGATCAAGCGATAATCGATCGCCTCATCCAGATCGCCTAGTCCAGATCGCGAGTCCCAGCTCACTTGCCTGCAGGTGCGGCGTCAGGCTTTCCTGCGGCGTCTGGGGTCTCTTCCTCGGTCTTCGCTGCGGGGACGGCTGGCTTCAGGTCCGCCAACGCCTGCCGCAGCATCGATTCCTCGGGCGTGGCATCGAGATCCATCGCGGCCCGCCGCAGGCTCTGAGCCAGATCAACTGCCGCTGGCGAGGCCTCGCCACCCAGAAGGGCAACGCCGCGCTTTGAGTCATCCGTCAGGATGGCCTCGGCGAGCACCCAGAGTCGCCAGGCAGCCCGCCGGCAGGCCTCCCGTGGAATCAACTGTTCCACGGTCGGTTGGCCGGTCGGATCGACGCCCATGCCTGGCATCATCCCCGGCATCATGCCTGGCATCATCCCCGGCATCATGCCTGGCATCATGCCTGGCATCATGCCTGGCATCATGCCTGGCTGGGGCTGTCCAGACGTGCCGCTGTATTGACGATCCAGCAGGAGTTTGTCGGCAGCGACCACGTCTCGCTCGAGAGCTGAGGTAGCCAACGCCCTGATCGACTGGATGACAGCAGTCTTGTCGATCTTCGAGTCCGGGCCGCCGGCAGCCGCCAACGCGGTCGCTGCCCGCACTCGTACGTTGATCGAGCGGTTGTCCTCATTGAGGATCCGAACCACGTCCGCCGCGGTTGCCGGCGAGAGCGGGCCGAGTTGCGGCAGCATCGAGAGACACCTCGCGGCCATCCAGTCGTTCTCGACGGCCATTGCCTGAGACGTCGGCTCCTTCGCGGGCTCATTCAGAATCGCCGTGATGGCGGGGGCTGCCACTGCGGCCATCCGCTGTTGCTCCTCAGCCACCCCCTTCGTCGCTTCGACGTGTTTGGCGAGGCCCACGATGGCTGCGATCCGCACCGCCTTCGGCAGGTCGGCGTTTGCGACCGCTCCGGCGAGCACCGCCGCGGCGGGCTGCCAGGGCTTTCGATCCATGGACTGCAACTCCCCGATCAGCAGCATGGCATTGACCCGCACGGCCGGATCGGCGTCGTCGTTGCCAGCGAGCGTCTCCATGAATGCCATGGCGGCCTTGATGGCTTCATCCGCCGCCTTCTCGTTGGCGATATCGGCAAGCAGGTATTCCCGCATCCGCTTGCGGACCCTCTCGATCGTGCTGCGGTTGGCCTCGAGGGCCAACTGCGGCAGTGCGATCTCCTCGAGAAACCCTCGCGCAGTCTGGTCGAATGGCCCGCCGCCCTTCATGGCCTCCCGGTAGGCCCTGGTCTCCGCCGCAGACTCCACCTTGGCCCAGCCCGCGAAGCGGGGGTCGCCATCCTGGCCAAAGCCATTGGCCGCGGCTGTGAGCATGATGCCCGCGGCCAGGACCGCGTTGACGCGACGCCGGAGTCGCCGGCGGGCCGGCCACCTCGGAACGAAGTTTGCAGCGAAGTTTGGAGCAAAATCAGAGAATCTGATCACGGCGGACATCAGTCTATTTTTTAGGTGCGAAGGGGTTGCCGAACGGCGACTCGCCTGCCGGGGGCTGACCGGTGCCGGCCGCGGCTCCGGCGTCTTCGGCCGGCAAGGTGAGCTGATAGCGGTCAATGGACTGCTGCGAATCCGCTGATGAGGCGACCTCGAAGGTGCCATCGGGCCGCAGGAAGATCATCTCGAGCGGCTCGGGCGGCGGCGTCGGCTTGCCGGTTCGCGTCTCCGCGCGATCCTCGAGTTTGCCGCGGACGTCGAGGAGCACGCGGTCGGTGACGATCGCATCGCCCCGCGAACGGGCATCACCACGCTTGTTCTGCGCCGGATCGACGTTGGCGATGCCTCCCGCCTCAAGCAGCAGTTGACGCAACGCAAGCGAACCGCCGTTTGGCTTTTCGCCGAGGATCATCGTGGCCACCGTGCCGGGCTTCAGTCGCTTGAGGTCCTGCTTCTTCAGAGGCTGCACGAGCATGCGGGTGCCGTCGGGCACAACGACCGGCGAGGTGGCGTTGCTCTCAGGGGATTCCAGGGTGGGCTGTTTTGCGACCTCCGCATCCACGAGGTGACGGCTCGGCATGTTGAGGTTCGGGTTCCAACACACCGTCTTGACCCTGTAGCGGTACGTCCGCCCCGGCACGACCGAAAGATCGATGAACCTGAACAGGCGATACTCCGGCCCCAGCGGGCCCTGCCCGTCCGCGCCTGGCATCATTCCCGGCATCATCCCGGCCCCATCAAGCCCCATCGGCCCGAAGCCACCGATCGGCGGTCCGCCGGTGGCTCCACCGAAGACATTCGTGTTCGCTGCCGCCTTCTCGGCCTCCGCCTCGGCCAGTGCCTTTCGAGCGGCAGCATCCCGTTGAAGATAGTCGGTGAACCACGGATGAAGGGCGTTGAAGCCCCAGGATCCCTCCGCCAGCTGCGGCATCGGGATGCAGAACGGTAGCGGCGACTGCACCGGATCCCGCCGCTCCAGTTCGGGCGGAAGCAGCAGTGGGGGCAGCATTGGTTCCGGCTGAATCCCCCCCCAGTCGCCAGCGTAGCGACGGGCAACGGTTTTCATGTCAACCGGAGTCCACTTCTCGGCAGCGCCGGGGAGCACCTCGGTCTTCTCGAGCCGGTAATTGCTCCAGCTCGCCGTGTCGAGCATTGGGTCGCGGAGGCTCGCTGTGCTGAATCGCCGCTCATATTCCCCCTGCTGCTTGACGACGGGAATCAGGCCGGTGACGAGCACATACGGCACGATCTTGCCTTGCACGGCATTTGGGTCAGGCTGCGGAGACATCAGGCCCATGTCGGGTGGCTGCATCGGCTGCATGGGCTGCATCGGGCCGCCCCGGCCTCCGCCCCGCTGCGGCTTGGCGGGCTTCGCCGCGTTGTTGGCATCAAGATTAAGTGGTCGTTCGGGGATCGGCCGATCCCCGATCGGCTTGGGCTTCAGTGCCAAGATGGCGACCCCCGCGACGGCCCGTAGGTCTTCGATGGGGAGAATGTCGGGACTGCTCCGCTTGGCAAGTTCACCGAACAGAGGCTTGTTGAACATCGCCTGCGACTGTGCTGGTTCGATTTTCGGAGCGAGCCATTGGGCCACGGTGTCCGCGAGCCCCTTCTCGCTGGTCAGTTCGTCGTCAGGGGCGATCTTCACAGCCTCGATGTGTTCGGCTGTCGTCGCCGCATCGGCGATAATCGCCTTCGGTTCCTGCTCCTCCGTGGGCCTCATCGTGCGCAGGGCCGAGACACCGCCCCACGCCAGCCCGCAGGCCGCCAGGCCGACCATGGCAGCGACGACCTTCTCACCATGCAACAGCAGGAACGACAGCACTGCATCCTTATTGAAGGCGATTTTGGGCGCTTTCATGACGCAATCCTCCGACGCGTGGGCCGATTGAAGAGAGCGGCCTTGGGAGCCGAAGCGGGCTTCTCGGCCGCCTCAGGAGGGGCCACCGGATCCCCCTGACCTGGCTCCAGGCCGACGGTTCCCTCATTCGGTGGCGTGGCCAGGCCGATCGTGCCACGGAGTTCGAGGTTCACATCATAAAGCCTTCCCGCACCAGAGGTGCCGGCGGCGTTGTCGTCCCAGCCGGCCGTCGGAGCCGCTTGCCCCGAGGTCGGAGCGTTGATCCGCACCTGGCGAACGTCGATCGGGACGTCCGCGGTGGCCAGCGAGACCAGCAAGCCGTCGATCTGCCGCTGATCGATCACGACCCGCAACACGAATGGCATCAGGTGCACCATCTGGCAATCGACCGCCGCCCCCAACTGCGCGGCGTCCAAGGGCTTGCCGG
>JBBAVO010000235.1:0-2533 GCA_040397635.1 Pirellulales bacterium
AAGAACTGGGCCGACGCCTCGACGAGCGCCTTCTTCACTTCGCCGTAGCCGAAGCCGCCGCGGCGGTAGAGATCAGCCATCTTCGCCCGGTCGACCTCCGGGGCCATCAGCGAGAAGAGGGCGAAGAGATGGTCGTCGTCGGGGTTCTTCGGCTCCTCCATCGCGCGGGAATCGGTCGTGATCCGCATGATCTTTTTCTTCTGCGCCGCCGGATCCTCGAACACATCAAGCGTGTTGTCGTAGCTCTTGCTCATCTTCTGGCCGTCGGTGCCCGGGACGCGGCCGCCCCCCTCCACCAGCCTCGGCTTCGGCAGGGTGAACACATCGCCATAAAGATGGTTGAACGTGCCGGCCAGATCGCGGCAGACCTCGATGTGCTGGATCTGATCCTCGCCGACGGGCACGACCGTGGCGTCGTAGGCCAGGATGTCGGCGCTCATCAGCACCGGGTAGGTGAAGAGGCCGGCATCGGCCGGCAGACCGCGGATCTTCTTGTCTTTGTAGGCGTGGCAGCGTTCGAGCAGGCCCATCGGCGTCACCGTCATGAGGAGCCACGTGAGTTCGGTCACCTCGGGCACGTCCGACTGCACGAAGAGGGTGGCGTGGTCGGGATCGAGGCCCAGCGACACGAGGTCCACCGCGGCGTCGTGCACGAGTGCCCGCAGCCGGTCCGGCTCGCGCACGGTGGTGAGCGCATGGAGGTCGGCGATGAAGTAATAGGCCTCACCCGCCGTCTGCAGGTCGATGTATTGCCGGATCGCGCCGAAGTAGTTGCCCCAGTGGAAGCGGCCCGTCGGCTGGATGCCTGACAGGACGCGGGTGGGAGCCGGGGGCCGGGGAGCAGGCGGGGTGTTGCCTTCAGATGGCATCGGACTGGCCTTCATGTTTCATTCAAGGAGGGGACAGCCGCCGGCGGGCAGGGAGCGGGCTGCGGGAGGGTGAGCGTTCCGATCAGGTCGGCCATGCCCGCCGCACCCAGTTCGGCCACCGCCGCGGGAAGGCCGTCGAGCAGCCGGGCCGACACGACCGGTTCAGCGAAGTTGGCGGTGCCGATCTGCACGGCGGAGGCACCGGTGACGAAAAATTCCATGCAGTCGTCGATGGTCATGATGCCACCGACCCCGACAATCGGGATATCGACCGCCTGTCGCACCTGATGGACGCACCGCAGCGCGATCGGCTTGATGGCCGGCCCGCTCAGGCCGCCGATGACGTTGCCGAGCATCGGTCGTCTTCGCCGCCAGTCAACGGCCATGCCTTGGCAGGTGTTGATCAGCGTGACGGCGTCGGCGCCGCCATCCCGGGCCGCCCGGGCGATCTCCACGATGCTGGTGACATTGGGGGTGAGCTTGGCGAGCACGGGGAGCGTGGTCGCTGACCGCACGCCCTCCACCACGCCGCGGCAGGCAACCGGATCGGTGCCCATGTCGATGCCATGGCTCACGTTCGGGCAGGAGATGTTGAGCTCGAGCGCCGCGATGCCCGGCACCCCGTCGAGTCGCGAGGCCAGCGCGACAAAATCGGCCCGCGATCCGCCCGCGATGCTCACGATCACCGGCGCACCGCACCGCACCAGGAAGGGGAGTTGATGGGCGAGAAAGGAGTCCACACCGTCGTTGTCGAGGCCGATCGAATTGAGCAGGCCCGCCGCAGTCTCAACCGTCCGCCACGGCACGTTGCCCTGCCGGGGCAGCGGGGTGATCGTCTTTGGCACCACGGCCCCCAGCCTCGAAAGGTCGAGGAAGCCGGTCATCTCCCGGCCGTAGCCGAACGTGCCAGAGGCCACCATGATCGGGTTCGGCAGCCGGAGCCGGCCCAATGTGACAGGCAGTGTGACAGGCAGGCTGACGGGCAGCGTGACGGCTGGGCGTCCGTCCTGCTGCGGTGTCGCCGTTGTCGGTGAGGGCCCGGAGGGCTCGGATGGAGGCATGTCAGCAGACTGGGGCGGAAGGGAGAGCAGGGGGGGCGTGCGATGTGGCGGCGGAGGCAGTGTCCTGCGACGCCCAGCGACGCCGGACACCGAGTGTAGTGGGTTTTCCGGCTGCCCCAAGGTCGTGGCCGTGTTTCCCGCTGGGCGAGGAATCGGTGACTGAAGCCTCCCGAAAAATATTCCGATTGTGTCAAGTATGCCGAATGGAACGCCGATACCCCATGTGGCAGATTTCTCAACAGCCGGGCTGACCGGCAAGGTGGATCGTTGACACTACTACTTGCCAGTCATAGACTTCCGACGAATCGCACCTTCCGTGCGGAGCGTCCAGATCGTGACCAAGAAAGACATTGTCAGAACGATCGCCGAGCAGATCGAACTGCCGCAGCTCCGGACCAAGGAGCTGGTGCAGAAGACGTTCGACGCGCTGATCGACGCCCTGGTGCGGGAGGGGCGGATCGAGCTGAGGAACTTCGGCGTTTTTCAGATCAAAAAGCGGGAGGCCCGCATGGCCCGCAACCCTCGCACGGGGGAGCGTGTGCCGGTCCAGGCGAAGAGCGTGGTGACGTTCAAGCCGGGCAAGGAGATGGAGGCCCGCGTGCG
>JBBAVO010000235.1:2633-4531 GCA_040397635.1 Pirellulales bacterium
GATCGATTCGAGCGGCACGAGGTTGCCCTTGTTGCAGCCCGGACAGGCCTCGGCAGCTTCAGCCCATGCCTCCGGCGTGCGGATGTTGGAATCCCAGAACGGCCAGGTCTTGCACTGCCGCGGCCGCTCTTCGTAGGCCGTGCACGTGCGGGTCTTCTCGTCGAGCAGCACGCAGTCGCCACCCGGACGCTCCTTGAGCGAGCGGCGGATGCCCACCCGCTTCACATGCTTCGCCTCGAACGCGTCGGGCGTCATGCCGATTCGGGCGGCCATGGCGTTGATCTCCTCCTGGTTGACCCAGACATAGCCCTCGGCGCCCGAGCAGCAGTCGCCACACTGCGTGCACTGAAACCGCAAGCCACCGGAGTACCAGACCTCTTTTTTGATTCCCGCCATGATGTTCCTCTGACCAGGTTTCTCTCCGGCGATGATCACCGGAGCTTCTGAACGGCTGCCACGATCGCGTCCACGTCGTCGCCGGTGTTGAACGGCCCAAAACTCGCCCGCACGGTGCCGCCTGACTGCGTGCCGAGATGGGCATGGATGCAGGCGGCACAGTGGAAGCCCGATCGCACCTGCACCCCGGCCAATTGCTCGAGCAGCGCGGCCACTTCGGCCGGATCATAGCCCTCCACCGTGAAACTCACAATTCCCACGCTCGCCTCTCCATCCTCGGCGCGAGGCGAAGCCGCGTGCGGTCCGATCACACGCACACCGTCGATCGCTGCCAGCCTCGCCGCTGCGTCGGCGGCCAAGCCGCGGCAGCGTCGGCCAATCACGTCGATCGACTGGGCTGCCAGCCACCCGGTCGCGGCCAGCAGGCCGGCGAGCGCAGGCAGGTCGGGTGTGCCCGCCTCCATGCGGTCTGTGAAACGGTCCGGCATGGCGAGACTATCGCTGGCGGAACCGGTGCCTCCCTGGATGAGCGGATCGAGATCGATGCCGGACCTCGCCCAGAGGATGCCCGTGCCAGCCGGCCCGAGCAGCCATTTGTGGGAGGGGGCGACGATCAGGTCGGCGTGGCAACCGTCGGCGGTGAAGGGGATCTGACCGAACGACTGTGCGGCGTCGAGCAGGAAGAGACCGTCGCGGTCGTGTGCGATCTGCCCCAGGGCCCGCGCATCCTGCACCGCGCCGGTCACATTCGAGGCATGCGAGCAGACGACCAGCCGCGTTGCGGGCCGCCACGCCTGGGCGACCAGGTCGGGATCGACGCGGCCCGCTCCGTCGCAGGGCACGATCGTGAGTTCGATGACACCACGGTCCGCGAGCCACGTGAGCGGGCGGAGGGTCGCGTTGTGATCGGCGGCCGTGGCGATCACATGGTCGCCGCTGCGGAGCAGGCCGTGGATCGCCATGTTGAGTCCGAGCGTGGCCCCTGCTGGAAAAGCCACCCGCTGCGGATCGACGTCGCCGAGCAGGCGGGCCACGGCGGCCCGGCAGCGGGTGCGGATCGCGTCTGCCTCCACGGCCTCACGGTAGGTGGCCCGGCCCGCGGCGGCACCGATCACCCGGCCGGCCTGTTCCCACGCCGTGAAAACCTCCGGCGGCTTGGGCCACGACGTGGCCGCATTGTCGAGATACCGACGGATGGGCTCAGGCAGGTTTTTTTCATAGCCAGTTGCGTCAGCCACGCTCAGCCTCCGATCTGATACATCGCACGCGCCGGCCGCTCGAACGCCGGTGTGCCGATGCCATGCGCGGCCCGCTTCACCCGCACGCAGTCCTGCAGCAGGCGGGCGATCTCGTCGTCGGAGCCGCCCGTGCGGAGCACCTGCCGCGTGTCCCACTCCGTGGTCGAGAACAGGCAGTTGCGAAACTGCCCATCGGCGGTGAGCCGCAGCCGGTCGCACCGTTCGCAGAAGGGCTGCGTCACCGGATCGATGAAGCCGACGCCG
>JBBAVO010000236.1:0-2210 GCA_040397635.1 Pirellulales bacterium
AGCGGTCGAGCGTGTCGTGGGCGGGATTGACCGCCCAGACGATCGCATCGACGCTGCGGACCAAGTCGGCGGCGATCTGCCAGATGCCGCCGGCCAACTGCACGACCTCGGGCCGGGCGATGCCATCGACCTCGCTCCGCACCGTGTCGGCCCGCATGGCGATCTCGGTGAGCTTGGCGCCGATCTCGTCATGCAGATCGCGGGCGATGCGGGAGCGTTCGCGTTCGAGGGCATGGCTCCGTTCCAGTTCTTTCAGCCGCCGCGCGAGCCGGCGGGTTGCGATGGCCCGGCCGGCGAGCAGCAGTCCGGCGGCGGCCACGGCGGCCGCCGCCACCCAAACGTCGCGGCGCATGTGCCACGGCGGGACCACGACCACCGACAGGCTCGCCTCGTCCCCGGTCGCCTCGCCGCCGGCCGTGAAGGTGGCCACGCGAAACCAGTAGGTGCCGGCGGTCAGTGGCGGATAGCTTGCCGCCGCCGTTCCGCCGATGCCGAAACTGTGGGCTGCGGTCCACGAGGCAGTCACCCGGTCGCCCGGCCGCACTTCGATCTCATTGGGTTTGGCGGTAGACCAGTTGCCGAAGCGGGTCGGGTCGTCATCGACGATCACCAGGACTGGATGCGGGGCGGGACCACGCCGCGTCCGTACCAAGCTCATGTCGGGCCGGCTGCCAGGCCGGATCCAGCCCCGGGGGTTGGTGCGGCCAGACAGGGCCTCCTCGTCCACCTCCAGCGGCGTGAGCGGGCGAGCCTCCGCCGACTCACCGGTGCGGTCGACCCGCAGGATGACATCGTCGATGGCGATCGAGCCCACGACCTGCTCGGCGTTGTGCGAGAGGATGGAGAAGACGACGCCTGCGGTGCCCGGCGGGGCGACGGCCGACAGTTCCTGCGGCACGAAGTCGGAGGTCTCAGGCAGGCCGGTCCAGCCCGGCGACTCCCCCGGAAACAGGGCCTGTTCGCCCCCGATCATGGCCCCGTCAGCAGCCACGAACTGCAGGAGCGCACGGCCACTGGCTGGCAGATCCCGCCAGGCGGTGTCGGAGCCATCGAGCCGAAATCGCAGCCGCGTGCCAGGCCGCGGGGCAGGAGAGTTCTCCGGGGTACTCGTTCGGTTCGTCCCCGGCTCAGACTGGAAAAGAAACCGCAGCTGCCGGGCGGTCGTTGGAACCCGGACGACGACAGGCTCTCCTGCCGTGGATGCCGGGAGCGGCACCTCACTGCCGTCCACCACGACGGCAGTGATCTCGACGCCGGCACGTGCGTGGCCAGACGGAAGCCATGCGGCGGCAAGCAACAGCCACATTCCGGGAAGCCAGATTCCAGATAGCTGGGCCGATCGAAAGACCCCTGGCGCGGGCTGCGAAATGCGGCTGATTCCCATGCCCAACCCCGTCGGTGCCCCGAGTCGTGTAGCGATTTTTGTGACACGCGTCCGGGGACGGCCCGCGCTACACTTCAAAGTTGAGTCTAAGTGGCGCGGTCGAGAACACAAACGCCGTTCACCATGACGACGACCACACCAGCTTCGTAAAGCATTCTGAAAAAAGCATTCTGAAAACGCGACGCATCCTCGGACACAACGCAGTCATGTCGCCCACCCATGCTTCCATTCCCCGCCGCGCTCTCCTGCGGGCTGCCGGCGCCGCGGTGGCGCTGCCGCTCCTCGACGGCATGGTGCCCGCCTTTCGGTTGTCGGCCCGCGCACGGGCCCTCGCCGCGGCGGTCACGACGCCGCCTCAGCGGCTCTTCGCCATCCATGTGCCGCTCGGAATGATGCCGCAGTTTTTCTTTCCGGCGAAGTCGGCGGCAGGCGGTCAAGCGGGCGGCCCACCATCGAGCCCCTACCTCGACCTGCTCGCCGACTTGCGGGGCAAGTTCACCGTCTTCTCAGGGCTCTCGCATCCCGACGTGGATGGCAACCACCATGCCGGGCAGTGCTTCCTCACAGGTGCCCCGCATCCCGGCCAGCCGAGCTTCCGCAACCGGATGTCGCTCGATCAGGTTGCCGCCGAGTCGATCGGCCTCGACACCCGCTTCCCCTTCCTTGCACTCTCCGTGGAGCAGGGGCACCACTATTCGAACACGCTGGCTGTGTCGCGGGCTGGCGTTGATATTCCTGCCGAGACGAGCCCCAGTCGGCTCTTCCGCAGCCTCTTCGTGGCGGGCACGCCTGAGGAGAAGGCGGCGACGCTGCGGCGGATCAAGGC
>JBBAVO010000236.1:2310-4523 GCA_040397635.1 Pirellulales bacterium
AGCAGCGGCTCGTCCGTTCGGCTGCGTGGGAGAGCCGGCCGAAGCCCACCGTGAGCTATCCCGAGCCGAAAGACATCGCCGATGCCAATCGCGTGATCGAAAAGTCGAAGCTGATGTTCGACCTCGTACGGCTGGCCTTCGAAACCGATTCGACCCGGGTGGCCTCGTTGTCGATCGCCACCTTCTCGGTCGTGCCGACGGTGCCGGGCGTGAAGAACGAGACCCATGGCCTCACCCACCACGGCAACGAGCCGGAAAAGATTGCGGAACTGAAGAAGATCGAGGAGGCGCAGATGCAGGCATTCGGCGGCCTGATCGACGCCTTCGGGAAGTCGTCCGAAGCAGGCGGTTCGCTCCTCGACCGCACGCACCTACTCTACGGCAGTTGCCTGGGCAACGCCAACTCCCACTCCAACGTGAATCTGCCGCTCATCCTCGCCGGCGGTGGCTACCGGCATCCCGGCCATCTTGCCTTCGACGAGTCGAGGAACGAACCACTCGCGAATCTCTTCGTCACGATGCTCCAGAAGCTCGGCGTCGATGCCGATGCGTTTTCATCGAGCACGGGCACGCTTCGAGGGCTCGACGCATGATGCCGCGTGGGTTTGGAATCGCCGTCTGCGCGTGGGTTGCCACCGTTGCCAGCGCTGTGGCATCGGCCGCAGAGCCCGTGCTCGAAACCTTTTTCGAGCGGCACTGCTACGCATGCCACTCCGGCAAAACGCCCGAGGCCGGCCTTGATCTAGCCGAGGTTTCCCGCGATTTCTCCGATGCCGCCATCCTGAAAACGTTTGTACGGATCCACGACCGCATCGCCGCCGGCGAGATGCCGCCGGCCGACGAGGAGCGGCCAGACAGCCGGGAGGTCGCGGCCGTGACCGGCTGGCTCGACACGCAGTTGCTCGCGGCCGATCGCAAGCGGATCGCGGCCCGTGGACGATCCCGCCTGCGGCGGCTCACGCGGCGCGAGTATGAAAACACGCTCCGGGACCTGCTCGCGCTGCCCAGGCTGGAGATCGCGGCGCTCCTGCCGCCCGACGGCGAGGTGGCCGGATTCAACAAGGTGGCCGACGGCCTCGACCTCTCACCCGTCCATCTGGCGGCCTACGCCGACGCCGCGGAGCGGGCACTCACGGCGGCGATCGCCACCCGGAGCACGCCACCGCCAGCGTTCAAGCGGCGGATCTATCCCGCTGGGCAGTTCAAGTTCGACATGAACCTGCACAACGGTAATTTCGTGCTGCTGAAAAGTGGCAAGCCCGATCCGGCGCTGCCGCTCCGCGGCGGCTTCGACGATGTGAAGCGGTACATCGCGGCCCCGAACGCCAATGACGATCTCGAGGACCGCAAGAAGCTCATGGAGGAGCAGAAGATCGCCGCGAGCGAAAGCGCGGTTGGCCTGCTCGTGCCCAACGGCGCCGGCTATGAGGCGGCCCTCAACGTCGCGCCGATCTACCAGGGACATTATCGCCTGCGGCTTTCGATCTGGGGTTTCCAGTGGAATCAAGGAACGATTGCCCCGATCGCGGCGTCGCAGGCCGCGGTGCTGCGGGCCCATGAGGAGGGCAGGCAGCAGGAGGGCGGTCGGCTGCTCGCCACGTTCACCGCGCCGTCCCTCCAACCGCGCACGTACGAGATCGTGACCTGGCTCGACGCCCACGAGTCGGTCGTCTTCGATCCGGTTTCGATTCCCTGGCGAGGCCTCAGCGTGCGGCAGATCGGCGGCCGGACGGCCAGGCACGTCGGCCCTGGTGTGGCCGTCGACTGGTTCGAGGTGGAGGGACCGCTCAATCCGTCGTGGCCACCGGAGAGCCACCGGCGTCTCTTCGCCGACCTGCCGATTGCGGCACCGCGAAGTGGGGACAAAGCGATGCCGCCCACGCGGGCCCCGATCCACGGCACGCCGGGCTACCTGCCGAGCGAATACCTCGACATTCCGCGGGCGGAGCGGAAGCCGCCGCTGGAGACGGTGCAGACAAGCCAGCCGGCCGAAGATGCCAAACAGCTGCTGGCGAAGTTCTTGCCGCGGGCCTTCCGCCGCGCGGTGGAGCCGACCGAGATTGAACCCTACGTGGCACTCGTGCGGGCACGAATCGACGACGGCGACTGCTTCGAAGACGCGATGCGGCGGGCCTACGTGGCCGTGCTCACGAGCCCGGAGGTGTTGTTTCTTCCGGAGGGCACCGAGGCCGGCGGCCGGCTCGGGCCGGTGG
>JBBAVO010000237.1:0-4515 GCA_040397635.1 Pirellulales bacterium
GCCGGTCGAAGATCACGATCGTGTCGTTGATCGAGAAGCCCACGATCGTCAGCAGCGCGGCCACCACGTCGAGGCTGATCTTGAAGTCATCGACCAACGCCCAGCCGAGGTAGCGGCTCAGGTAGGTGCTGAACGCCAGGCAGGCCACCGCCACCAACACGTCGTGGATGAGCGCCACCACGGCCGCCAGACCGAAGGCGACGTTTTGAAACCGCACCCACACATAGAGCACGATCATCAACAGACTCGCCAGCAGGGCGTAGAGCGCGGTAATCTTCGTGTTGCCCGCGACCTTTCCACCGATCGAGTTGGCCGAGAGATAGACCGGGGTGTCGGAGAGCTTCTTCGCAACCCGCTCCACCACACGCCGGGCCGACGGCACGTCGAGCGACGTGGAGAGCGCCCAGTTGCGGTACGACTTGGTGCGGCTCGCAACGCCCTTCGTCTCAGCCGCGTCCGGCTCCAACTCGAATGGAGCGTCGGCGACACCCTCCGCCTGCAAGGCGTCCTGGATCGTGGCCCGCAGGGTGGGCCTGTTGATCTTTTCGGGGAAGTCGAGCGCCACGGCCGTGGCGAGCGCCCCAGCGTCGGGAGCAGGCTTGCCCGTCCCGCCCGTTGACGTGATCTCGCCGAAGCCCATGGAATAGGTGGCCAGCCGGCCGGGAAACACCTTTCGAAGCGTCTCTTCGACCTGTTCGTCATCCCGAACCGAGGTGTCGATCTTGTAGCGGGTGCCGTCGGCGACATCCGCTGCACTCACGGCGCTCACGGCGACGTCGGGCAGCACGGCGACAGCCTTCCGCACCTCGGCGATGTCGAGCGTCTGCTCCGGCTTGAACGCCACCTGCACGCTGGTGCCGCCGGTGAAGTCGATGTCGAAGAGCCCCTGTCCACGCTGGGCAGCCGCGGCCAGTCCCAGCAGGATGAAGGCCAGCGAGCCGATGATTGCCGGCCGCACCCAGCGGACGAACTCGAAGTTGGTGTTCCCGAAGATCTTCGCCATCGACAGCCGTCGCAGCCAGCCGTTGCGCTCGGAGAGGTCGAAGGCCACCCGCGAGCAGAACACCGCCGTGAACAGGTTGAGCACGAGGCCGAGGATGAGCGTGACCGCAAAACCCTTCAACTGGTCGGTGCCCATGGCAAACAGCACGAACGCCGAAATCAGCGTCGTGAGATTGGAGTCAACGATCGTGGAAAAGGCTCGCGCAAAGCCGTTGCGGATCGCCGTGCGCACACCCGCTCCCCGCTCCGTCTCTTCCCGCATGCGTTCGTAGATCAGCACGTTGGCATCGACCGCCATGCCCACGGAGAGGACGAGGCCGGCGAGGCCGGCCAGCGTGAACGCCGCCTTGAGCGAGACCATCAGCGCCACGACGAGCAGGATGTTGAGCAGCACCGCCAGGTCGGCGATGAACCCGGAGAAGCGGTAATAGGCCAGCATGAAGGCAAGCACCACGATCGTCGCCAGCAGCATCGCGCGGGCACCGGAGCGGATCGTGTCGGCACCGAGCTGGGGGCTGATCTTCTGCTCGCTGATCGGCTCGCTCACGAGGGCCGCCGGCAGGCTGCCGGCGTTGAGCACGCCCACCAGGAAATCGACGTCAGACTGCTTGAAGCTGCCGGTGATCTGGCCGTCGCCGGAGATCGTGCTGCGGATCGTCGGCGCCGACAGGAGCGTGTCGTCGAGCAGGATGCCCAGCCGGCTCGTGAGCCGGTTGGCCGGATCGGGAAGGTTCTGGCCGGTGAGCGTGCCGAAGAGTGCCGCCCCCGAGGAGTTGAACGAGAAGTTGACACAGGGCTGCAGGTTGCTGTCGTAGCTGGATGAGGCACGGGAGAGATATCCTCCGGTGACGTCAAAGCGGTCGAGCACCACCAGCACCTCCACGCGGCCGTCCGGCATCGTGCGTGTGACGAGGCCGCCATCCTCGGCCGGGTTGATCTTGGCCGTGTCGAGTTGCACCCAGCGGCCGATCTGCCGGCCACCCTCGGTCACGGTCGTGCCGGGGGAACGGCTTGCCAATTCGATGACCTGCTTGTGCCTGGGATCCTCCGGATTGGCGGTGATTCGAAACTCGAGCACGCCGGCGCTCGACACCACCCGCTTGATGAGATCGACCTCCGACTGATCGACCTCGGGCACGATCACCTCGAGCTGATCGATGCCGTAGCGGCGGACGGTCACTTCCTTCTGGCCGCCCGGATTCACGCGGCGGCTCACGGCCGCCACCAGCTTGTCCATGTCCACGGGGGACGATCGCCCTGCCACGTCGTACTCCAGGTCGATCGCCTCGGCACCAGCTCGTTGACCCGCCAGTCGAACCCGAGCATCGCCGAAGTCGACTTGCTCCACCCCCTTCAAAAAGGACTCTCTGGCGGCTGCATCAGCGGTCTCGAGCCGCACCGCAATGCGATTGTCGGCCATCCGCGACACGGTCCCCTTCCGACCATCCTGGCTGGCGAGCAGCTGCTCGATCCTGCCCGCGCAGTCGTCAACCTGCCCGGCCGCCTGCCGGGAGGCATCGACCTCGTAGACGAGAATCACGCCGCCCTTGAGGTCGATACCCAGCCGCGGTGGCCAGCCGAGCCATGTCACCACGGCGCCTGCCGTGAGCGCGACGAGTACCGTCGCCAGGCGTCCCCACATGTCGGCAGCCCGCAGCTGTTTTGACAGCAGCCACGAGAGCAGCGTCGGCCCCGCCACCGTGAGCAGGGTGATGCCCCAGACGGCCCACGGCTCCCGCCACCACGGCACGGTCGCCGTCGGTACGGTGGTGGCCGCAGCCGCCATGTCGGCAGCCTGGGCAAACAACTGGATCACGATCGGGAAACTGTTCATACCGTTCTCGTTTCAGGGTTCTGTTGTCTGGGTTCTGTTGTCTGGGTTCTGTTTTCAGGATTCGGGGGATGCACTTTCGCCAAGCACCTTGGCAATGCTCGACAACGTGACGGCAATCTTCACATTTCCAGCCTCATCGACCCTCAGCGATACGCGATCGGCCTCGCGATCGACATTCGCCACGGTGCCATAGATGCCGGACGTCGTGATAACGCGATCGTTTTTCTTGAGTCCGGCGAGCAGGTCCTGCTGCTTCCGCATGCGTTCCCGTTCGGGTCGGTAGAGCAGCAGCCAGGCCACCATCACGATCATCGCCATCGGCAGGTACGTGATGAGCAGCTCCAGCGGCCCGGGCGGCGGCCCAGCGACGGCTGCAATCAAGTGGACAGCGAACAGGAATGGTGGCTCGAACTGCATGGCAACTCCGACTTCGGGCCGAAAACCCCTTCGTAGGGCCGTTCGGCAGACCCGCAAATGTAGTGCGACGCGCGCCCGACGGACAAGCCCGACATGCCATTCGCTCGCCACAGCGAAGGGATGGAGTGGGGCGGGCGCCGGAGTCGAGGCTTCTATCCCGGCGAATCCGGGGCCGGCTCGAGCCGGGCGAGCAGATCGCGGCAGACAGCATCGAATCGGCCCGTGAGCACGCCATCGCGAAGGCGGGCCACGAGCCGCTGGTAGAAGGTGAGGTTGTGGATCGAGGCGAGGATCGGCCCAAGCATTTCGCCCGCCAGGAAGAGGTGCCGGATGTAGCTGCGGCTGTGCCTGCAGGCGAGGCACGGGCAGTCGGCCTCCAGGGGCCGGGGGTCGGTCGCATGCCGCGCATTCCGCAGGCGAAGCTGCCCGTCGAAGGTGTAGACGAGCGAATTGCGACCGCACCGCGTCGGGAGCACGCAATCGAACATGTCGATGCCGGTGGCCACGGCGGCGATGATGTCATGCGGCTGGCCGACCCCCATGAGGTACCGCGGCCGGTCGGCCGGCAGATGCGGCGTGGTCGCACGAAGCGTGGCCACCATCGCCTCCGGCCCCTCTCCGACCGACAGGCCACCGACCGCGTAGCCGTCGAAGCCAAGCCCGCGGAGCCGCACGGCACTCTCCTCGCGCAAGTCGGGCTCCAGTCCGCCCTGCACGATCCCGAAGACAGCCTGGTCCTCACGGCGATGCGCCGCCAGACACCGCTCCGCCCATCGCAGCGACCGCTGCATGGCGTCGGCCACAACGTCACGCGTTGCGGGCAGGGCCACCACGTGATCCATTTGCATCGCCACGTCGGCCCCGATCCGCTCCTGAATCCGCATCGACGCCTCAGGCGAAAGCTCGACCGGGCTGCCGTCGAGATGGGAGCGGAAGCTCGCCGCAGCCTCGGTCACGCGGACCTGCTGCGCGAGGGAGAAGACCTGGAAGCCGCCGCTGTCGGTGAGCGTGGGCCCCTGCCAGCCCATGAACGCTGCCACACCGCCGGCCTGCTCGACAACCGCCTCGCCCGGACGCAGATGGAGGTGGTAGGTATTGGAGAGCACCATGCCGGCGCCGGTCTCGGCAACGCGGCCAATATCGACCCCCTTCACGCTGGCCAGCGTCGCCACCGGCATGAACAGCGGCGTCGGCACGCTCCCATGCGGCGTCGTAAGCACGCCCGCCCGAGCCCCACCAGGGCTCACCGCGTCGAGTTGAAA
>JBBAVO010000238.1:0-1307 GCA_040397635.1 Pirellulales bacterium
TCAACGGCCGACGCGATTTCCTTCATGTCGGTGCCCTCTCGGCACTCGGCCTGTCACTCGGCGGCTACCTGCGAGGCCGGTCGGCCCTGGCCGATGCGAAGTCGTTCACCCACTTTGAGGGGACGGCAAAGAGCGTCATCCATATCTGGCTGCCGGGCGGGTGGGCACAGCAGGAGACGTTCGACCCCAAGCCACTCGCGCCGGCTGAATACCGCGGCGACATGAAGCCGATCGATACAAAGCTCCCGGGCGTCCAGTTCAACGAACTACTCGGCAAGACGGCGCAGATCGCCGACAAGATCACCGTCGTGCGATCGATGACGCACGGCGAGGCGGCCCATGAACGTGGCACGCACAACATGTTCACGGGCTACCGGCCGAGCCCGGCGCTGACCTTTCCGAGCTTTGGCAGTGTGGTCTCTCATGAATATGGACCGCGGGCCAACCTTCCGCCCTACGTGAGTATTCCCAACCTGCCGGCGGCCGACGCCGGCGCGGGCTACCTCGGCAGTGCCTACGGTCCGTTCGCCATCGGTTCTGATCCTGCCGATGCCAACTTCACCGTCCGCGACCTGGCCCTCCCCAACGGGGTCGATGCCAATCGGTTTGCGACCCGACAGCGGCTGCGGGATACCGTGGGCCGCCACTTTCAACGGCTCGAGGGTTCGGAAAACCTCGCGGCCATGGATTCCTTTTATCAGCGGGCCTACTCGCTGGTGAGTTCCAACGAGGCCCGCAGTGCTTTCGACATCAAGGCGGAGCCCGATGCGATCCGCGACGACTATGGCCGGAATGCAGCCGGCCAGCGGATGCTCCTGTCGCGGCGGCTCGTCGAAGCGGGCGTGCGGTTCGTCACGCTTTCCTACGGCGGCTGGGACATGCACCAGAAGATCACCGACAGCATGCGGAAAACACTCCCGGCGTTCGACCAGGCGTATGCCGCGCTGATCCGCGATCTCGATCAACGTGGCCTGCTGGCCTCGACGCTGGTGATGGTGTCGAGCGAGTTCGGCCGTACTCCCCGCATCAACAACGACGCTGGCCGCGACCACTGGCCGAAGGTGTTCAGCGTGCTGCTGGCCGGCGGCGGCATCAAGGCCGGCACCGTCTACGGTTCGTCCGATGCAATCGCGGCGGAGCCGCAGGACAATCCCCTCACGGTCGAGGACCTGGCAACCACCGTCTATCACTGCCTGGGAATCGTCGCCGACAAGGAACTGATGGCCCCCGGCAATCGTCCCGTTGAAATCGTTGACGGCGGCAAGGTTCGTGAGGATCTGCTGGCCTGACGGCCACAGGCCTGAGGG
>JBBAVO010000238.1:1407-4480 GCA_040397635.1 Pirellulales bacterium
GATTTCACCGGGCACAGCCCAGACGATCACCGGCGTCGTGAAGGGGGAGGATATCGACTACTTTCCCGTACGTGCCGCCGCCGGGGAGCGGATCGCCGTGGCCATCGACGGGATCCGGCTCGATCAGGAGATGTTCGATCCGTACCTCGATATCGTTGATGAACGCGGATTCGTGCTGGCGGCCTGCGATGACCATCCGCTCTTGGGACAGGACGCGATGCTGGCGGCGACGGCCCCCGCCGCTGGCACCTACTTTCTCCGGGTGCGTGAGAGCGCCTACGGCGGCAACGATGGCTGCGTCTACCTGCTCCACATCGGGCGATTTCCGGTGCCGCACGTGGCCTGGCCGCCGGGCGGCCAGCCGGGTGCCGAGATGGAGGTCGAGTGGATGGGTGATCCGGCCGGCCCGTTTCGCACGAAGATCGTGCTGCCAAAGCAGGGCGATCAGGCGGGACTGGCCGAATTGCGACCCGAACGGGATGGCGTGGTCTCGCCCATCGGCGTGCCATTTCGCATCTCCGGACTGCCGGCCACGGCAGAGGCGGAGCCGAACGACAAGCCAGCCGAGGCTGGTCGCGTGTCGGCGCCGGCCAGCCTCATCGGCCGGATGAATGCGACGGAGGATGTCGATTGGATCCGTGTCGAGGCACCAAAGGGATCGGTCTGGCGGGTCCGTGGCCGGGGCCGCCGGCTCGGATCGCCAATCGATCTCTTCATCAACATCCACCGCGACAACGAGAAGCGCGAGAAACTCACCGGCAACGACGACGCCGACGGCGCCGACTGCGAGGCGCGGGTCACGACGCCCGACGAGGGATCATTCCTCGTCCGCGTCAACGATCACCAGCGGCGTGGGGGACCGGAATTCGTCTATTGGATCGACGTTGAGCCGCTCGAGCCGCAGGTCGCCGTATCGGTGCCGCCATCGCGATCCAACTCGCAGGAACGGCTGGTGGCGTCCGTGCCGCGTGGCAACCGCACGGCTCTGGTCTTCAACACTGCCCGCACCGACTGCGACGCTGCCGTCCGACTCGCCTTCGACAGCCTGCCGACGGGTGTGCGGGCGATCACAGCACCCGCCATCGGCAAGGCGCCGGGTACGTTCGCCGTGTTCGAGGCCACGGCCGACGCGCCGTCCTCGACAAGCATGGCGATGGTATCCGTGCAAACCGTCGAGACAGAGGCGGCCGCCGGCCGGACGGTCGGGGGCCTGCGGCAGGTAACCGAACTGGTCTTCGGGCAGCCGAATAACGCCACGTATCGAACGAGCGTGAGCGACCGGCTTCCCGTCGCTGTCGTCGAGCCGGCGAAAATCCGCGTCGATGTCGAGCAGCCATCGGTGCCGCTCGTTCGTCGTGGCAGCATGGATCTGCGGGTGCGGGTCGTCCGCGAGCAGGGTTTCACAGGCAAGATCAAACTCGGCTTTCCCTTCAAGCCGCCCGGCATCGGTGCCCCGGCGGCCGTTGACGTGCCCGATTCCGACACGGAGGCCGTCTATACGATCAATGCCACTGCCGATGCCCCTGTCGGCGAGTGGCAGGTGGTGGTGACGGCGGCGGCAAAGGAGAAGGACGATCCATCGGGCTGGGTGTCGAGCCTGCCGATCACGATCCGTGTTGCCGAGCCATTGATCGAACTGACTGCTGAGAAGGCCGTCACGGAGCCGGGGCAGGAGGCAAGAATCGTGTGCAAGGTCGCGAAACAGGGCAGCTTTGAGGGCACCGCCACGGCCAAGCTCATGGGCCTGCCGACGAAGACTGCGGCTCCCGAACTCGAGTTCGCCGCGGACGCAACCGAACTGGTCTTCCCCGTCACCGTCGCAGCCGATGCGGCGCCGGGACGACACGACAACATTTTCTGCCAGGTCCGCGTGCCGATGGCGGGAACGTGGGTAGTGCACTCGATGCCCGGCACTCATCTCCGCATCGACAAGCCGCTGGCTCCACCGAAATCTCCCTCGAAGCCCGAGCCGACCGATGCCGCGGCAACTGAAAAGAAGGAGGGACGTTGATGAGACCGCAGCCGCTGCGACTCGTTGCCGGACTGGCTCTGCTGGCATGCATGGCCGATGGCCTGCTGGCCGCCGACCCGGTGGCCATCGATGTCTATCCACCCGCCGTCCAGCTCGACTCGGCCCGCGACAGCCAGCAGGTCATCGTGCAGGCCCGGCTGGCCGATGGCCGCACGATCGACGTCACGGGACTGGCCAGCGTGACGGTCTCCAACCCGAAACTCGCCGCCGTCGAAAAGGCGGGGGACCAGTCCGGCCGGCTGGTGTTCAAGCCGCTGTCCGACGGCGATGGCTCGATCCGCGTGTCCCATGGCGGGCAGGAGCGATCGATTCCGCTGCGGGTGGTTTCGGCGACATCCAATCCGCCGCTCTCATTCCGCCTGGATGTGATGCCTGTCTTCGCCCGGGCCGGCTGCAACATGGGCAGTTGCCACGGCGCGGCACGGGGCAAGGATGGCTTCCGGCTGTCGCTCTTCGGATTCGATCCCGCAGGCGACTACCACCGCATCACCCGCGAACTGCCGGGCCGACGGATCGATCTGGGGAGTCCACAGGCCAGCCTGCTGTTGCTGAAGGCTACAGGCGCGGTGCCGCACACCGGCGGCAAGCGGTTTACGGCCGACAGCGACCTCGCCGCCCGCATCGAGCAGTGGATCGCTGCCGGCGCGATTGACGACCCAGGGCCCGATCCGGCGCAGAGCGTGCCCTCGCTGCAATCGCTCGACCTTTATCCGCCGACGGCGCTGATCGAATCGAGTGGCCCAGCGCAGCCACTGGTGGCGGTGGCCCGGTTTTCCGACGGCACCGACCGCGACGTCACCGATCTCGTCTGGTATGGCTCGAGCAACGAGCCGGCCGCGAAGGTCTCGCCTGCCGGCGTGGTCACGCCGGGATCGCGTGGCGAGGCGTTCGTGATGGCCCGTTACGACACGATCACGACCGGCACGCCGCTGATCGTCGTGCCGAAGGATCTACCCTTCACCTTCCCGAAGAGCGACGTGCCACCTGGCGGTGCGGCCTGGATCGACGACCTCGTCGATGCCAAACTCGCCAGCCTGCGGA
>JBBAVO010000239.1:0-4455 GCA_040397635.1 Pirellulales bacterium
TCATCTCGCCGCAGAGGTGGCTCCGGAACGTGTGGGCTGTGTCACTGCGCGCGATCGCTGCTGGGATGTGATCATCACAGCGTCCGACGCCGGCGTCACGGCGAGGGTTCAATGGCCGTCCCGCAGCCTCTTTCGCGACTTGAGCTTGGCCGTCTTGCCGCGGGGATCAGGCCTCCGATCGTCCGCCGGTTCCTCGGCGGCGGCCTGGGTGAGAAGCTGGATCCAGGGTTCGAGATGGAGCCGGATCTGGCGGTCCGCTTCGTTGGCATCGGCCTTCAGCAATTTCTCCACGAGGCGGATGTGCCCCCGGGGAGATCGTGGAGGACCCTCGGGTAGCCGGCGCTTGGCGGCGTAGTAGAGGCTGTGCCGCATGACCTGCCTGAAGGCGTCGGAGAGCACGGAGCAGCCGGCGACGTCGACCAGCGCATGATGAAACTGCAACTCGGCCTTGACGCTTTGCCACGACGACGGGGGCGTGGCGTCGAGGCTTGCGGCGAGTTCGCGGATCTGGTCCTCCGCTGCGAGAATCCGGTCGCCGACGTAGATCCGAGCGGCTTGCGTCTCGATCGCGATCCGCAGGTGAAAGCGACCGAGCACTTGAGACGCGGTGACTTCACTGACCATCGTGCCGCGCCGCGGGGTGGTCACGAAGAACCCTTCCCACTCCAACTGCGTCATCGCCTCGAGGACGGGGGCCACGCTCACCCCGAGATCCTCCGCCACCTGCCGGCGGTTGAGCCGGTCCCCGGGCCCGAGGCGGCTGGTGAGCATGGCTTCGTACAGTTCTTCGTAAACGCGGCGAGAAAGAGGCGATTTGCGCATGGGTTGTCGTAGGCTTGCCGAACTTTTGGACTACGGATCGAGGACAGGGCGAAGAAGCGTCTCAAGACGCGCCCGCCCCCAATCATAGCCCCGCGGGGGCGGTTCTTCACCGGCCTCCCGCCGGCGAGGCGGCTCTGCAGCGACTCTCTCCTTCAGGGGGAAGACGGGCGGATGCGGAGCACGAGCCAGGCCGAAAGGCAGGTGATCGCCGCGAAGCCGGCGAAGATGAGCCACAAAGGCACGGCATGGTCGCGGAGCCAGCCGAAGCCTACGTCGGCGAGTCCGCCACAGGAGATACTCGCCAGGTTCATCAGGCCGTAGCCCGCCGCCCGTTGGTCAGGCCGGACGATTTGCGCAAGGATCGGCATGTTGTTGGTGTCGAAGAGGCCCCAGCCGACTCCGAACAGCATCAGAAAAAAGATCGCCAGCGGTAGCGACTTCGTTCCGACGACGATCCCCACGCCGAGGAGCGCCGGCATGATCAACGCCATGCCCAGCGCGCTTGTGTAGATCCTGCCACGGTCAGTGAAACGCATCCATCGATCCGCCAACCAGCCGCCGATCATCGCACTCCCGATGGCGGCCGCCTGCCACCAGATGACGGCGTTCACGCCGGCCAGGCCCTGGGTGAGGCCGAGATCCTTCTGGAGCACGCTCGGCATCCAGTCGCGGACCACCCATCCCGCGATCGCCGGCAGCGTGAAATAGCCGAGCAGGAGCAGGAACGAGGGGTTGGCCAAGAGCTGCCGCCACGCCGCCAACGGTGACGCGGTGCCTACGGGGATCTGTCGCTGGCCCACTGGCTCTCGGAGCAGGAAGAAGAGCGGCACGGCGTAGATCACGCCCGCGAGCCCGATCGTCGTGAAGCCCCACCGCCAGCCCAGTTGCGGGCTGTCGGCCACGAATCCGCCCAGACTGCCGAGCATCACGCCGAGATAGATGCCTATCTGGTGGATGCCCACTGCCCGCGAACGCGTGGCCGAATCGTGGTGATCGGCGATCAGGGCCAGGGCCGTCGGGATATAGAAGGCTTCGGAGAGCCCCATCGCGGCACGGGTGGCGAGCAGTTGATCGTAGGTGCCGGCCTGGCCTGTCGCCCAGGTGACGACCGACCAGGCAAAGAGGCTCGCGCAGATGATCCGCGGCTTGCTGGCCCGGTCTGCGATGACGCCCGCGAAGGGACTCGCGATCGCGTATGTCCACTTGAACCAGGCGAGCATGTGGCCCCACTGTTCCTGGCTCTCGATGCCAGAGACGTCCCCCATGATCGACCGCTGCATCGTGGCGACGAGCTGGCGATCGAGGTAGTTGAGCAGCGCAACGGGAACGAGCAGGGCGACGACGAGCCAGGCGGGGCGATTCATGCGGCTTCCGGGCGAGGGCCATTGCGACGGATCATCCAGTGAAATATCATCGCAGGCCGCTCGTCTGTTTGCCAACAGGTTGCCCGATGCCCGTTCCACTTTTCGCCGCCATGCTGCTCCTGAGCCCGCTGCTCTCGTGGGCTCGCTTGCCCTCCGTGCCCGACGCCGAGGGCTTCGCGGGAGTCTACGCCGGGTCGAGCGGAGGCGCTCTCGTGCTCGCCGGCGGCGCCAACTTCCCCGCCGGCCGCCCTTGGGAAGGCGGAAAAAAAGTCTGGCACGACCGCGTCTTCGTGCTACCGCCCCGCGCCGAAGCCTGGCGCGAGGTGGGCACGCTGCCGGCACCGATCGGATATGGGGCATCCGTTTCCCATGGCGACGCCGTGGTGTGCATCGGCGGCAGCGATACGGATACGCATCATGCGGCCGTTTTCGCGATCAAGTGGGACGGCCAAAAGATCCAGATTACGACGTTGCCCCCCCTGCCGGAGCCGCGGGCATTGCATTGCGCCGCCGTGATCGGGGATCGGGTTTTCGTCACCGGGGGAACCACCTCGCCGACTGCCGTCGAGGCGAGCCGGTCGATGCTGTCGCTCGATCTGAGCGACCCGTCAGCCGGTTGGCGCAGGCTGCCACCGTGCCCGGGCGCCGGCCGAATTCTGGCCACCGCCGGCGTTGCCCGCGGGGCCTTTCATCTGTTCGGAGGTGCCGATCTCGTCCGCGGTGCCTCTGGCCAGCCGGAGCGGATCTGGCTTCGCGATGCCTACCGATACGATCCCGAGAGCGGCTGGAGTCGGCTGCCCGATCTCCCCAGGCCCGTAGTAGCCGCGGCCTCACCCGCACCAGACCTCGGCGGCGGCCTGCTTGCGATTTTGGGCGGCGACGACGGCAGCCTGCTCGGCCACGATGCAGCAAGTCACCCCGGCTTCCGCCGTGACGTGCTGGGTTTCGACCCGGTTGTCGGCAGATGGGTGGCGTGTGGCACGATGCCATTCGCTCTGGTCACCACCGTCGCCGTGCCGTGGGAGGGCGGGTTCGTCATTCCGGGGGGCGAGGCCCGGCCGGGCGTGCGCAGCCCGTCGGTGTGGCGGGGCATGGTGACGCCCCAGCACCACGATTCCACCCCAGCCCGCTGACTAGCTTCGAGTCAGAACAATGGAACCGATGTCTCACTCGCAAAGACGCTTTCGTGGCCTGATCGCTGCACCTTTCACCCCGTTTCAACAGGACGGAGCGATCGATTTGGATCGGATCGAGGAACTGGCCGACAGGCTCGTCCTCGATGCTGTCTGGGGCGCCTTCGTGTGCGGGACCACCGGCGAAGGCCCGTCACTTTCCACCGCCGAGCGGATGCTGGTGGCCGAACGCTGGGCCGCGGTCACCCGCGATCGGCTGCGACTCTTCGTGCATGTCGGCCACACGTCGGTCGCCGACGCCCGGGAACTCGCCGCCCACGCCCAGCGGATCGGCGCCAATGCGATCGGGTGCCTGGCACCGTATTTCTTCCGGCCGCGGTCGCCGGAAGAGTTGGCGGATTTCTGCGCATACGTGGCCGCCGCCGCGCCCGGACTGCCCTTCTACTACTACCATCTTCCGTCGCTCACCGGCGTCGCGTTGCCGATGGCCGAATTCCTGCCGATCGCGGCCCGCCGCATCCCGACGCTCGCCGGGATCAAGTACACGTTCGAGGACGTGGCCGACTTCGCCGCCTGCGTGGCGTTCGACGGCGGCCGGTTCGACATGCTGTTCGGCCGCGATGAACTGCTGCTGGCGGGCCTCGATGCCGGGGCGTCGGGGGCGATCGGAAGCACCTACAACTACATGGGTCCGATCTATGGGCGGATCGTAGCGGCCTGGGCCTCCGGCGACCGACCGCTTGCCGAGGAGCTTCAGCGGCGAGCTGCGGGGATCATCGAGGTGATGAACCGCCATGGAGGACTGCCGGCGGGCAAGCGGATCATGGCGCTCTCAGGGATCGACTGCGGCCCCGTGCGTCAGCCGCTTGTGGACCTTGAGGCCGCGGCCGGCACGCGGCTGCGGGCCGACCTCGTCGCCGCCGGCCACGTATTCGCTTGACGGCGAGGCGTGGCGGGCATTCAAGGGTAGCTGGAGACTCCTGACATATATCACTTGCCCACCGCGATGACGACTGATATATTTGAGCGAGGGGGTGTGCCCCACCGTACAGAGCATCGTCGTGTACACGTAGAAGTCCTTCGGGAGGGCCTCGTTGCCATGCTGAATGTCACTCTCCGCTGTCGGGCGGCCTTCA
>JBBAVO010000240.1:0-4446 GCA_040397635.1 Pirellulales bacterium
GCAACCTCATCCACATCATCGACGTCCGCGAGACGATCCGCGGCCTGCTGCGGGCGCGGAAGTATCTCAAGCAAGTAGCCTCGTCCGGCGTGCTTGTGCTCTTCGTGGGGACCAAGCGGCAGGGCGCCGAGGCCGTGGCCCGCGAGGCCGCCCGCTGCGGCATGCCTTATGTGAGTGATCGTTGGCTCGGCGGCACTCTCACCAACTTCCGTACCATCCGGAATCGGCTGACACGCCTCGAGGAACTCGATGCGCTGATTCCCTCTGAGGCATTCGGCGGTTACTCCAAGAAGATGCAGTCATCGCTCCGCCGCGAGCATCGCAAGATGCTTCGCAATCTCGGTGGCATCCGCACGCTGTCCCGGCTGCCGGAGTGTCTGGTGGTGTTCGATCCCAAGAAGGAGAAGAACGCCGTCAACGAGGCTCGGAAGATGGGCATCACGACCGTGGCGCTGATCGACACCGACTGCGATCCCGATGTCATCGACCTGCCGATCCCGGGCAACGACGACTCGATTCGCTCGATTGAACTGGTCGCCGCCCGGCTGGCCGACGCGATCCTCGAGGGCAAGGCACAGACCGCGACAGAGTCGCAGGCCAAGGCCGAGGGCGCCGAGGCAGGCGGTCAGGCTGGAGAGGACGGCAAGTCCGCCAAGCCCGCTCCCAAGGCCAGAGCGAACGTGAAGCGGGCCGTGCCAAAGCCCCCCAAGACGTGATCTGATTCCGAGCGGCCAAGCAGGTCGTTCCAGCGGGTGGTTCCAGCGGGCTGTGATGGTGTTTGCCCAATTGACCTTCCGCGGTGCCGGTCCTGCAGGGCTGCCAACCGGCGTTGACCTCTAGCAGCCAAACGAAACATACGCGTTCTCAAACCGCCGATACACGGCCGATTCACGAAGGAGATAGACCATGGCTGAGATCACCGCAGCGGCTGTGATGGCCCTCCGCGACAAGACGGGCCTGCCGATGATGGAGTGCAAGAAGGCGCTTCAGTCATGCGGCGGCAACACCGAAGAGGCTGTTGAGTGGCTGCGGAAGCAGGGTGTGAAGACTCAGGCCCTGCGGGCCGATCGCGAGACCTCCACCGGCCGACTCGCCGTCTACACCGACCTGGCCAAGGGGGTCGGGGCGATGGTTGAGATGAAGTGCGAAAGTGCCCCCGTGGCTGGCAGTCCGGATTTCAAGGACTTTGTCAACGACATCGCCAAGACCCTGGCGCTCGGCCCGGGCGCTGCGACGCCCGCCGACCTCCTCGCCCAGAAGAGTCTGGCCCATCCCGACCGCACGCTGGGCGAACTGAAGGACGACCTCTTCAATCGCATGAGGGAAGTGTTCGAACTGTCGCGGATCTGCCGAGTCGACGCCCCCTGCGGCGGCTACGCCCACCACGACGGCTCGAAGGCTGCGCTCGTGGAGGTGACCGGCAACACCACCGGCGCGACCGCGGCCGAGGTGGCCAAGGACGTGGCGATGCACGCAGTTGCGATGGCGCCGCAGGCGCTCTCCAAGGAGGATCTCGATCCCGAGATCGTCGCCAAAGAGCGTGAGATTCTCAGCGACGCGGCCCGCAAGGAGGGGAAGCCTGAGAACATCATCGCCAAGATGATCGAAGGCCGGCTCCGCAACTTCTTCAGTCAGTGCGTGCTCCTCGAGCAGCCCTTTGTGAAGGATGACAAGCAGACCGTTGGCCAACTCGCCAGCTCGGCCGGGCTGCAGGTCAAGCGTCTGGAAAACTGGCGTATCGGCGGCTGAAACCAGCACCCACACCCCGGTCCGATCGCCTCACCATCATGGACGCCGGTCTCTACCGTCGCGTACTCCTCAAACTCTCGGGCGAGAGCTTCGCCCGTCAGGGTGAGCGCGGCATCTCGATGGAGGAGGTGCTCCATATCGCCCGGCAGACCGTCCAGGCGGCGGCTCGCGGCACGCAGTTGGCCGTCGTGATCGGCGGCGGCAACATCCTCCGCGGGGCGTCCTTCACCGCCGGCAATGCCGGCATCCAGGAGGCCACGGGGCACTCCATGGGGATGCTCGCCACGGTGATCAACGGGCTGGCCCTGCAGGATGCCATCGAGAGCCTCGGTGTGCAGACCCGTCTGATGACCGCCATCCGCATGGAGGGCGTGGCCGAGCCCTACATCCGCCGCCGTGCCAAGCGGCACCTGGAAAAGGGCAGGATCGTGATTCTGGCGGCCGGCACCGGCAGCCCGTTCGTCACGACCGACACGGCGGCCGCCCAGCGGGCGCTCGAACTGGAGGCCGACATCCTCATGAAGGCCACCCGCGTGGACGGTGTCTACTCCGACGATCCGGAGAAGAATCCGCATGCCATGCTCTACCGCGACCTCACCTACCAGCAGGTGCTGGAGCAGAATCTCCGCGTGATGGATGCCACCGCGATCTCGCAGTGCATGGAGCACGCCATGCCGATCCTTGTCTTCAACTACCGGCGGGAAGGCAACATCGAGCGGGCCGTCTCGGGGGAACGCGTCGGTACGCTCGTGGGGGCCAAACGCGCATGAGTCGGCCAACGTCTGCGCAGCAGCTTGACGAGCACGCGCACCCGCAGCACCACTACGCCTGGTGGCTGATCATGTGCTTGTGTGGTGTCGACTACTTCAGCACCCTCGGCTACCAGCCGTCGATCGCCTTCGAGGGAGCAGGCACGCTCGCACCCATCGCCACGCTGATCCTCGTGCTTGTGACACTCTTTGGCGCGCTCCCCGTCTATCGTCACGTGGCGGGGGAGACACCCGACGGGGTCGGCTCCATCGGCATGATCGAGCGTCTGTTTCACGGCTGGTGGAACAAGATCGTGGTGCTCGTGCTCGTAGGCTTCGCGGCCACCGACTTCGTGATCACAAAAACGCTCTCCGCGGCCGACGCCGCGGCGCACTTGGTCAGCAACTCCTACTACGCTGCGCAGGTGCCAGCGTTCATGGAGAGCGAGATGGTCGTGACCTGCAGCCTGCTCGTGCTGCTGGGAGCGATGTTCCTCAAGGGCTTCAGCGAGGTCGTGGGACTGGCGCTCGTGCTCGTCGTCGCCTATCTCGGGCTGACGGCGATTGTGGTCGGGGCGGGGCTCTTTCATCTGGTCACACACCCGTCCCTCCTGCACCACTGGTTCTCTGAGATCTCCGCCGGCAACTACCACCTGAGCCACGCGCCGATCAGCGGCAGCGGCATGTGGGTGGTGCTGGGCATCGCCTGCATCGTGTTTCCGAAACTGGCACTCGGCATGAGCGGCTTCGAGACCGGTGTGCTGCAGATTCATCTGATGGAGGGAACGAAGGACGATCCCACCAATGCCGCGGCCCGGATCGCCAACACGCGGAAACTGCTCGCCACCGCCGCTCTGATCATGTCGGTGTTTCTGATCGGGTCATCGCTCGTCACCGGCACCGACACGCTCATTCCCGCCGATGAACTCCGGCTCGAACCCGTGAAGGGCAAGGCCATGGACCGGGCACTGGCCTACCTCGCCCATGGCGAGAGCCCGCATCCGATCTGCCCGCTCTTTGGCCGCGTGTTTGGCACGGTCTACGACATCAGCACGATCCTCATCCTCTGGTTCGCAGGGGCGTCGGCGATGGCGGGCCTGCTCAACATGGTGCCGCGGTATCTGCCGCGCTACGGGATGGCACCGGAATGGGCGGCGGCCTACCGGCCGTTGGTGCTCGCCTTCACGGCGATCAACCTCCTCGTCACCTGGGCATTCAACGCCGACGTGTCGGCGCAGGGCGGCGCGTATGCAACCGGCGTACTCGTGCTCATGACCAGCGCCGCCATCGCGACGCTCGTCGACATCGGCCACAAGCCGCTCCCGGCGGATGGATCGGGTGTGTTCGGCCGCCGCGCTTCGCTCGCCTACTTCTTCCTGGTCTGTCTGGTGTTCATCTACACCACGATCGCCAACATGATCGAGCGGCCCGACGGCATCATCATCGCGTCGATCTTCATCGGCTGCGTGCTGGCGATCTCGATTTTCTCCCGGTTGTGGCGGGCCGAGGAGATGCGACTCAAGGAGTTTCGCTTCGCCGACGATGCCGCCCGGATGCTCTGGACCGACATCTGCCTGGACGGCACGTTCCAGGTACTCGTGCCGCACCGCCCCGGCCAGCGGTCGCTGGCGGAGAAGGAAGCGGAGATCCGCCGCAAGCATCGCATCCCGTCGGGCGTGCCGATCGTCTTCCTCGAGGTGCACTACGGCGACACGAGCGAATTCGAGAACGCGCCGATCATCGGCGTGCGGCAGGAGGGGGATTTCTTCGTGATCACGGCGCACGACTGTGTGTCGGTGTCCCACACGATCGCGCAGCTGGCGATGGAGATGACCAAGAACGGTTCCCCGCTCGACATCGTGTTCGGTTGGAGCAAGGGCAACCGTCTCAACCTGGCGCTCGACTTCCTGCTCTTTGGCCGCGGCGACGTGCCCAATCGGGTGGTCG
This sequence comes from Pirellulales bacterium, assembly GCA_040397635.1. Classification (GTDB taxonomy): domain Bacteria; phylum Planctomycetota; class Planctomycetia; order Pirellulales; family UBA1268; genus CAMCQY01. The sequence goes on from JBBAVO010000240.1 coordinate 4,446, forward strand.
A